>DAOTZT010000200.1:0-1584 GCA_034434255.1 Anaerolineales bacterium | reverse complement strand
ATGGCGAGGACGATGGTCGGCAGGGGGGTCTCGTGCAGCCGCGCAGCCTTTCCCTGCGGGGACAGGCAGAGACCAAAGACCAGAAGAAGGAACATAAACGGCGATAGTATCTTGCGCATAAGAGCCTCCTTATGAAATTTACTGGACTCTGGCGAAAAAGTGGCCTCTGAAGAAAAATCCGGCCACTTCGCCGGTTTCAAGCAGCACTCAACTATACGAGACGATCTGGCATCGTTTCGATAGAGGCAGGGTATGAATGAGAACTCAGCAAGCGACATAGCCAATCGTGCGGGTGAATACCAGACCAGGTTGGTCGAGGGAACTTCGTTCCCCTATGCCTTTTCCAATGCCCGAACGCGGGATTACCCGTAGCGGTTACAAGCCACCGCCTGTGCCATAGGCTATACCTTGCACAAATCCAGGTTCTGTCGCCTGGGCTCTCGGTTCGAGAGAAATATACACCTCATATCAGAAATTCGCCAGTGTCCAGAAATTTATCAGGGCATATACCTGCGCGGCATAGCCCGCCAGCGCCGAGGGGGTAAGTCGGCGGGCCAGTTGTAGATGCCGCGCTCCGGGTTGGGAACGTCGGCAGCGGAGGAGAGGAAGAGAAGGGAGAGCACGAGAGCAAGAGAGCGGGTGAGGCGGGACATGGGAATCTCCATCGGGTCAGGGAGAGGGGCGCAGGGTGTTTTGTCGCCAGGAATCCAGGATGACGTTCATCAGGTCGTTTTCCACGTCTCGCAGGTTGTTCGGGTCGGGGCCGAAAGGGTAGAACATGGCGTGGTTAATATCAACCGAGGTACGCCAGGGTTCATAGGTCGGCTCCCAGACCCACAGGGCGTGATTTAGCCCATTCTGCTCGAAGAATTCGATTTCATCGCGCAGAAAGTCGGCGGCGCCGGGCGCCCAGCGCACCACGCCGAACTCGTTGACCGCTACCGGCGCGCCGGTCCGTTCGCGGAAGGCCAGAATGGGCGCCAGCCAGTTCAGCAGCCAGTCGCGGTCGAAGCGGTCGGGGAGATCGTCCCAGGTCACGTCAAAGTTGCCGGGGTAGGGACGCCGGTCAGCTGGTTGCTGATGGGTGTACTGAAAAGGCCCGTATTGGTGAACAGCATAGACCACTCGCTCGTCCTGCACCGGCTGGAGCGTGCTCAGCCAGGGGATGCTGCCCCAGCCCATCGGGTTGACCAGGATGGGGGTTTCGGCGTCCACGCTGCGGATGGCGGTCACCAGGCGCGGGTAGAACTGATTCCAGTCGTAGAGCGTGCCGGCGTAGCGCGGGTAAAAGTCGGCGGGGTCGTAGAGGTCGAGCAGCGCTTCGTCGGCATTCGGTTCGACCATCAGGTCGTAACCGACAACAATCGGGTTGGCGCGATAGCGTTCGGCGGTGTAACGCCACATCTCGACCCAGGCATCCTGCGCGGCTTGCTCGGTCCAGACAGTTTCGATAAGCAGGGAGGGGTCGAACCATTCCCCTGCGCCGTCGCGGTAGAAGGTAAAGTCGCTGCGACCGGGGCCGGTGCGGAAGGAGATGACGGCAAACAGCCCGGCGCGGGCGGCCATCTCCAGCAGGGAATCGAG
>DAOTZT010000199.1:0-6769 GCA_034434255.1 Anaerolineales bacterium | reverse complement strand
TAAAGTCTATGCCCGTTTGCAGGCTGTCATTTCAACTTGCCGTAAGCAAGAGAGAAATGTCTATGCCTTCTTGCGCGCCTTGTTTGCTCATCAGCCCGTTTCCTTACTCGCAGGGTAGGTAGTTACGTTTTGTCAAAACTCCAAAGTGGAGGTCCAGTCCAGGTACCCTGCAGAGAGCGCGGGGCAGGCCCTTCGACTCCGCTCAGGGCAGGCAACTCGGACAGATGCCGCGGTCGTTTCTAACGAAGCGTCTTGATATACTCTATCAACTGTTTGGCCTCGGTCTCTGTCAGTCCATTGGCGGCATCGAGCCGGGCGCGTAGCCCTCGACAATCTTGGCCGTAGGGTCGAGAATCGATTCGAGCAAATAAGCGTCATCCGCGATCACCGACGAGCCATCGTCCAAACGCACCTCCGAACCGTACAAGCCCTTCCATGAAGGGCCAACGCTGTAACTGTCATCGCGCGCATGGCAGGATACACAGCCACGCTCGAAATATAGGTTTTGGCCGTTTGTAACCGCTTTCGAGCCGCTGCATCCTGCCAAAACAACCATACAAACCAAAGACAGTCAAAGAAACTTTTTCATCGCACACCTTTTCATTTGGGAGATTTCACAGTCATCGGAATCCCGGCCACCAAGAACAACACCTGGTCGGCCTCGCGGGCCAGGCGTTGATTTGTCCAGCCCAGCAAGTCGCGATACACCCGCCCCATTTGATAGGGCGGGACCAGCCCCAACCCAATCTCATTGGAAATGACGATCCAATCTTGCCTTTCCAGGCGGATGACGCGCAGCAGGTCGGCCACTTCTCGATACACGGCTTCGGCAAAAGGGGCCTCGTCTACCTGGTCTTGAGTCACGAACGGCATCATCAGATTGGTCACCAGCAAGGTCATGCAATCCAGAATCACCAGTTCGGATTCGAGATGACCGACCGCCGAGGCGATTCCGGACGGCACTTCGAGCGTCTGCCAGGCAGCGGGCCGTTCCACGCGATGCGCCCGGATACGTGCCGCCATTTCCTCGTCCAACGCCTGAGCCGTAGCAATGTAGGTTACAGACTTGCCCGACTCTTGCGCCAGGGTTTGGGCATACGACGACTTTCCACTGCGCGCGCCGCCCAGCAGCAAGGTCATTTGCCCCATAGAATTTCCTCCAGCAAATTCATGTTCAAGGCCTCTTCCACCGCATCGGCCAACATCTCCAATGAGTGACGGAAAACCTGCTTTTGCGACACTGCCGTGCCGCTCCAGCCCAAACTTTCGAGCCAGGCATGACGGAATTCATCGTTGCCAAAAATGCCATGCAGATAACAACCCCAGATTTTACCGTCGGGCGAAACGCATCCGTCCGCGACCCGAACCTGCTGGCCGTTTCGATGCGTGATTTCCAACCACGCAGCCGGGCTCTCCGTCTCGCCGGCGTGGATTTCGTATCCTTCGAGGCTCATCGAGGCTGAAGCCTCCCGAATTTCGAGAGGAAAAATGGGGAGGTTTTTCATCCCCAGGCGCGCTCGGACCTGGTAAGTGGCTTTCTCTTTCGAGAAGCGGGTGTGAACAGGGAGCAAGCCCAAGCCTGAAGTTCTTTCCAAGTTTGATTCGACATGCTGTGGGTCAGAAATGGATTCGCCAAGCATTTGGTAGCCGCCGCAGATGCCGACCACGGCGCCGCCTTTACGAGCAAAAGCGATGACGGCATCTGCCAACCCAGTCTTACGCAGCCAATTCAGGTCGGCGATGGTGCTTTTGGAGCCAGGCAGGATGACGGCGTGTGGATGCCCCAAGTCAGCGGACGAAGAAACATAACGCACGGTTACGCCTGGCTCCGCTTGGAGCACATCGAAGTCGTCGAAGTTGGAAATGCGCGGAAAGGCCAAAACGGCGATGTCGGTTCGATGGACGGAAGCAGGCCGGGGTGAGCGCGAAGCGGATTCCACCGAAACGGAATCCTCCTCGGGCAGGGATAAATCCTTCAAATACGGAATCACGCCCAGGACCGGGACGTCCCCCTTTTCCTCCAAAATTCTCACCCCTTCGTCGAACAGGGAAAGGTCGCCGCGAAACTTGTTGACCACCAGCCCGCGCACCAGGGCGCGCTCCTCGGGTTCGAGCAGCCAGAGCGTGCCGAGAAGTTGGGCAAAGATGCCGCCGCGGTCAATGTCCCCGACCAGCAGGACGGGCGCATGAGCATAACGCGCCACCGCCATGTTGACGATGTCGCCGCGCTTGAGGTTGATTTCTGCCGCGCTGCCCGCGCCTTCGATGAGGACGAGGTCGTAGGCGGCGCGCAGGCGGTCGAGGGCGGCGGTGACATATTCCCATAGGACGGCTTTTTTCTCGTAATAGTTTTTTGCCGCCAGCGTGTGCCAGGGGCGCCCCATGACGATGATTTGCGAGCGCGAGTCGGCTTCGGGTTTGATGAGGACCGGGTTCATGTCCACGCTGGGAGGGATGCCCGCGGCGGCGGCTTGCAAGGCTTGGGCGCGTCCAATCTCGCCGCCGTCGGCGCAGACCGCGGCATTGTTCGACATGTTCTGCGCCTTGAACGGGGCGACTTTGATGCCGCGCCGCGCATAGATGCGGCACAGCGCCGTCACGAGCAGGCTCTTGCCGGCAGAGGAACTGGTGCCTTGAACCATCAATACATTTGCGGTCATGTTTTCTTTCAGCGGTCTGAGATGAAAATCAGCGTTCCCCAGGTAGTGGGGTCTTGGAGGTTGGGATGTATCAGTTCCCTGAGGGAATATAATTTTTCCATCGGTTTATTCTCTGAAAAAGCGACAAAGCCTATCACCTGACCAGATGAAGGAAGATATTGGGTAAATGAGTAAGGCAAGTAAATTGAAGGTGTAGTGTCTTGCCACTGAAGGGCATATCCAGTTTTTACGACCAACGGAGAAGCAAGTCCCAACAAGGAAAGAGGAATTTTACCTTCCAATCTACAAACACCTTCAAACGCGCCTGTATCAACGCTCTGAGCGCTTATCGTTTCCTTACGCGGATATATCATGGCAGATTCATACAGTTTGCACTGTGGGGCATAACCACCAGAAGGAGGTATCAAATTGATTTGAAAAACGCTATCGTCCTGATTCAAGATATGACTGTCAAAGTCGCCCTGCAAGTCGGAATCAAAAGCAAGATGAATCAACGAGTACGGGTCTGTTTCCAGTTGAAAATAAAGCCAGTTGTCGTCCCATGCCATACGAAAAGAACGCAGACCAGGCGAACGGGAATAGTTTTCAACTCCAAAGCCGCGCAGCGCGTCTTGATACTCTACTTGATACCAGTCGTTTCTGTCCCCATCCATTAGCAGGGGGGTGTTCATTTTGGGCGCGTGGGTCAAAAAATACAACGGACGAATGGGAACAAAACTATCGCCGTTATAAAAATGCGTCAGTTGATATTTCCCATTTACCCAAGAAAAGACCAATTCGCCAGGCAGTTCCAAAGCATAGTTGAGATAATTGGCAGGGTTATCGAAAGGCGAGGAGAATTTTTCTGTTTTACGGGAAAGTAACAGGTTCTTCTCGGTATGGCTTGTCAGGTTCAAAAAACGAATGGTTTCGTTGTGATATTCCTGAAAGCTAGCCCCGCTCTCCCGCCGCCGAAATATTCCCAATCCCAAGCAATGCGGAGTTTGTCATTTTCAAGTACCAGCAGGCGGCGGTAAATATGCGGATATACTCCCGAACCGCTCGTAACGGTGGTCAGGTGCGCAAGCACGGCGTTTTGGCTTGATGAAATAGGAACGCCAATCAGGCGCATTGCTTCAACATTCTCTCCCTGCCAATCGAGCGGGGTCGAATCGAGAATCTTCCCATCGCGCATGGCAGCAACGCCAACGACAGAGTAAACGTGAGGAATTGGCCCGAATACATACGCGAAGGCTGTTTCCCTTGATCCATCGCGGTCAAGGTCAATATCGAGGGCGTCCAATACTGCAAAAGCATTGTTATCTATATCTATTTGGGAGACATCTCCACGTTTTATCAAGAACTCGAGCAGGGATTGACGCCAATTCTGTTCTTGTTCTACCGTCAAATCGGTATAGAGAAAAAGGTCCGGCTCACCGTCACCGTTTTCGTCAAAAGAGTGGGTTTTCCAGCGGCTGCCAACGTCAAATGAAGGTAGGTCATCAACTCCATAAATATCGAGATACTTATAGGGCATCGTGACAGATGTGGCAACAGGCTCCACCCGCCAGACGGTGGAGGTGGGAATGGGCGTGCGCGTGGGTCTCGCCGTCGGCGTGGCGGAGGCGGTTGGGGTAGGAGTGGCGCTGAGGGCGGCGGAGATCACAGTTTGGGCAACTAATGTCTGGGCAGCGGAAAGCGCTTGAGTATTGATTGCCTGATGTGTCTGAGTAATACTCGCCTGACAAACAGCCAACTCAGCAGACGGAAGGGAGGTCGGGCATTGTGGTTCGCTGTCACAGCCGCAAGACAAACAGGCGAAATCAGTTGAGAAGAATGGCAAGGTAATGCCAATTGCCATCAGCACAAGAATGCCAGCCAATAGAAATACGACAATCTTTTTTCGTTTCAAGGTTTTATTCTCCTCGACATCGGATTCCACGCTTTCTTCGGCGGAGACTTGGGCAGATGTCCCGTGTCGTTGAGCGAGTTGAGAATCGCGCCCGCCGGATAAAAAGCGAGTTCCGAAAGCGAAGCCGGAGAAAGAGAGAATTGCCAGTACATCGTCGGCGGAAGATTCAGGGCAAGACAAATCAAGGTTTGCAGCGTGCCGCCGTGAGCGACAATCGAAACGGTTTGGCCTGGGTGCCTGGCACGTAGTTCCTCCAGCATGGATTGGACACGAAGCGCCAGCCCTTCGAGAGTCTCGCCGTTGGGTGGCGCGTTTTTGAAAATGTTGGCTTCCCAGGCCGCGAGCGCTGCGGGATGTTTGGCTTTGATTTTATGGTAGGTCAAGCCTTCCCAATCGCCAAAGTGGACTTCGCGCAAGCGCATGTCAGGTCGAAATCCCGATGCGCCAGAGCCGCGCATACGGTTCGACGCGCTGACAATGATTCGAGCGGTCTCGACAGCGCGCTGCAAATCGCTGCAATAGACCGCCTCGAATGGCACAGCAGCCAGACGTTCAGCAAGAGCCTGCGCTTGCCGGCGGCCGGTTTCGTTCAACGGGATGTCACTCTGGCCCTGGAAGCGCTGGGCGAGGTTCCAGTCCGTTTCTCCGTGGCGGATGAGCAGAAGTTTCATAAATCCAAAAGCGAGATGAGGATGGGCAGGATGAACCACCCATACCAGTCGAGGGGTACTGCGCCGGTCGAGAGGAAATCATTCGTGTGGCAATTGTATCAGGTTGGCAGCCCTTCGCGCACCAGGGCGGTCACTTCGCTGACGCTGTATTGCTCGATGCCTAATTTGTCGAGCGTGCGCCCGCGCCGCCAGTAATCGGTGCGATGGATGAAGTTTGCCAGGTTGATCAAACTCTCCATGCCGCGCACCGACACGCCATAACATTCGCCCAGCGCGCCGGCCACCACTGTCTTCATGCCCGTCTCCTTTCCATGCTCGAACTAGGAATCCAATCACGTCGGGTCATCAACCCTTGAACCCATTTTTCGATGAACTTCATTGCCGCTTGGGCGGGAACATAGATACGAATCGGGGCAAGTCAGACGAACAGCAACAAATTCCACGCGGATTGCCTGCTGTGACCCCGATGCATGTCATTATAACATGCTCAGGAGAATAGGGGGGATTGACTTTCCACGCCAGATTACGTTATAAAAAGGCGAAATCTGGAAAAACGGATGTCCTTATGAAAAAAGCGCTCTTCTTGTCCCTGCTGACCCTGACCTTGCTGGCCTGCTCGACCGCCGACCTGGTCATGCTCGTCATCACGCCTACCGCCTCCCCTTCTCCCCTGCCGCCCCCCACCGAAATTCCTTCCCAAACGCCTACCATCACCCCAACGCAACCGACCCCCACCTTCACCTACACGCCCACCTTGATTGGACAAAAGCCGACCGCCACCGCCACCGTCACCGGTACGCCGCCGCCCACCGATACACCCGAGGTCACCCCCACGCCGGAAAGCAACATCATCATGTTTCCAGACACCAGCGGTTTTTTCTCGGCGCTGGTGTCCGAACCGGTCATCTACTATGGGAAATGCGGCCTGCCCAAAGAAGCGCGTATCACCGTGCGTGTAATGGACACAGGAAAAGTCAAGTTCGTCGCCTTCTTCATGCGTCTGCGCAGCAAGTCCAGCGGCAACGACACCGGCTGGGACATCGGCACCGTCATGCAGCCGGTCAGCGACGGGCTTTACAGCCTGACCCTGGATGCAGACGATCTGCACCAACAAGAGCCATATTCTTACTACAAGGATTCCTGGGTAGAGTTCCAACTGGTAGCCACCAATGCCTATGGACGCGAAGTTGCCCGAACCGCCAAGGTCACCGACCAACTATCGCTTTCTCCCTGCCCAGAACAATGAGCATTTAGAAACGCCAGGCTATCCCTGGCCTAGCGGCTAAACATCACCAACAAAAAATCCTGTTAGCGCGTCGAACCGATGGGGCGGCAGTTGAATAGCATCCCCTTTGGAGACTGCCGCGCAAACAGGCTATTATCCCAGCACTTCGACACACCAACAAAAATCCTTACACTTTACTTTCCGCTAAAAGTTGGTAGTCTCAAGCGCCGGAAGTGGCTTCCGGCAGATTTGAACCTTACAAAATAACCTGTTTGGGCGTGCCAAACGGCCTATGTTGCCGCCGTTTCGGCCACTTTTGGGC
>DAOTZT010000198.1:0-7396 GCA_034434255.1 Anaerolineales bacterium | reverse complement strand
GCTACAGCTACCAGTACTTGCCAAAGGTCACGGGTTTGGCAAAGATAGCCATTCGCTGAAAGATCAAAATGTTGCTCCAAGACTGCAATGGTAAAATCCAAGGTGCTGCGGTCGGTCAATTTGGCTGACTGGGGTAGGGTGAATTTGGTCATGGCTCTTCCTCCTGGATGAGATGGAAGTATGCCACACCAGGTTCACCCTTTCAATACCAAATCTGTGATATACTGAACCTGAATAATAGGTCTTGAATTCCAACCTTCGTTTCGCGAAACCAAAAGAGGAGGTTGTTATGAAAAAGTATTTGTTCCTTTCAGTCGTGGCAGTTCTGTTAGTTTATACTGAAATCCATTTAGCCATCTCAACAAACATCAAGGATGTAAAATCGCTTGAGACCGGCAAAGCAATACAAGAAAGCGTTGCTAAGGGAAAGATCTAAACGAGAAACTGCAAACACGTTCTGATGGAATTCCTGCACCAACCAATATAAATGCACTTTCTAGCATGTCGGGAGGATGTTCGGTAAATATTCAAGCCCAGACAACAGGGACCAATGTGTCCCATTACAGGGTGTTGCACTCCCAATTGCTCCTGGGTACGGATGTGCTGTACATCCCATTATTGCAAGAGATGGACTTGGAATCCTTTTTGGCCTCCGGAATGCTTATTGGGAGTGCCGTGTTGCTTGGAGTGGGTAACCGAGTATTGGTGTGATTGTTACCCCCAAAATGCCATCCCCGCTGTTGTGGAAATCCAAAAGTAAACAGACAGAATTTTCGTTTGCCAGCATCTGCTGGTAACTGTACCCGATAGATGCTGGAAATCTTGATGTTTGGACTTCATTTACCAGGAAGAACAAAGATGGTTGCCCATAATCATTGGAATAAGATAACAAGCAAACTACCCATAAAGATCAACAAAACAACTGTTTTCCTAGCGATCCTCAGTCTCCTGCTGATTGTTGGCTGTCAACCCACTATTCCAGCAACAATTGAAGTTGATACGCCGACTGCAACTCTTTCCAGGATGCAACAGGCCAAGCAAGTTCTTGACGATTACTACACTGCCCTCATCGCTCGCGATTATGAAAAGGCAGTGGCATTATTTACTACTCAAGGTGGTATAAATCGGAGCGAACTCAAGAGATTATGGGAGGATAACGATAGCCAGGGCTGGAGGCTAACCGGCTTTGAGGTTACTCGCCAACAACGATACGATGATACCAGAATCGTGTTCTGGGTCAGGGTAACACAAGAAGGAGGTGAGCCTTCTCAATTCGATACAATCAATGTGCTGCATTTGGAAGAAATTGGCTGGTTCGTTGGCGATTCAACACTCAAGAAGATTGCCATACAAGACAGGCCGCACTCTAAAAACAATATAACTATATTGGCGGGGGTTTTCTTCCGGTATGTCAATGGATATGCGCTTTGGTTCAATATTAAAAACGAGAGTCCTGATGCTTTGACGTGGGGAAGAGGAGGAGAAATTTGCGGAACTCTCTTTTTTGCCACCTATACAGTTCAATCTTTATGTGCTTCCCCCGCGCAGGTTCTCCCTGGCGAAGAAGCGAATGCGAACCTCATCTTTTTCGACGACGTCCTTTCACGTCCTGTTGACGATCTTCCCGCCAATCTGGAAATCTCCATGTTTGCGTGGGATATCAACCATGATGGCATCCCAGATTCGGACAGCCAGCCCTGGTCATATTCTTTTGAAATGAGATACGACAACCCATAATTCGCCCCGAATATGCTATAATACCGTCAACCTGAGGCAAGAATGACCAGTATCCGCTTCGCCAACAACAATGATAATGATAATAACGATTCCTCCCGGAGCGTTGGGCGAAGCCTTGCCGGTTAACAGGTGACACAGACACATCAATCGCCCAACGCAGCAGCGGAGGGCGATTTGTTTTGTAAGCAGAGAGTTTTTTAACACAACGGACACAAAGGGAGCACAAAGAAAACCCTTTATGGATTTTCAAAGGTCGTTCATTCCTTCGTGTGACTTTGTATCCTTCGTGTTGAATCTTTTGGAGGCGCTCATGTATAAAACTCACACTTGCGGCGAACTGCGCGCCAGCCACGCCAACCAGACCGTCAGCCTGGCCGGCTGGGTGCATACCATCCGTACCTTCGGCGGGGTCGTGTTCCTCGTCCTGCGCGACCGTTTCGGCATCACCCAGGTCGTCACCGACCCGGACCAGTTCCCCGAAGCAGCCCAAGCCATCGAGGGGCTGAAGAATGAGTGGGTTGTCCAGGTAGAAGGCCTGGTGCGTATGCGTCCGGCAGACCAGTTCAACCCCAAAATGTCCACCGGTGAAATCGAGGTCGTAGCCCAAAAAGTCACCGTACTGAATCCGGCCAAAGCCATGCCGTTCGTGGTCAGCCGCGACGATGAGTCCGTGGACGAAAACCTGCGCCTGAAATATCGCTAC
Organism: Anaerolineales bacterium; assembly: GCA_034434255.1. GTDB lineage: Bacteria > Chloroflexota > Anaerolineae > Anaerolineales > Villigracilaceae > UBA877. Next base: position 4,956 of record DAOTZT010000198.1, on the reverse strand, counting down.
CTCGACCTGCGCCGCGAGCGCATGAAACGCAACCTGGTCCTGCGCCACGAGGTGGTGCTGTTCATGCGCAAATATCTCTCCGAGCGCGGTTTCATCGAAGTGGAGACCCCGATCCTGTTCAAGACCACGCCCGAGGGCGCCCGAGACTATCTGGTCCCCTCCCGCCTCTACCCCGGTCAGTTCTACGCATTGCCCCAGTCGCCCCAGCAACTCAAGCAATTGCTGATGGTAGCCGGCATCGAACGCTACTTCCAGATTGCCCGCTGCTTCCGCGATGAAGACCTGCGCGGCGACCGTCAGCCGGAGTTCACCCAACTCGACCTGGAAATGTCCTTCGTCGAACGCGATGACGTCCTGGCAACAGTAGAAGGTCTCTTCACCGAAATGCTCAAAGAGGTCGCACCGCACAAGAAACTGATGGCCTCCCCCTGGCCGCGCCTGACCTATACCGAGGCCATGGAGCGCTTCGGGACCGACAAGCCAGACCTGCGCTTCGGGATGGAACTCTACAGCGTCGGCGACCTGTTCGCGGGCAGCGAGTTTATTGTCTTTAAGTCCACTCTGGAAGCAGGCGGCGTGATCAAATGCCTGGTGGCACCCGGCTGCGCCGGATACAGCCGCAAGCAACTCGACGATCTGACTGCCCTGGCCAAAGAACTCGGAGCAAAAGGACTGGTGACCCTGGCCCTGACGGCGGAGGGTCCCAAAGGCTCCGGGGCGAAATTCATCAGCGAGGCGGAGATCGCCGCCCTGTCGAAACGCACCGGCGCAGCGACCGGCGACCTGATCCTGTTCGTGGCCGATACAGCCAAAACGGTCAACAAGGTGTTATCTGCCCTGCGTCTCTGGTTCCGCGACGCCCTTCACCTGGCTGACAAAGACGTGCTGGCCTTCGCCTGGGTGGTGGATTTCCCGATGTTCGAGTGGAACGAAGAAGAGCAGAAATGGGACGCAGCCCATCATCCCTTCACCATGCCACGCCTCGAACACCTCGACCGCTTCGAAACTGACCCGGCTTCGATCCTGTCGGATGCCTACGATATGGTCTGCAACGGTTACGAGATGGCCTCCGGCTCCATCCGTATTCACCGGCGCGACATCCAAAGCAAGGTTTTCTCGCTGTTGGGAATCAGCGAGGAAGACGCCCAGCGCAAGTTCGGGCACATGCTCGAGGCCTTCGAGTACGGCGCGCCGCCGCACGGCGGAATCGCTCCGGGAATTGACCGGCTGGTCATGCTCCTGGCCGACGAGCCGAACATTCGGGAGGTCATTGCCTTCCCCAAGAACCAGGCCGGGCGCGACGTGATGGCCGACGCCCCCTCCCCCGCCGACGCGCGGCAGTTAAAGGAATTGCACATTAAGATCAGTGAGTAGGTAATTAGGAAGAAGGTAATTAGGAGGCGGGTTTTCCTGATTACCTAATTACCTGGTCACCTGATCCCCCGCTTTCAAGGAGAGAACCATGGAAACAATCCGCGTGGAACAGATTGCACAATACGCAGGGCAAGAAGTCCAAATCCAGGGCTGGGCCTACAACCGCACCGACAAAGGAAAACTGGTCTTCCTGCTGGTGCGCGACGGCTCCGGCTTTGTCCAGTGCGTGGCCTTCAAAGGCGACCTGGACGAAACGACATTCGACCAACTCAGCCGGTTGCCGCAAGAATCGTCTCTCATCGTCACCGGCGAGGTGCGAGAAGACAAACGAGCGCCAGGAATCCCTGGTGGCTACGAAATTGGCGTCAAAAAAGTCGAGTTTGTCCAACTGGCTGCCGAAAATTACCCCATGGCCCTCAAAGAGCAAGGCGTGGACTTTGCCCTCGACCATCGCCATTTGTGGATTCGCATGCCCAGCCAGTGGGCCATCCTGCGCGTGCGCGCTACGGTCATTGACGCCGTCCGGGAATGGCTCGACACTCATGGCTATCTCAACGTTGATACTCCCATCCTCACACCGGCAGCCTGTGAAGGGACAAGTACCCTCTTTGCTACCGAATACTTTGATGAAGGTTTTGCCTACCTGAGTCAATCCGGGCAACTTTACAATGAAGCAAACATTATGGCCTTTGGCAAGGTGTACTGCTTTGGCCCCACCTTCCGGGCAGAAAAATCGAAGACGCGCCGCCACCTGACCGAGTTCTGGATGGTCGAACCGGAAATCGCCTTTTGTGATCTCGATCAACTGATGGAAATCGAGGAACAGTTCGTCACCCACATTGTCAAGCGCGTCCTGCGGGACCGGTTGCCTGAGTTGAAATTCCTCGGCCGCGACATTTCCCGTCTGGAAAAAATCGAACCGCCTTTCCCGCGCATCTCCTACGACGAAGCAGCGAAGAAATTACAGGAACTCTACGAGGCCGAGACTGACCCCGCCAAAAAGGAATTGCTCAAATTTGAATGGGGAATTGACTTTGGCTCTCCCCATGAAACCGCCCTGACCAATCTTTACGAAAAACCGGTCTTCGTCTACGGCTATCCCACGGCGGTCAAAGCATTTTACATGGAACCGTGGCCTGGGCGGCCGGAGGTCTGCAAATCGGTGGATCTGCTTGCTCCCGAAGGGTACGGCGAAATCATCGGCGGATCCGAACGCATGTCGGATTACGACTTACTGCTCCAGCGCATCCATGAAAACAACCTGCCGGAAGAGGCCTTCAAGTGGTACCTCGACCTGCGCAAATATGGGTCGGTCCCCCACTCAGGCTTTGGCATGGGCATTGAGCGAACAGTCGCCTGGATTTGCGGCATTGAACATGTTCGCGAAGCGATTCCCTATCCGCGCACCATTAAACGAGTGTACCCGTAGGAACTTAGCAGCACGGTAGCATTTTTCTGAATTTAATTTTTACCTACACAGCCTCTACCGTTTATGGTATAAGAGAAATGCCCTGCTGTGCGCGCGATGCTGCATCTCCGTTCTGAGCCAACACCCACCAGAAAGGGCCCAATCTCGCGACAACGACGCGATAGGCTTCGGCCAAGGCGGAACTTGCCGGGTAGGGCCTTAACCTGCGAAAGCAGGTTCAGAACCCAGCAGCACACGGCACGAGCGGGGTATTGTTCTACCCAAAAATGGCCCTGCAAAGGCCCACGCTTTTCTTAAAGCCTTTGAAGGAGGGGGTTGAAAGGAAAGACCTTCTTCGGTAAATTGGGGAGTTTGAACGCCAGGGAAACTGCTCAGCGTAGGCCATCTGATGGATTATCTCAAGCGCCTCAAGGGTGGTCGGGGCATCCGTTATCGTCTGGAAGTCATCCTGGCGTTATTCATCTTGGCAAAGTTGTGTGGGCAAGACAAGCCCTATGGGATCGCCGATTGGGTGCAGCAGCGCCGGGAATATCTGGTCAAGGCTTTGCAGTTGAGTATCCGCTACCGCATCACAGCACCTATCGGCGTCTCTTGAGTAGTGAAGTGGATGGAGAAGAGCTGGAACAAATTGTCAGTGCCTATCCGGCCCAAGTGCCGACCAGTGGACAGGAGGGTGTGATTGCGCTGGATGGGAAGACGGTGTGCAGCACCATTACACAGGAGGATAGGTTTGGTTTGCATCTTTTGGCGGCCCATCTTCCCGGTCAAGGGATTGGCTTGATGCAAATGGCGGTGGAGAAAGACAAAGGGAATGAAATCGTAGTCGCTCGCAAGTTCTTGAATTTTCTGGACTTACGCAAAAAGGCGGTTTTGGCGATGCCATGCACACTCTTCCCCATCAATTGTGACTGCCGAGGGGCACTTTGTTTGGATTATCAAAGACAATCAGGCCAACACCCGAAAGGCCATCGAGCAGTTATTCGCGCCTGAACAATCCATCCCAGGCGTGGGCAACCCGCCGATGGATTTTCGCAGCGCTAAAACGGTCGAGAAACAAGAGGGGCGTTTGGAGGAGTACACGATTGCGGTCAGCAGCCTGTTGAACGCCTACCTGGACTGGCCCTATCTTGAGCAAGTCTTCAATCTAGAGCGCCGCTTTACCAATCTGTCCACGGGTGAAACAGAGTACGAAGTGCAATATGGTTTAACCAGCCTACCCGCTCAACAGGCAACTCCTGAACGTCTGTTGGCGATTGTGCGGAGTGAATGAGGAATTGAGAATGGCTTACACTACCGCCGCGATGTTACTTTTCAAGAAGACCAGAGCCGCATGACCAGTCATTCGATGAGCAGAGCCATGGCGATCCTCAATAACCTGCTCATCAGTTTGCTCAATCGTCAGGGCCTTGACAACCATGCCCATGCTCGCCGTGTCTTTGATGCTTGCTATCACAAGGCTTTAGCCATCACCCGGACTTTAAGAAAGATGTGCCAAAAGAGGCTATGGCTTTCTCAAAGTCGCTTGACAAGTCTTGGCTTTTGTGGAGCGACAGAGCGATTTTGGCAAAAAAACTGCCAAAACTAATTGCTTCACCAAATTCGCCGCCGAAATCTCGGACTTTGAGAAAACCATACCTCTTTGCCTCGTGGTTTTCTCAAAGTCAAATCTTTCACCGCAGAGCCGCTGAGAACGCAGAGAGAACCACAAAAAATCTCTGCGAACTCTGCGTCTCAGCGGTCAAAATTCTCAATTGCTGTGTTTCGCACAGGGCATCAAGGGACTTTGAGAAAACCATACAAAAGAGGCAAATGGTCATTGCCAGATTTGGGAATTACGACTATAATACCGCCTTGCCCAAACGGGGCGTGGCGCAGTCCGGCTAGCGCGCTTGCATGGGGTGCAAGAGGTCCCGGGTTCAACTCCCGGCGCCCCGACTGGAAGACCCTGTAAACATTTGCAGGGTCTTTTTTGTTACTCGTTTCTCTGGTGAAAGGCGATGCTTTCAATTCTCTACGGAATTTCTTCTGCACTGGTTTGGGGAGCAGGTGATTTCACTGGGGGCCTGGCCAGCCGTAAGACCGAAACTGGACGGGTAGTTGTGCTGAGCGAACTGGTCGGACCGATCATCCTGCTGGTCCTGGCCTTATTGACC
>DAOTZT010000197.1:0-7222 GCA_034434255.1 Anaerolineales bacterium | reverse complement strand
CACGAAGTACACAAAGGATTTCTGAAAGGCTCAATTGAGAATCTTGAATTCCGGCGCACAATTGTTTGAAAAAAACTTCGTGCTCCTTTGTGCCCTTTGTGGTAAAAAAGGTTTTTGCAGTGGACTCAATTATACAACGTTTCCTGATTTTTATAGCATCCTGGCATTACTGACCAAACTCCACCAGCAGACGCGCCATGTGTTGGGCATGCTTGAGATATAGGTCGAGGCGGATGTTTTCGTTGGGCGCGTGGGTGCGTGTATCAGGGTAACCCAGGCCGGCGGTGGCCACCGGCAGACCCAGGTCGTGGACGAAGGGAGCGTTCGGGCCGGAACCGCCTGAAAGCGGGACGAGTCTCATCGGCTTGCCGTACACATCCAGCGCTGTGTCGCAGACCAGTTTGACGAACGGATCGTCGGGATCGGTGCGCGCTGGCGCCTCGCCTGCCAGGAAGGTGATTTCCACGTCCGAAAAGCCTTCCGCGTCCAGGTGGGCGCGCAGCGCCTTGAGCACGTCGGCAGGCTCCTGGTCCGGAACAAGGCGGAAATCCACTTTTGCCGAGGCACGCGCCGGCTGGACAGTCTTCGAGCCGGGGCCCTGGTAACCGCTGTTCAACCCACAGATGGTGCAGGTTGGACTGAAGACCTCTTCCACGCGTAAATCTACCCCACCAGTCAGGCCCTTAATAAAAGACTTGACGCCGTACTGTTTCTTGTACACCTCGGATGTGTCTGGCAGGGCGGCCATCAATTCGAGGTCGCGGGCTGACGGCGGGCGGACCTTATCGTAATGTCCGGGCAGGCGGATGCGTTCGTCGGGACCTTTGAGGCTGTTGAGCGCCCAAACCAGCCGCCAGGCGGCGTTGGGAAAGATTGAGCCGCCCAGTCCAGAGTGGACGTCCACAGCGGCGGTCTCGACCGAGAGTTCCACATAACAGATGCCGCGCAGGCCAAGATATTGAACAGGAGTCTCTTCATGATCTACGCCGCCGAATTCCCACATGCAAGCGTCGGCAGCCAGACGGTCAAGGTTGGCGCGTACGAAGTCGTGCAGGTGTGCGCTGGAGGTCTCCTCTTCGCCTTCAACAACGAATTTGACATTGCACGGCAGATCACCCAGTTCGGCCAGCAGGGCGTCAATCGCAAAGAGACGAGCAGTGAGGTGACCTTTGTCATCGCTGACGCCGCGCCCGTAGAGCTTACCCTCGCGCAGACTTGGCTCGAAGGGCGGCGTTTCCCACAACTCCAGCGGTTCCGCAGGCTGGACATCGTAGTGGTTGTAGAAGAGCAGGGTCTTATCGCTTTTGCCTTTGCGTTCGGCGAAGACGACTGGCGCGCCGTCGGTGGGGATGATTTCAGTGGCAAAGCCGCGTTTGCGGAACATCGCGGCGGTCAGCGCAGCGCATTCTTGCATGCCCCAGTTTTGTGCCCCAACCGAAGGTTGAGCCACAAAGCGGCAAAGTTCCTCGATCGAATCGTTGAGATGAGAGATCAAATAAGAGTCGATTTTCGTGTATGCAGACATAGGGAATCCAGAAGGTGAGATAAGTGGTGCGGTGAAGCGCTTTTCAGCACCTCTTCCATTTTACTCTGATTGGCTCGATAATGTCACATTAATTGTGCGATAAGCGTTCTTTGCAACGAAGCAGTCTCCTGACAAACAGGCTTTGCGGTCGCTATCGCTCACAGCGACACAAAACATAGTGTTTTCAAAACAAAATGAATGTGACATTGTCAAGTTAGTCAAGATCAAATAGTCCAATCCTGATGGTTTGCCGAAGAGGATGATATGACTGACAATTTTTTAACTTGACAAACAGAACATATGTTCTATAATCAAGACAACTTGTTCTCTCGGAAGGAGGCACAGACAGATGACTTCTACTCCCCTTAACTTCTTGTCGCTGACGCGAAAAGCCGGTCTGCGGCGCGGCGTCGTCTTTGGCAGCATCCTCATTTTAGCGTTGCTGTCTTTCGAAATTTTCAATTACTCCACCACTGACTTTGCCCTTACCGATTTACTGGGCGCAGAATTGCGTTTTGCCGGTATTCGTTGGGCCACCATCCTTTCCATTGCCTTCTGTGGCATTGACTTTGCTGGCATTGCCCGGCTCTTCACTCCTGAGCAAGGGCGCGATGAACCAGCCGAGGTCTGGTACCTCTTCGCTGCCTGGTTGCTGGCGGCGGCCATGAATGCCCTGCTCACCTGGTGGGGGGTGGCTGTGGCGGTGCGTACGCACAGTGCCCTGGCCGGTACCATCATGAGTGAGAAGACGCTGACTTCAATTATCCCAGTTTTTGTGGCGGTCATGGTCTGGATCATTCGAGTCTTGATTATTGGGACTTTTTCCCTGGCTGGGGAACGGATCTTTAGCGTGGCCGAGAGCCGCCCCTCCGGATCTTCGCATTCGCGTCCGGTCCCGACCCGTGACCTGCCGCGTCCATCGCGGCCGTTGACCACCCTGACGCGCCCGGCCCCCAAGCCCGAACCGACGTATCATCCCGTTGGAATATCAGCCGCTCCGCGCGCGGGGGAATCGCAGAAAAGAATGTTTTGAAACTGGAGGAAAACAGGAAAAACGTGATTGCCTGCTCCCTGTCATCGCAAGCTGTAGATGGCCTCCCTATGCTTTATGCGCTTTGTTCGCCATGATAAACGGAGACAGATCGAATTGCCTCCAGGGCAGGTAATGACGAGATAAGAGCAACAGAATTAATCTCTGGGAATACTCTGTCCCGAAGATTTGAGAAACCCCAACAGGCTTTTTCGCAAATCTTCGGGACATTCTTTTTTAGGGCCGTGGCGTGGAGGTTGCTGGCGCGCCAAGATCGTAACCGGAAAAACCGTAGAACTTGAAATAGGTAACCTGACCGGGGAAAATCTCTATGGTTGCTGTGCGGTTGAGTGCCCCGTAAGGGATATTCAGTTCGTATAAACCTGCCGGCAAGTTGCCGATTGCCATGTTTTCCTGGTAGTACTCGTCAGGGTGCGCATTCATAGAGGCGTAGGTTTTTGTGATGTAATGGTGACCCGTGTCCAGCGAAATTGCCGTGACCTGGTAGGAATCCAGCAGCGTCCCATACGTGCTCATCACCCGTCCGGCCAGTACTCCATATCCTTGCGGGGGAGCCAGCCACAGTTCGGGATTGCGGGTGCTCCAGAAATCATTTTTGCCCACACGGACTTCAAAATGCAGATGGGGGCCGGTCGTCACCCCTGTTTGGCCCACGTTGCCGATTACCTCACCCGTTTCTACGTGCTGCCCAACGACAACATCTACCTCCATCATGTGAGCATAGACCGTGAATAGTGGCTGATCACCATAGCCAAAGTCGTGACGAATGGCCACGGCCAGGCCATACGGGTCCTGTTTATTATTGAGGGCTCCAGAAAACAAACCATATCCCGCCCAGACAACTGTCCCTGGCCCAGCCGCCATCACCTCGGTCCCGTTGGGGGCTGGCAGGTCAATGCCCGTGTGCACGATGTCGGGACCAAAGTAGATGCCGCCATAACGGTAATCCCAAACTGGATCAGCAGGATAGGATGCCGAAATCGGCCAGGTAAAGTAAAAATGGTCGTGAGGCGAGAGTGCCCAGGGAATAGGGTAAGCGGGTGGACGATATTCTGCGCCTTCGGCAGGGATGATGGTGGGGAAGAACAATTGCATGGCCTCTACTGTCTGGGTCGAGGGCGGGGCTGCAAAAAACGTCGGCGTGGAGAAAGGAGCCTCTTCCAGCGTTGGAGGGGCGATAATGGCTGGTGTGGCCGAAGGCTCAATGGTGGGCGTTACTGCGGGTAGAGTTGGTGGGATGGGCGAGAGAGCAGGTGTTGTTGCGGGCAGGGGGGCGCACCCGGCCAGCAGAATCCAGAGCAGGATAAGCAGTCTGCCAGCCGATTTCCCTGACAGGTTGGGGGAGGAAAACCGCAGCATGGTGATTTTCATGGTGTACTGGTTGGACGGGGTGTTGGGGTGCGCGTTGGCGTGGGGGAACGGTACCAGAGGGGCGTGCGGGTGGGGGTGCGCGTGGGCGGAATCACAGGGGTGGTGGTCATCAGTGCCTCGGGCGGATACAGTTGCAGCATCGCGCTGCGCCAATCCAGCCCCTGGATATAAGCCAGTTTATTGAACTGGGTGCCGGCGTAGTACGTCCGCCAGTTGGTCAGGGCAGGCAGGCGTTCCCATCCGTATTCGGTGGCCAGGGAGGTCAAATCCACCCAGTAACCGCCCGGAATAGAGTCCATGAGCGCTCCCCCTTCCTCGTAGGCTTTGGCTGATCCGATGCGGGCGTCGAAATTCCAGGGCACCTGGGTCAATGGCCGGCCCTGGGACCCATCTTGGGCCAGGGTGCGCAGGTAAATCCGCCACCAGGTCTGCTGACCGAAATCTTCGCGGATGACGACCATCCAGCCGGCCTGCACCAGGGCGGGATTGAGTGTGAAGGCCCGGCCAGTATAGAGCCAATCTTCGCCCATGCCAGGGTTGAGCGGTGTCGTCAATGGCACAAATGCGTTTTCCAGATTAGCCAGCGCATCCCAACCTGTTTCGAGCGCCACCCGGGCACGTAGAGCCGCGAAAGCGTCATCGGCTGCATCGCTCAGTTGCGGATAAGCGGCCTGGACGCCGCTCACATCTACCAGAGCGGTGCGCCCGGGCAGAACATTGGCATTTTGGTTCAGCGCTGGCACGAAGAGTGGAGCGGGCGTCACCTGTGCAACGGATTGGAACACTCCTGGTAAGGGGGATGAGATAATGCCGTAAGCGATGCCCTGTAAATCTCCCGGTAGAGGCACGGGTGGCAGGGAAAGCAGTGCTGTAGGAATCGTGTATGCAGTCAGGTGCGTTTGGGTGGGAGAAAGCAAACGGGCGGCCAGGTGACCCGAATCTTGCCAGATGGGCCAGTCGCCTGCTCCGATGCTGAGGGGAGGGGCGTCGGGCATGCGCGCGTCCCAGACCTGCAGCGTGGTGAGGCCCGTGGACGGGTCGGCAGAGGCCCAGGCCAGGTGCGTGCCATCAGGCGACCAGGCCGGATGCGATTCAATCGTGTTTGGACTGCGGCTGATATTGATGAACTGGTCGCTGGAGGCGCGGTCGAGGTCTACGAGCCAGATTTCGGGTTCGCCGGAACGATTGGAGACGAAGGCAATTTGTCTTCCGCCGGGGGACCAAACGGGGGAGGTGTCGAGGAAGGAGTCGGCGGTCAGGGCAATGGGCGCAGCCGTAGGGTCCCCAACGGAGCGGATGGCGATGTCCAGACTTCGTTCGCCGTATGTTTCGTATACCAGCCAGACTCCATCTGGAGACCAGGAGGGGGCGGCGTCGTAAGGGAGGGTATCGGTCAGGCGCAGGGTGCCGCCGTTTTGCAGGTTGAGCAGATACAGGTCCCAGTAACCGTTCTGGCGGGAGGCGTAAGCGACCCAGTTCCCATCGGGGCTAATAGCGGGGGTGATGTCGTCCCAGTTGCCATTGGTGAGGCGGGTGAGGGGGAGGAAGTCGGGGGCGTAGGCAAAAAGGTGGTAGACGCCGCCATCAGGAAGGGACAGGAGAAAGATTCCGCGCGGAGCAGGGGGGAGGGTCGCTGAGTCGGAGGCCGGGACAGTGATGATCCACGGTGTCTGGGTGGGGGCCTCGGTGGGGGTTTCTGTGATGGTTGGGGTCTGCGAGGCAGTGGCCGTAGGGGGGAGGGGGGTTGGCGTGGGAGCGCAGGCGGCGAGAGGAATGAGAGCAAGGAGAGAGTAAAGCACAGAGAGCAGTAAACAGGGAACCGTGCGCGGAACACGGCAGATGGTGAACAGGGAGCGTAGTGAAGCGGGTGTCATTGGGGGAGGGGCGTTTCGAAAGTAACCTGCCGGCGGTCAGTTTCGCCGAGGTCGGGATAGGAGAGGATGGCAGTCAGGGTAAGCAGGTTGCGTTCCGTTTTCCATATTGCCTGGGCAGGCGGGGAGGGACGGATATGCATGGTCAGTTCGAGCTTCCAGCCCATCGGTTCGATGAGGCTGACAGAGCCGCAGGAGTTTCCTTGATCATCGGTCAGAGTCAGTTCAATTTCGGGGCGTTTGAGAAAAGGGCTGAGTTCAATTTGGACGCGGACGCGTTGGCCGTCCGGGTAAGGTTCGGTATGCAGGTTGAGGATCCGCACTGATTCGGGCGGAAAGCGCTCAAGGTTGGGGTCGAGGAAGAAGGCATCCATGGAGGTAATTATAAACGAAGAGAGGAGAGAGTAGAGAGCAGAGAGCAGAGGTGGAGAGCAGAAAGCAGAGGTGGTGAGCAGGGAGCGGTAGGGCATGATGAAGGAAACGGAGAAAACAGGAAACAAATAAAAAAAAACGAATAAGGAAAAGGGGAGAAGTCAAGATGGACAAGGGGAGCAGAAAAAAGAGTAAAAGTCTATCCGAAAATCGAGAAGTCATCTCAAAACCACATTGCGTAGCAGAATGATGCAGGCCAAGTGAAGCAAATCGAAGTGGTTTTCAGCAATATGCTCATATCGAACCAAAGGCGTTCAAGCATTCAATTTTCCAGCGGCGGCGATATTGTCTCAGCGCCCGTCTATCTTGTGTCGCTGGCTTAACTCGGTTCGATTTATGAGGAGCGATCAGTTCGATGCCGATGGCTGTCAATTGCTCATCCAGCAGATTGCTATCATAGGCTTTGTCCCCATCAGCATTGCGGAGATTCCAAGAAAAATCGAGATGTGCGAACTGCTTCCACAAGGATGACTTCATGGGGCGAAGCAGACGTAATGTAGATAGGGGCAGTGACCTTTGTACCTTTACCGCGCTTGCTTTTTCTAACTGCCCGCCCCTCTTTTTAGCGACGATAAAGAAGCCATTGGTGAAGCATTCGGAAAGATCCTACTGGCACGCTCCTTCAGTTCCTTGCTATGGCTTGTAAGATGCGCTCCAGCGCTCCTTCCTTGCGCGATTCTTGTAAACGACGATGGCAAGTAACGGGAGAAGGGTATCGATCTGGTAAATCTTGTCAAGCAGTGCCAGTGTGGAGCACACACAGAATTTCGTCCCCCACATCTCAATTGTCTATTTTTGGACGTGTCTTACCATCCACTCTTTGGCCGACATTTGAAATTTGATTTGCTTTTCGGTAACTATTCAGGCTGTCATTGCGAGGGCGTTCTCTGCCCGAAGCAATCTCGTCTTGAACAGGAAAAACCATGCTTTGGGAGACTGCTTCACTCGCAAAAAGCGCTCGTTCGCAGTGAC
>DAOTZT010000196.1:0-8340 GCA_034434255.1 Anaerolineales bacterium | reverse complement strand
GCCTTGTTGTGGTGCATCAGTCCGGCCAGCACGATGCGGGTCAGGAACGACTTGCCGGTGCCGGTTGCGCCGAAGACGCCCGCCGAACGCTGGACGAACTTCTCCAGGTTGATGCAGACGGGATGTTCTTGTTCGCGGGTGTAGCCGATGACAAAGTTCCCTGCTTTATTCGGGTCGCCGAAGATTTCGGCGATGTCGCCCGCCGAGGCCAGGAAGACGGGGGCGTGATGCGGCGGCACGGTCTTGACCGGAAGCGGGCGCGGCGGATTTTGGGCGTTTTCCTTCGCCCAGGCCTTGTACTCCGGCGAGCCGGGTTCGGGTCCGCGTTCGAGCATCAGGGCGGGCAGGATTTCCAGGTTGGTGTAGAGGGTCTGACCGTGCAGGGCCTGCGCCAGGGCGGGCGGCAGACGGCTCTCGGACTGTTCGTCTGCGAAGCGCGGGTCGGTGGCGCCCAGTTGCAGGTCGGTGACCAGGCCGTAGAACTGCCAGTTGCCGCTGGGGATGACGACGAACGCGCCCTCCTGGATTTGCTGGGCGGGGACGGTCAGCCGGGCGCGGAAACTCTCTTTCAATCCACCGCCGACGATGTAGCCAATGGGATTCAGGTTATCAGTCATAGTTTTTCACCGCAAAGTTTTTTACCACGAAGGACACAAAGGAACACAAAGGGAGTTCTTACCACGAAGGACTCAAAGAAGCACAAAGTTTTTACCACAAAGGGATGTTTTTTCACCACAAAGGACACGAAGGAACACAAAGGGAGTTTGTACCACGAAGGACACAAAGGAACACAAAGGCTTTTGCTAAATAACCATACGCTTGATGCCGTCTTTGAGATGAACGACGTTGAAATTGAAAATATCCAAGGCGGAGGCCGGTGATTTTGAGGTAGGTGAGAAGTTGCGCCTCGTAAAGCGGAATCATGTTTTCTACCGATTTCAGTTCGACAATGACCAGCCCACCGGCCAGTAAATCCAGACGCAATCCGGTTTCTACATGCACTCCTTCAAAGGTTACCGGAACGACAACTTGAGTCTCAACTGATACACCTTGCTGACGCAATTTGTGTGCCAGACAAGCCTCATAGACCGATTCGAGCAAACCGGGGCCAAGTGCCGAATGGACGGCGTATGCGGCATCCAGGACTTTCTTGCCGACTACCTCTGCGTCCAGGGGGATGGGTGCGAATCGTTTTTGAATGGTGTTAACCATCTTTTCTCCTTTGTGTACCTTTGTGCCCTTCGTGGTGAAGAATCCTCTGCCTGGCTAATTCAAGGTATTTCTCTTCCACCTCGTACCCCACAAAATGCCGCCCGCTCTGGAGTGCTGCAATGGCCGTCTGCCCGCTGCCCATGAACGGATCGAGCACGACCTCGCCCTCGAAGGTGTAGAGTTGAATCAGCCGCCGCGGCAACTCGACCGGGAACGGCGCCGGGTGGCCGACCTTGCGCGCCGATTCGGCCGGGAACGTCCAGACCGACTTGTTGTATTCCAGAAACTCATCGCGGCTGATGGTGCTGGCGCGGCGAGCCGGGTTCTGACGCTTGAAGGTTGCTTTGGAAAAGACCAGGATGTACTCGTGCACGTCGCGCAGGGTGGGGTTGGCGGGCGATTTCCACGATCCCCACGCCGTGGAGGGGGAGGCGCTGGCGGCCTTGTTCCAGATGATTTCGCCGCGCATCAGGAAGCCAAGACGGATGGCCTGCTCGGCGAGGTAGGCGTGCAGCGGGATGTAGGGCTTGCGCCCCAGGTTGGCCACATTGATGCACATCCGCCCGCCGGGGACGAGGACGCGGTACGTTTCCTTCCAGACGCGTTCGAGGAAGGCCAGATACTCCTCCAGCGACAGGTCGGCATCGTACTCCTTGCCCACGTTGTAGGGCGGCGAGGTGACCATGAGATGCACCGAGCAGTCCGGCAATTCGCTCATCGTCTCGGCGGAGTGGCAGAAAATCTGGTCGAGACACTCGTGCGGGAGAGGAGTCTCCACATATGTCACTGCCTGCTCCTGCGGCTGACCAGCGTACAGTTTGCTGGCGTAGAAAGCCGATGAATCGTGCCCGACCCGCGAGGGGGAGCCAAAGGACGAGGTTTTGGAGGTCTTGCGTTTGGGCATCGTCTCACCACGAAGGACACAAAGGGTCACGAAGCTTTCTTTACTCTTTGTGTTCCTTCGTGACCTTTGTGGTGCTTAAACTACTTCTGCCAGCGCGCCGAGGACCGACATGAGCAGCGGGTAATCGTCGCGCAGGAGGGTGATGAGTTCGCGCGTGGCCTCTTCCACCCACTTCTCGTTTTGGGTGCGGCGTTTCACATCCAGCAGATGCGCCGCCAGCACCTCGCCGACCGGGATGTCTTTGGCCTGCAACACGTGACGGAAGTAGCCAAACCGCCCGGCAGTGACGAATTTTGCCAGTTCTGCCGCCGAGCAGAGATAGATGACGTCCAGGCTGAGGGGCGGACGCGGCGGCAGGAGATGAAACACGCGGCCCTCCTGCTCGTAGCCCACCGAGAGAATGCTCATCTCAACCGGCACGATGCGCCGTTCGCGGTTGTCCTGCATCACCTCTGGCGAAATGTTCTCGGCAGTGACCAGTTGCCGCACCAGCCCGTCGTCCTCGATGTGGATGTCGGTGATGAGGCCATAGACGGCGTAGTCCTGCTCCAGCGGAGCACGCACCAGCGCCCCCAGGGCCGGGGCATCGAATTGTGAGACCGAACAGCCGGCGACAAAGCCGCTTGTGCCAGCGCGCAGTAAATGACCGATTTGAATGCCTCTTGTCATGTGTGCTCTCTTTCCGCGTCCTGGTGAGCAGAGTCCGCAGAGACGCTATCGCTTCTTTCCCGGCAAGTCCTTGGCCGACTGCTTGCCCGATTTCTCGCCTACCTCGCCGCCAGACTTGCGCAGTTCCAGTTCCAGCATCTGCTCCACCTGCTGTTTCTCTTCCATCTTGACCACCGCAATCTCGTGGGCGCGGTGCAAAATGTACGGGTAGGGCCGCGCCCCCATCACCCGGCACTGGTCGAGCAGGGCGGCGTGCAGAAGGTCCAACTTCTCCTCGTCGTCGGCCACCCATTTGGGGATTTCCACCCGCACCAGGGCGGGGTACTTCGCCGACCCTACGTTCAGGTAGAAGAAGTGCAGGGCCAGGTCGCCGGTATAGTGAACGCGTGACCCGGATTGCAAGCCAAAGACCACCGAGCGCTGCCCCGGGCCGAGCACCCGCGCGAAGAGCCAGCGGTCAGTGACGCCACGCAGGGGGTGCTGACGGCGGATTTCTTTCATCTGCTCGTCGGTCAGGGTGGCAATTTCGAGCAGACGGATGACCAGGTCGGCGCCGGGCTTGTCCACGTAACCGGCTACCACCGCGCCGAGCGATTGCATTTGCGACAGGATGGATTTGTGCAGGTCGAGGTTGCGGCGGTACTCGTCCTCGCCACCGTCTTTGGTACCCCACAGTTCCACCGGCCCATCGGTCAGCGCCACGCACGGACCTGCGGCCTGCTGCGCCAACTCGAGCAGTTTACGCCGTTCGGCGATGTCCCGCTGCAGTTCGAGCGCCTCGGGGGTCAGCGCGCCGGTCTCGGTAAAGAGTTCGTCGTCGAACAGGAGATGACTGTCGGTGGAAATGGCCGGGGCGCGGCCGGAGCCGGTTTGCAGGACGATGGCCCCGACGTTGACCAGGCTGTAGAGGAGCGCCGCGTGCCGGTCGGGGGCGATCTGCGAGCCGTCGGCGGCGATGAGCGTCAGGTTGGCGGGAGCAGGCCCAGGGTCCCGCGCCGCAGCGAGCGAGCCGGAGAGCGGGATGGCGCAGCGCAGGGAGGGGTCGGCCTGGCGGGCGCGTTCCAGTTTTTCGTTCAGTTCGTCCGTCTTCTCGGCCCAGTGCTGGAACAGGTCCCAGGCGTGGGCGCGCAGACGTTCGAGCGCCTCGCGCCGCTGGGGGGCGTCGAGGCCGATGGCACGGATTCTTTCGAAGACCTGCTGGAAGTTAATCGCCATAGAACATTTGAACGAATTTTACAGGGAAAGGGCCGAAACGGCAAGGCGGGAACTATGGCTTTCTCAAAGTCCCTTGATGCCCTGTGCGAAACGCGGCAATTGAGAATTTTGACCGCTGAGACGCAGAGTTCGCAGAGATTTTTTGCGGTTTTCTCTGCGTTCTCAGCGGCTCTGCAGTGAAAGATTTGACTTTGAGAAGACCATAAGGCGGGAACTTTTTGCTATTGTCAACCGTCTTGTTCTCTGTTATACCACTTTCCAAAAAGAGTAACCCTATGCGTTCCAAACTTTTCTTTCTTTTTCCCTTGCTGGCGCTGGCTGTTGCGTTGAGCGCCTGCGGGCCGGCGGTGAGTTCTTCGTCGCGCACGTTGACCGTGACCGGGAATGGTGTTGTGTACCTGACCCCGGATATTGCCTATCTCTATGTGGGCGTTCATACTGAAGACGCGGACATCGCCGCGGCGGTGGCGCAGAATAATGCTCGCACGCAGGCGGTGGTGGATGCGCTCAAGGATATGGGCGTGGCTGCCGAGGATATCCAGACCAGCAACTTCAGCGTCTGGTCCATGGAAGATTACGATGATAACGGCAATCGTTACATGAAGTATACGGTGGATAATACCATCTACATCACCATTCGCGACCTGAGCAAGTTGGGGGCGCTGCTCGATACGGTGGTGGCGTCGGGCGCAAACAACATCAACAGCCTGTCGTTCGACGTTGCCGATAAGACCGCCGCTCTGATCGAGGCCCGCCAGAAGGCGATGGATAACGCCGAGGCGCTGGCGCAGGAACTGGCCCAGATGGCCGGGCTGAAGGTCGGCGAGATTCAGAACATTACCTATACCGATTACTATTCCTCGCCTTATTACGGCTATGGGATGGGTGGCGGGGGGGCCACGGATTCGGCGGCCAGTGTCCCCATTCAGCCGGGCAGGATGCAGGTTTCGGTGACAGTCAATGTGACCTACGAACTCGGTAAGTAATCTATACTCTGGCAAATTCTTCGTTGGCAAGCCGTGGCACTCATCCTTCTAGAGTCGTGCGGCTTGCCTTCGGCATATTTGGCGGCAAGCCATCGGATTCCAGAGGAACTTCTTTAGCCCTGGCGCCGTCTTATCATTGGACAACTATGAAAAGGAGCGACTTATGAAAACGAAACAGGTTTCCCTTGTGATCATTCTGGCATTGGCGACCTTGCTCTCTGCCTGCGGGTCGACGACTGTCTATACCCAGGCCGAGCCGCCGATGCGCACGATTACTGTGACCGGCACGGGGATGGTCACGTTGACACCGGATGTCGCGTATGTCTATATCGGCGTGCATACGCAAGATGAAAGTGCTACGAAGGCTATGGATGACAATAATGCCCGTGCTCAGGCGGTTATTGACGCGATCAAATCGTTTGGCGTGGAAGACCGCGACATTAAGACCACGAACTTCAGCATTTATCCTGAACCGGTTTACGACGAAAATTACAATCAAATTGGCGTCACTTATGTCGTGGACAATACCGTCTATGTTACGGTACGAGACCTGGACAAACTCGGCGAAATGCTGGATGCTTCGTTCCGCGCTGGCGCCAATCAGATTTACAGCATCTCCTTCGATGTGGCTGACAAGACCGAAGCCGTTTCGCAGGCGCGTCTGGCTGCTGTGGAGAATGCTCGTCGCCAGGCTGATGAACTGGCTGCTGCAACCGGCGTGACTATCGGCGCTGTGCAGACGATCTCCTACTACGACACCACTCCCTCGCCTATCTCGTATGCCCGCTCGGCTGATATGAAGACGCTCTCTTCCAATGTCCCCATTGAGTCTGGTTCAATGCAAATTGTTACTACCGTGACCATCGTGTACGAGATTCACTGATAACCAGAGATGAACGGAGATAACCAGAGATGAACGGAGATGAACGGAGATAACCAGAGATGAACGGAGATAACCAGAGATGAACGGAGATAACCAGAGATGAACGGAGATGAACGGAGATAGATAAACGGCACTGATTTGCTCTCTCTTGGTTTGGCCTCGTGAATCAAACTCCCCCGCCAGCGGATGGGCGGGGGAGTTGCTGGTTGTGAGAGAAATTATTTTGCAAACAAATCGGCCAGCACTTTGCTCGATTGTTCTTCAATCACCTGATGCAAACTCTGGCCATGGGCATCCATCGTCACGACCACCGGCAGGTCCTTGACCTCGATGACCCAGATGGCCTCTGGCACGCCAAATTCGAGTTTGTACACGCCCAGGACGCGGGTCACCGATTGGGCGATGAAGGTCGCCGCGCCGCCAATGGCATGGAAATAAACGCCGGGTGTCTCCTGACAGCCCTTGAGCGTTTTTGGCCCCATACCGCCCTTGCCGATCACGCCTTTCACGTTGAAGTGCTTCATCACTTCTGCCTGATACGGCTCTTCGCGGATGGATGTGGTCGGTCCGGCGGCTACGAACTTGTAGTCTTTGGTATCCAATCCTGAAACGACTGGCCCACAATGATAGATGACGCCGCCGTTGAGAATAGGCTTGAGCGCCTCGTACACTTCCAGGTCATCGCCTTGTGGGAGGCGGGTCTTGCGGATGAACGTCTCAATCATCCACTTGTGGACGGCGTCGCGGCCGGTAATCATCACGCCGTTGAGTGCCACGGGGTCGCCGACTTTCAGTTCACGAATCACATCGTCGCTGATGGGGATATTGACGGTTTTCATAGCATTTTCCTTCCAGTACCTGTTTACGCAAGGCCTGTCCTCAGGCTGTCAATCGTAGAGGACTTCGCCGTTGGCCTTCACCGTCATCTTGCGGCGGCGGTAGGCCCAGCACATGTACGAAACCGTGACGAAATACGACGCCGGCAGGCGCGAGAGACCGATAATTTTCGTGTCAATCACGGTTGTCTTGCCGCCGAAGCCCATTGGCCCGATGCCCAATTGATTGGCTTCCTCGGTCAACTGTTCCTCCAGCGCGGCCAGTTTGGGGTCGGGATTACGCGTGCCGATTTTCTCGTACAAAACTTCCTTCGACTTGATGTAACCGGAGCCGCGGTCGCCGCCAATGGCTACGCCCAAAATCCCCGGCGCGCAGCCCTGACCCTGCGCCTTTTGCACCGCGTCCAGCACCGCCTTGCGCACCCCGGCCAGGTCGCGCCCAGCCCCCAACTCCGAAGCCGGCAACGAGTACTGACGGCCCACGTTCTCGCAACCGCCGCCCTTGAGCATCAACTCGATGGTCAACTCGTCGCCTTCTACTTCCTCGAAGTGAATGGACGGAAAATCATCCCCGCCCAGGTTGTTGCCAGTGTTCTTGTCATAGACGGCATCCACCGCGTTCGGGCGCATATACGAACGCTTCGTCGCCTCGGCCAGCGCGGCGCGAATTTGCTTCTTCAACTGCAGCGTGCTCCACCCGGCCGGATACTTGACGTAAAAAATCGGCGTGCCGGTGTCCTGGCAGATGGGCGTAGAATTCTTGCGCGAAAGTTCGATATTTTTGAGAATCGTCTCCAGCGCGCCGCGCGCCGCCGAACCGGGCGCTTCCTTCTCCACGGCCGCCTTCAGCCGCTCCTCCACATCCTTCGGCAGGTCCGACGAGGTGCGCCGGATGAGTTCCAGAATCTCGTTTGTCAAATCTCTCATAAGAGCCTCCTCTCTTGCCCAATCATACCCACAAAAGATTAATTTTTCGAGTAACAAACTGCCTGCAACCATTGGTCAAACTTCACTCAAAACGGCCTTGACAAGCCCGCCTGGGGGGGTAGAATGTTTCTTCGCAAGGTGACGCCCATGACCCATTCCCCTTCTCTGCCTCCTGACCTGCTCGAAACCATCCGCCGCGCCCTGGCCGAAGACATCGGCCCCGGCGACGTGACCACCGAGAGCATCGTCCCGCCCGAAGC
The DNA here is from genome assembly GCA_034434255.1 of Anaerolineales bacterium. Taxonomy (GTDB): domain Bacteria; phylum Chloroflexota; class Anaerolineae; order Anaerolineales; family Villigracilaceae; genus UBA877. Next base: position 448 of record DAOTZT010000196.1, on the reverse strand, counting down.
GATGATGCGCGGCCAGATCATCGCCAAACAGGACGGCGTGGTGGCCGGGCTGGACGTGGCTCAGGCGGTGTACCTGGAAGTGGACCCGCAGGTGGACTTCCGTCCGCAGGTCGAAGAAGGGGCGCGCGTGACCCGCGGCCAGGTCCTCGCCCTCGTTTCGGGGCGGACCCGCAGCCTGTTGACCGCGGAACGGACCGCGCTCAACTTCCTGGGCCGCATGTCCGGCATCGCCACGCTGACGCGTCAATTCGTCGAGGCAGTGGCCGGAACGAAGGCCGTCATTCTCGACACGCGCAAAACCGCCCCCGGTCTGCGCGCCGCCGATAAACTGGCCGTCCGCCGCGGCGGGGGGCAGAATCACCGCATCGGCCTCTACGACATGATTCTCATCAAGGACAATCACATTGACTACGCCGGCTCTATCACCGAGGCGGTGACCCGCGCCCGG
>DAOTZT010000195.1:0-2392 GCA_034434255.1 Anaerolineales bacterium | reverse complement strand
TTCACAATGCTCTCAGCAGCGCCGAGCAGGAACAAGTCATCGAGGCCATCTTGGAATTTGCTTTTTAGCCGTCGCCCCCTGATGAAAACATCTCCTCTGTATCCCGCATTACGTATTACGCATTACGTATTACGTATTACGTATTACGTATTACATATCACCCAACCCCAACATTGCGACCCCTTTGGCACTTTTGCTGGTGGCGTTCTTTTCCTATGGCATTTTTGCCCCTCAACAGGGGTTCTATTGGGATGATTGGGGCTTTGCCTGGACGCGCACGCATCTGGGGCCAGAGGGCATGATTCAATTGTTTTCCGTCACCCGTCCCATGCGGGGGTGGATCGAGGCCCCGCTCACGATGCTGTTGGGCGCCCGACCCATCCTTTGGCAAGGATATGCTCTCTTGGCTCAATGGTTAGCGGCGGTGGCTTGCTGGTGGTTTTTGCGGGTCATGTGGCCGGCCCGTCGCTGGCAGGCCAGTTTGGCGGCTCTCCTCTTCCTGGTGTATCCGGGCTTTACGCAGCAACCTTTGGCGATGACCTATCACTACTATTGGGTCTTTACGGCCTTGTTTTTCGTATCTTTGGGGTGGACGGTGCAGGCGGTGCGGCAAGGACGCAAAGGATGGTGGAAATTGGGCGGCGCGGTAGGCTTGGGCGGCCTGGTGGTGTGGGCCATGGAATATTTATTTGGCCTAGAGATATTGCGTGTAGTCATTATATGGACAGCACTAGATTCACCTTTCTGGAACAAAAAAACACAACTGAAAAAAACAGCCGCATACTACGCGCCGTTCCTGCTAAACCTCAGCATCTACCTGTACTGGCGCTTTTTCATTTACCAGCATACCCGCTACAACTTGGAGGGGGGCAACGTCAACATACCTGGCCTGGCATCTCCTCTTGCCCTGGCCTGGAACGTTCTCCAGGCAATCCCTCTCGTCAGCGGGGGGGCGTGGCTCAAGATTATTCAGCAAGATTTTCTTACGCAGGATGTCAGCCTGGCGGTAGGATTTTTGTATGGTTTTGTTTTACTGGGCGGTATCTTTGGCCTGGGATATTTCTTCACCATCTTCCGGCATGACCCTCCTGCGCCGGCGTCGGGCCTCTGGCAGCAAGCCGGGCTGGCCATTTTGATGCTCGTGTGCGCCGGCTTGCCGTTCCTCGCTGTGGGCTTGCCCATTCGCCTGAGTTACCCCGAAGACCGCTATACCCTGCCCTATGCGCTGGGTGTGAGTTTGCTCCTGGTCGTGCTGCTCGATTTCATCGAAAGTCCCGCCCGGCGTTTTACGCTGGCGGCCTTGCTCGTCTCGCTGGCAATGACCGTGCAAATGCACAATGCAGATGTATATCGCAAAGAGTGGCAATTGCAACGCGCTTTTCTCTGGCAGTTGACCTGGCGCGCGCCTCACATTCAACAGGGAACTACCTTGCTGATTGAAGATACAAGCGTCTTCCCGCACAATGACGATGAAGCCTTGACCTTTATCGTCAATTGGGCTTATGCGCCAGATTGGCATTCGGCGGCTTTGCCCTACGAAGTGTTTTCGATAGATGCGCGCCTGGGCTACCAACTGCCCGCTTTGCGCAGCGGATTGCCCATTTCGATGAATCATTTTGCCGCCGCCTTTTCTGGCTCGACCGACCAGGTGGTGGTATTGCATTACGCGCCGCCCTCCTGTCTGCGCCTGTTGGACCCACGTTATGATGCCGAGTCGCCTCTGTTGCCGCGCGGCGTAGATGCGCCTTATGCCGCTGGGGTCCCCTGGTTTGCCCTGCCTCGCAGCACGGCCCAGGCGCTGTCCCTTTCCAATCCATCCGCCTGGGTATCTGACGGCGCCCCTCCCGCTGTTCCCGAATGGCTGTTTGGTGTTGAACCGCAGCATCGTTGGTGTTACTATTTCCAGAAGGCTGACCTGGCGCGCCAGACAGCAGATTGGGAAGAGGTGGCTCGACTAGGCGACCAGGCTTTCGAGGCGCCCTATTACCCCGACGATCCGGCGGAATATCTGCCTTTCATCGAGGCGTATGCACGGTTAGGTCGTTTCGAGGAGGCACAAAAGTTGACCGAAAAAACAGCCGATTTAAACCCCGCGCTGCGACCCATGTTGTGCGCCGTCTGGCAGCGTTTGCCTGGAGAGCCAGCCTCTCATTTGAGCGCCTGGCTTTCCGACAAAATATGCTTCCCTTAATGTGAGTCTCTGTAAATGCAAGATGTTAAGATGACCATGTTTGAACCGTCTCGAAGGCTCGATTTTGCCCATACACTTTAGTTTCCGCTAACTTGTGAAATACACCATATATGGAAAGTTTGCGATTAAATCAATGATTTTGCCAAGATATGGCGTCCCATATATAGGCGAAATGCGAGGTTTTTGCCAGTGAATTGCCAT
>DAOTZT010000194.1:0-3018 GCA_034434255.1 Anaerolineales bacterium | reverse complement strand
CTACTCTTCTTTCACAATTTTCAAGTACTGCACGCCGTCAAAGACAATTGCACACCATTGGCCGGATGCAATTTCTACCCACGCGCTGTGCGAATACAGTTTTTTGCTGGACACCTTTGTTCCACGCTTCAATTGCCCGACAATGGAATATTCCACACCTGGCCCATTACGAATATTGAGAAGATCGGCATTCACTTCGAAATTCATTTCTGAGATTTCGATCACACCGGGGACAGATGGCGTGACCGGCTGAACTGGACCCGGGTTCTTCAAATAAGGCATCGGATCAACATAATCTTTGTAGGCAGGATTTTTGCCGGGGATTTTCAAGCCAAAGTGCAAATGGGGCCCGGTGCTGGCGCCGGTATTGTTGCTGGTGCCCAGCATGGTTCCGGCCTTTACTTTCTGCCCGGCTACGACCATCGTCGTCGCCAGATGGGCATAGTAGGTGTAATACTCGACTGAACCATCCTTGTGGCTCAGTTTGACATAATTTCCGAATCCGCCGTTCTCAAAAGCCACCGCTGCCACCACACCTGCAGCAGCGGCTTTGACCGGGGTCCCGTTTGGGACGCCGTAGTCAATGCCATTATGGCCTGGGAACCCCCATTTCCGATACACGTCCGGATTCTCCCCAAACAACTGGGTAATCGGCCCATTGACAGGCGACTCTAACTCGATAGCCATGCAATTCTCCTTTCTTGGTTGAAAATCCTGGAAAAAGTCCCAACTTCATCATACCATCGTTGGATTAGAAAAGTAACACAAACGATCAAGCCACCTGAATGCCAATGTCAGGTGGCCATGTAACTTACCCAGCCTTCACTGCCCGGTCGGTAATCTCCAGCGCCCGATCCAGGATTTCTATCCCTTCCCGCAACTGCTCCTCGGTGATAATCAGGGGAGGAATAATCAGCGCTGTGTGCCAATGGGTGTAGAGGAACAGACCATTGTCCAGGCAGAACTTGCGAAAAGCGGTCATTTCGGGGCTGGTGCCGTTCCAGGGTGCCATCGGCTCTTTGGTGCGACGATCTTTGACGATTTCAATGACACCAAACAAGCCGATGTTGCGAACTTCGCCAACAGAGGGATGCGCTTCGCCCAGGTCTTTGAGCATGCGGTTCAACACAAGCCCCATACTGGCCGCGTGTTCGACCAGCCGCTCTTGGCGCATAACGTGGATATTGGCTACCGCCGCGGCCAGCGAGACCGGGTGGGAAGTGTACGTCAACCCGCCCTTATAGACGCGTTCATCAAACGCCGCAGCAATTTCAGGTTTCATTGCCACCGCCCCCAGCGGCGCGTAAGCCGAGGTCAGGCCCTTCGCCATGGTGATGATGTCGGGGACGACGTTCCAGTTGTCCACCGCGAACCACTTGCCGGTGCGCCCGAAACCAGACATGACCTCGTCGGCAATCATGACGATGCCATACTTGTCGCACAGAGCGCGCACCCCTTGCAGGTAGCCCTCCGGCGGGATGATGATGCCATTTGTGCCAGTTACCGACTCAATCAGAATCGCCGCGATTGTCTCGGGGCCTTCATAACGGATGATTTCCTCGAGGTGGTTCAGGTAGTCGAGGCAAAAATCGGCTTCAGAAATATCGGGGTGGGTACGATGGAAGGTGGAGCGGTAACGGTACGGGTCGAGGAAATGGACAACGCCCGGCATGAGTCCAGGCTCCCAGGCGGTGCGGCGCGGGTCCCCGGTCAGGGCCATGGCGCCGGCAGTGGCTCCATGGTAGGAGCGGTAGCGGGTGAGAATTTTGAATTTGCCCGTGTACCCGCGCGCCAGTTTGATGGCATTCTCGTTGGCATCGGCGCCACCAAGGGTAAAGAGAATCTTGGAAAGTTTACCGCCGGGAGTCACATCAGCAACGGCCTTGCTGGCCAGGGCGCGGATTTTGGTCGCCATGCCGGGAGCGGCATAGGGCAGAGCAGCGGCCTGTTCCTGCATGGCGCGGATGACGGTCTGGTTGCCGTGGCCGATGTTGACGCACATCGTCATCGAGTTGAAGTCCAGGTAGCGCTTGCCGTCCACGTCCCAGAAATAGACGCCTTCGGCCCGCGCCACCGGAATGGGGTTCACTTTGGCCTGGGCAGACCAGGTCCAGAAAACGTGTTGCCTGGAAAGGGGGAGAATTTGGTCGTCGGGGAGATCAAACATAGGATTGAGGATTGAGGATTGAGGATTGGGGATTGAGGATTGGAGATTGGAGATCGAGGATTGGAGATTGAGGATTGGAGATTGGAGATTGAGGATTGGTGGTTGAAGGCAGGGTGATTATAATCCAGAGCATCAGGGAATTGAGACGCGCGGCTGAAGGAAATCGGCGAATTTTTTGCCGCTTCCGCAAATCTGCGAGCACGAAGTATTGCCCCAGCAGGACAATCATGACCACTTTTCCTTATCATCGCATTGTTGTCATCGGCGCGACCGGCTGCGGCAAGTCCACCCTGGCCCAGAAACTGGCACAGCGCCTCGACCTGGAGTACATCGAACTGGACGCCCTGTACTGGAAGCCAAACTGGGTTGAGTCCAGTGATGAAGAATTCTACGCCCGGGTAGAAATCGCTACGCGCGCCCCGCGCTGGGCGCTGGCCGGCAACTATCGCGCCGTGCGGGAACTCGTCTGGTCACGGGCCGAGGCAGTGATCTGGCTGGATTACCCCCTGTTGATCATCCTGGGCCGGTTGCTTCGCCGCATCTTGAAACGCTGGCTCAAAAAAGAATTGCTGTGGGGCACAAATTACGAGAGTTTTTGGACCCATCTGAAACTCTGGTCAGAAGATTCGCTGATTCACTGGCTGTTTAAGACCTACTGGCGCCGCAAGCGGGAGTACACCCAATTGCTGGCCCTGTCAGAGTATTTTGACAATGTCATCTTTTCGTATAGTTGTCATTGCGAGGAGCGTTTTTTGCGACGACCGCGAAGCGTACCCAAAGGGTAAGCAATCCCCTCGCAAACCAGGAGACTGCTTCGCTTTGCTCGCAGTGACAAAATGCGTAGAGTTTAT
>DAOTZT010000193.1:0-1685 GCA_034434255.1 Anaerolineales bacterium | reverse complement strand
GCGCTTGCGGGCATGGGTGTCTTGCTCCAGCAGGGGTGAGCGCCCAACATCGTTTGCAGCGGACAGCGGCTTCGCCGCTTGCGGGTATGCGCCGCGAGCCAGCAAAATAGTTTTTGGGCGAAGGTGTCTTGCCTGCCCCGCCGCTGCCGCTAAAACTAACCGTTGGCTTGCCCCTTTGAAATTAAAGTGTTGTTGAGAAAAATCTATGCCGCTATTTGAAATCGCAGGTCAAAAATTATCCGTTCTGACGCAATCTAATTTTGCGCTTGAGAAGAATCTGCAAACACTTGTAGAGCGTAATCTTGAAACCGTGTTCAATTGTCGGTTAGTTCAGTCAGAATTTCCTACAGGCGTACAGCATTCAGGCAGAATTGATACTTTGGCTTTATCGGAAGATGATAATCCCGTCATTATCGAGTACAAAAAAGTTGAGTCTTCCGAGTTGGTCAACCAGAGTTTGTATTATCTGGCTTGGCTGAAAGACCATAAAGGCGATTTTGAAAGAGCCGTTCAGAAGGCATTAGGCAATTCAATTGAAGTGGATTGGTCAGAAGTCCGTGTTATTTGCATTGCGCCTAATTACAAAAAGTATGACCTGTACGCCGTTCAAATGATGGGCGCAAATATCGAACTATGGGCATATCATCTTTTTGAAAATCGCTTTTTGTATCTTGAAAAGGTGTTGCAGACTGGTTATTCCCCATTAGCCAGTGAAGAAGGAGAGCCTGAAATCAACGGCAAAAATCCTGTTATGGTTGCCGCTGGCAAAAAAGCCGCACTCACAAGAGCGACGGGCGTTTATACATTTGAAGAGCATCTTGAAGGCAAGAGCGATGAAATCAAGGAATTAGCCTTTGCCATTCAGGAATTTATCACGGGATTAGACTCTGCTATTCAGGAAGTCCCGAAAAAGAATTACATTGCCTATAAAATATCGCAGAATATCGTTTGTATGGAATTACAAAATCAGCGAATTTTGCTATATTTGAAGTTGAATCCGAAGGAAATCAGTAATCCGCCTAAAATTTCAAGAGACATGACGGGCAAAGGTCATTATGGAACAGGTGATTTTGAAATTTCAGTAAAGAGCATGGAAGATTTTGAAATCGCCAAACCGTATATCGTCATGGCTTATCAAAAATTAGGTGGTTGAAAGGCAAAAGGCAAGCCAACAAAGCGTGCAGCCGACTGGTGGGATTCTGCGCCGTTTTCGAGCATTTTTCTGGCTTCGGGCTTTTTCTGCTCCCAAAGCGAATCCCAGCCCGCCCACCAGCGGCTAACGCAAACCGTTAGCCCGCTTCTTACGCAGGAGCATCCACCTACAATAAGGAGTTCGACGAAAGTGAACCCAATTCAGAAAGATATCGCCATTGTAGTTGCTGCACATGAACAAAAAAAGGGACAGTCACATTCTTGAATAATATTTTTAATCAAATTTTTTGATTAGTTATACCAATTCCTTCAGTCGCCCCTCTGGAACATCACGCCCAACCGTAAACGACGCTTAAAAAACACCAGATATCCCTTGAACTTTGTTTAACAGTGGATAAAGGCCAATTCTGCGATTTTTATTGGCAGAAATGTCGGTTTAGCCATTACAGCAGGTCAATCCTACCTCAAGAGGATTAAAAGAAAAAAGGAATAGAGAACCCATTATGGACATGGAATTCCGCAGGGACGAGAAG
>DAOTZT010000192.1:0-2272 GCA_034434255.1 Anaerolineales bacterium | reverse complement strand
CCGCTCCCGTCGAGGGCATCTACCCCAATTTCGAGGGACTGAACCGCTTTGTTCAGCGCTTCGGGGAAGGTTCGCCCCAGCGCCATCACCTCGCCGACCGATTTCATCTGCGGCCCCAGGGTGGGGTCCACACCGGGGAATTTCTCGAAGGCCCAGCGCGGAATTTTGACAACAACGTAATCGAGCGACGGCTCGAAGGAGGCTTTGGTCTGGCCGGTGATGTCGTTGGTGATTTCGTCGAGGGTATGGCCGACGGCTACCAGCGCGGCGATTTTGGCTATTGGGAATCCGGTGGCCTTGCTGGCCAAGGCCGAGGAGCGGCTGACGCGCGGATTCATTTCGATGACGACGACTCGCCCGGTTTGGGGGTTGACGCCAAATTGCACGTTGGCGCCGCCGGTTTCGACGCCCACCGCGCGCAAGACGCGCCGCGCCAGGCCGCGCAGAACCTGGTATTCGCGGTCGGTCAGGGTTTGGGCGGGGGCGACGGTGATGCTATCGCCGGTGTGAACGCCCATGGGGTCGAGATTTTCGATGGAGCAGACGACGACGAAGTTATCGGCCCGGTCGCGCATCACTTCCAGCTCGTATTCCTTCCAGCCGAGCACGGATTCTTCCAGCCAGGCCTGGCCGATTGGCGATTCGGAGATGGCTTTGCGGACGGCTTGGGGCAGTTCGGCGGGTTCGTACACCCATGAAGCGCCGGTTCCGCCCATGGCAAACGAGGCGCGGACGAGGACGGGGTAGCCGGTTTCGGCGGCCAGCGCTTGGGCTTCGGCCAGCGAGTAGGCCGCTCCGCCGCGCGGGACGGGAATTCCGGCTTTTTTCATCGTTTCGCGGAAGAGCAGCCGGTCTTCGGCGGCGCGGATGGCGGCCAGATTTGCGCCGATGAGTTGGACGCCGTATTTTTGCAGGACGCCGTTTTCGCTGAGGGCGAGCGCCAGGTTGAGCGCCGTTTGCCCGCCAACGGTAGGGAGCATGGCATCGGGTCTTTCTTGAGCAATGATGGCTTCCAGCGCTTCGGGTGTGAGCGGCTCGATATAGGTTGCATCAGCAATTTCAGGGTCGGTCATGATGGTGGCCGGGTTGGAGTTGACCAGAACGACGCGATAGCCCTCTGCGCGCAAGGCTTTGACGGCCTGCGTGCCAGAGTAATCGAATTCAGCGGCCTGTCCAATGACGATGGGACCGGAGCCGGGGATGATGATAGTTTTCATAATGCATTCATCATTCCAAAGAATTCCTGAAAAACATCGTGCGCATCATGCGGGCCGGGCGCGGCTTCGGGGTGAAATTGAACGCTGAAAACCGGTTTGTGTTTCAGGCGCATCCCTTCCAGCGAGTCATCGTTCAGGCTTTTGTGGGTAATTTCGACCTCGTCGGGGTTCAAATCACCAGCTGTGACGCAGTAGTTGTGATTTTGGGCAGTAATCAACACCCGCCCGCCGGGCAAATGCTGGACGGGATGATTGCCGCCATGATGACCAAACTTCAGGCGGTGGGTCTCTGCTCCCAGGGCGCGGCCAATCAACTGGTGACCGAGACAAATGCCAAAGAGGGGAATGCTGCTGTCTATCAGCTGGCGCACCGCTTCGACGGCGTAGGGCAATCCTGCCGGGTCGCCGGGGCCATTGGAGAGGAAAATTCCGTCGGGCTTCATCGCCAGCACTTCCGCGGCAGGTGTATCAGCCGGGACGACGGTGACGGTGGCGCCATAACTGGCTAAATGCCGCAAGATATTCTTCTTAATCCCAAAATCATACGCCACAATGGACAGTGGCCGACTGTTCACTGATGACTGATTACTGATTACTGACTTGACCCATCGGCTGCCTTCATCCCCGTTCCAGCGATACGCTTCCGGGCAAGTCACTTCTTTGACCATATCGCGCCCATCCAGGCCGGGCCAGTCGCGCGCCATCTGGAGCAGTTTTTCAGGCGGCGTGCCGCAGGTGGAGAGCGCGGCTTTTTGTGTGCCGCCATCGCGCAGTTTGCGGGTCAGGTAGCGCGTGTCCACGCCGCTGATGCCGGGAATGCCATGCAGAGCCAGCCACTCAGAAAGCGAGAGCGACGCCCGCCAGTTGGAAACAACCGGGCTGAGGGCGCGAATCACAACCGCTGAAACCTGCGGGGCTGCTGATTCGTCGTCTTCCAGGTTGATTCCCACATTGCCGATGTGCGAAACGGTGAATAAAACACCCTGTCCGCGATAGGATGGGTCGGTGATGATTTCCTGGTAGCCGGTCATGCTGGTATTGAAGACCAGTTCAAA
>DAOTZT010000191.1:0-2394 GCA_034434255.1 Anaerolineales bacterium | reverse complement strand
CGTTCTCTGCCCGAAGCAATCTCGTCTTGAACAGGAAAAACCATGCTTTGGGAGACTGCTTCACTCGCAAAAAGCGCTCGTTCGCAGTGACACCCCTGTTTCGAGTGGATGGCTGAATAGTTACTATTCGTTCAAAAATTCGTTGACGGGATGTCTGGGAGAAAACCGTCAACGAATAGGGAACGAATAAACGAATACGGGCAGGCGGTAGTTGGCGAAATCCTGATGGAAGAATTGCGCAGGCCGCGCAGGTCGCACAGCAGGTCATCGCGCTGGCATGGAAGCGGGATGAGGAGGGGAAGGGAGAAGGAAGAAGGAAGGAGGAAGGAGGAAGAAGGAGGGAGGAGAAGGAAGCAGCAGGTGATGTTCAAAGCGTGACCTGCTGCGTTTTTCATGCCTGTTTGCAGGCGGGATTTGTTGTACAATACGAGCAAATCGCGACTCCCATCTTGGGAAAGGGAGGCCAATCCTTCCAATGGCCAAAAAGAAACCGCCGGAAACATCCGCCCAGAACGTCCGCATCACGATTGATGGTGATGTCGGGCACACGAATATCATCGTTGGGGATTCCAATCAGGTCACCTCCTCATCGCAACCTACCCTGCCGGGCGAAAAGCCACCCCTGCCCAGGTATATGCCTTCGGATGAACTTCCTCCGCCCGGCGACCTGCCGCTCGGCTCGTCCCTGCCCTTCCCGCCCAATCCGCTCTTTACCGGGCGCGAGGCGCAATTGCGCGCCCTGGCGGAGACCCTCACCCCCGCCCTCACCCCCGACCCCTTCGCGAAGCACCCCAGCGGGGCTCCCAAGGGGAGAGGGGGGAGAGGGGGGAGAGAGACGTCTGTGGTCATCAACCAGGCGGTTGCCGGCATGGGCGGGGTGGGGAAGACGCAACTGGCGGTGGAGTTCGCCTACCGCTTCGGGCGCTACTTCCGCGGCGTGCACTGGCTGAACCTGGCTGACCCCTCGCAGCTCGACGCGGAGATCGCCCGCTGTGGGCGCGCCATGAGCCTGCCAAACTTCCCCGATGACCAGCCCTCGCAGGTGACGTTCACCCTGCACGCCTGGAAGAGCGACGGTCCGCGGCTGGTGATTCTCGATAACTTCGAAGAGCCGGCCGCGCTTCTCGCCGCGCTCAGCCTGCTGGGGCATTCCAGCCTGCGCCTGCTCATCACCTCCCGCCGCACGGACTGGCCCCCCAGCAGCGGACTGCATCTCCTGCCGCTGGAGGTCTTCAGCCCGGCGGAGAGCCTGGATTTCCTGCGCCGCGCCCTGACCAAACGCCGCGACCGCGACGAAGACCTGGCGCGCCTGGCGGAACAACTGGGCCACCTGCCGCTGGCGCTGGAACTGGCGGCGCGCTACCTGAACGGTCACCCGCGCCTGGGGCTGGAGGCGTATCTGGAGCAGTGCCGCGCCGCGCTGGAGCACCCCTCGATGCGCGCCTGGCGCGCCGACCTGCCCGCCCCGACCGGTCACGACCTCGACCTGCAAGCCACCTTCGCCCTCTCCTGGCAGCAGGTGCAGGACGAAACGGCGCGGAACATTTTCCGCATGGCGGGCTACCTGGCCCCGAACTCGCCCATCCCGCTGGAAATTTTCGAGCGGGCGCTCGACCTCTCCAGCGAAGCCTGCGACGAAGCGCTGGGGTTGCTCTACGGCCTGGGCTTGCTGAAGGAAGGCGAAGACCACCTCCCCGCCATCCACCCCCTGCTGGCGGAGTACGCCCGCCTGCTGGCGCGGGAAACGGGTGACCTGCTGGAAAGGCTGGCCGACGCGCTGGGGGATTTGGCGTATGACGCCAATGAAACGGGCTTGCCCGCCCGCTTCCAGTTGCTGCGCCCGCACCTGCCGCTGCTCGCCGCCCATGCCGAAGAAGCGAATCTGAAAGCGGCGGGGAGGCTGTGGAACAGTTTTGGCGTTCACTTGTGGATGGTTGCCGATTACCCCTCCGCCCGCGCCGCCTACGAGCGCGCCCTGCGGATGGACGAAGCCGCCTTCGGTCCCGACCATCCCAATGTGGCTACGCTGGTCAACAACCTGGGCAATGTGCTGCGTGACCTGGGCGACCTGGCGGGGGCGCGGCAGGCGTTCGAGCGCGCCCTGCGGATTTTGCAAAAGTTCCTACCGCCAGATCATCCCAATATCAAAATCGTGCAGGGGAATCTGGATTCGCTGGAGGGGTGAGCGTCAACGAATGGGGGGTGGCCGTCAACGAATGGGAAAACGAATAAACGAATGAGGGCGTGTGGCATTCGTTTATTCGTTGTAACTATTCAGGCTGTCATTGCGAGGGCGTTCTCTGCCCGAAGCAATCTCGTCTTGAACAGGAAAAACCATGCTTTGGGAGACTGCTTCACTCGCAAAAAGCGCTCGTTCGCAGTGACACCCCTGTT
>DAOTZT010000190.1:0-10427 GCA_034434255.1 Anaerolineales bacterium | reverse complement strand
CCCGGTACACGAAGGCGAAAGACGGATTGCACGAATTTTTGTGGGAAATCAGAGGGCGTTCGGCAATTCGTTTTATTAGCCACAGATGAACACCGATGAAAATTTGCTCGATAAAAAAATTTGCATATCAGCAAACCGGGTTTATCAACGTCAGAGTTTATCTGCTATCTGTGCTGAACTGAATTACCGAATGCTTTCAAATCAGTGTAAATCTGTGGCAAAAAGTGCTTTTGCAAGAGGCCTGAGAGGCGTGCTACGTTCTCAGCAGTTTATGGGGTGAAAACTTTGATTTTGAGAAACTCATACCCGGACGCTTAATTCCTCATCACGCTCTCACCTCCTCGTGCTATAATCCCGCCCGAAAGGGAAATAGTTCATGCTTCAGAGATTTATCAAAGCCGTTGGCGGCGATCCCCATAAAAAAGAACTCGAAAAACTGACCGAAATCGTGATGCGCATCAACGCGCTGGAACCGGACCTGGAAAAACTGTCCGATGAAGCCCTGCGCGCCAAAACGGACGAATTTCGGGCACGGATTGCCTCGGCTCTCGCCGGAATCACCGACGAGAACCAGCGTCGCCTGGCCGAACAGGCTGCTCTGGATGCACTTCTCCCCGAGGCCTTCGCCGTTGTGCGCGAAGCCTCCAAGCGCACCATTGGCCTGCGTCACTACGACGTGCAACTCATCGGCGGCATCATCCTGCACCAGGGCAAAATTGCCGAGATGCGTACCGGTGAGGGCAAGACCCTGGTCGCCACCCTGCCTCTCTACCTCAACGCCCTGACCGGCCGCGGCGTCCACCTCGTGACGGTCAACGATTACCTCGCCCGCCGCGATGCGCGCTGGATGGGCGCCATTTACCACTTCCTCGGTCTCAAGGTCGGCATTTTGCAGATGGCCGCCGTCACCGAAAACGGCAAAAAGGCCTTTCTCTACGATCCCGAACGCGAACACCCGCGCGAAGACCAGAACCAGATGCGCATGGTGGACCGCGTTGAAGCCTACGCTGCCGACATCACCTACGGCACCAACTCCGAGTTTGGCTTCGATTACCTGCGCGACAACATGACCTATTCGCTGGCCGACCGCGTCCAGCGCGGTCACTATTACGCCATCGTGGACGAAGTGGACAACGTCCTGATTGACGAAGCGCGTACCCCCCTCATCATCTCTGGTCCGGCCTCGGAAGATGTGGAATGGTATGGCAAGATGGCCGCCCTTGTCCGCAAGTTGAACGAGGAAGATTACGAGATTAACGAAAAAGACCGCACCGTTTCATTGACTGAAATCGGCCTGGCGCATGTGGAGCAGTTGCTCGGTCAGCCGCTGCGTGACCCTGACCGCCCCGAAGACGTGACCCCCGAACAGGCGCGCCTGCTCGGTTACCTGGAGCAAGCCCTGCGTGCCCAGCATCTCTTCAAGCGCAACAAAGATTACATCGTCCAGGCGGGCAAGGTCGTCATCGTGGACGAGTTCACCGGTCGCCTGATGCCCGGTCGGCGCTGGAGTGACGGCCTGCACCAGGCCGTGGAGGCCAAAGAGGGCGTCAAGGTGGAGCCAGAGAACGTCACCTACGCCACCATTACCCTGCAAAACTACTTCCGCATGTACCAGAAACTGGCTGGCATGACCGGCACGGCCCTCACCGAAGCGGAAGAATTCCACAAAATCTACAAACTCGAGGTCCTGCTGGTTCCCACCAACCTGGAATATCAGGCCTTTGGCCCCCATGCCACCCTGGTTGAAATCAAGGCAAAAGACGAAGAAGGCTACGAGTATGCCTACTTTGCCCGCCGCGATGACCCGACGAAGACGCCCCTCTTCTGGCGGCGCAAGGATTACCCCGATGTCGTCTTCCGCACCGCAGAGGCCAAATTGCGTGCCATCGTGCGCGAAATCCTGCGCGAACACGTGCGCGGTCGCCCGCTCCTGGTCGGCACCACCTCGGTCGAAAGTTCGGAACGGCTCTCTGGGCGCCTGCGCGCCGAATCGGTGCGCCGTCTGGCGCAAGTCATGCTGATCCGCCATGCCTGGCTGGAAGCCAACAATCGGATTGAAGATGGGCGCGCCATCCCCGTCCTCCAACCGCTCAATAAACCCCTCGATGAATTGCGCCCCGAAGACCTGCGCCCCATGGCCAAAGAACTCGGCCTCTCGCTCAACCCGGAAGACCCTGCCAATCTCAAGCGTCTGCTGACCATCCTGAACCTGAGCGAAGTGGACGAAGCCCGTCTCAAGGCCGTTTTGCAGGGGGGCATTCCCCACCAGGTGCTCAACGCCCGTAAGCATGCCGAAGAAAGTCAGATTATCGCCAGGGCGGGGGCGTTTGGGGCCGTCACCATTGCCACCAACATGGCCGGCCGCGGTGTGGACATTAAACTCGGTGGCGAACTGGCCGAAGAGGTCCTCAATGCCGTCAACCGCGTCCTGGGCGAAGCCGGCTACAAAGACCCCTACGACATAACCCTCCAGGAACGCCGCCGGGCGCTCCAAAACCTTGATCCTGCTGCGCCGGGCATCTACAAAACCAAATACGAAGCCGAAGTGCGCTACTTCCTCCAATACTTCGAAGATATGGAGCGCGTCCGTGAACTGGGCGGCCTGATGGTCATTGGCTCGGAGCGTCACGAAGCCCGTCGCATTGACAACCAGTTGCGCGGCCGTGCTGCCCGTCAGGGCGATCCGGGTGCTTCCCGCTTCTTCCTCTCTCTCGAAGACGACCTGATGCGCATGTTCGGCGGCGATCAGGTGCGCAACCTGATGACCCGCTTCAACATTGACGATGACTTTCCTCTGCAGGCGCGGCTGGTCAACAACATGATCGAGCAATCCCAGCACCGCGTTGAGGGCGCTAACTTCGACATGCGCAAGCACCTGCTTGAATACGACGATGTGCTCAACGCCCAGCGCCTGCGCATCTATGCCCAGCGCGATCGTGTCTTCCAAAAAGAAAACCTGGCTGAAGATGTGGAAGAACTGCTGCGTGCCGAAGTCGAGCGGCGCGTGGCCGATGCTGCCTCGAGCGAGGAATACTGGCGCCTGCTGGCCTGGCTGGATCAGATTCAACCCCCGTTGCAGGCCAGTGGACGGATTTTCCCCTCCTTCACCCTGCAGTTGATGCTCGAGGAACTTTCCCCAGCGGGCGCGGATCTTGAGTCTGCCGCCCTGCGACTGGCCGAATCTGCCATCGACGCGATGCACGAGCACTTCCTGGCCTGGGCCTTCCAGCAACTCGACCGCGCCGAGGAAACTTTCAAATCCCAGAGCGACGAACGGCTCGAAGCCCTCGACGCCTTCCTCGACTCTCTCAAAGATCGTGACGAAACCGATCCGCTCCGCCCGCAACAGGCTGTCGAAGAACTCGCCGCCGCCATCCGCCTGCCGGTGCGCTTGAGCAACGAACAGGCGGCTCAACTGGTCAAGGACCTGGCTGCCTTGCGCAAGTCGTTGCAGAGCGCCATTACCACCAGCCTCACAGCGGTCACCCTCGCGCGTTTGCTGGCCAACCTGGAGTTCCGCCTCGGCGAATCACTAGGCCTGGCTGTTCCCGATCTGCAGGCGCTGGGCTGGAAAGAAGCAGCCAACCGCATCGAAGAACGTCTGCGCGCTGCGCTGAATGAGCGTCGCCTCCGCCTCGTTGGCCCGGAGGGACAGATCCGGCGCGACGTGCAGTCGTTCCTGGAACGCCATCCGGGCACCGATGAACAGACGGCGCTGGCTTTGCTGATGAGCATGGCCCAGGGGGCGCGGCTGGCATTCGACCAGAAGACCCATAAACAAGTCCGGCAGTTGTTCACCCGCCTGTCCTATATTTACTACGGCGGCGAATTGCTGCGCCGTTTCGACACCCCGGCTCTGCAAGAAAAAGTCCTGGCGCACCTGCAGCAGGCCCGTCAGGCCTTGTTCGATTCCATCCGCGAGGCCGAAGCAAGCCGCCTGGGGTTGCCGGTCACTTCTCCACAGGTGACCGAAGCCGCGGAGCGATTGCAGAACCAGGTCTATCGCCAGGTGTTGCTCGGCGCGATCACCGAACTGTGGGTAGATTACCTGACCCACGTCGAGGCCTTGCGCGTCTCGGTGGGCCTCGAGGCCTATGCCCAGCGCGATCCGCTGGTACAATACAAGAGCCAGGCTTCGGAAATGTTCCAGACGTTGCTTGCCGACATTCGCAGCACCGTTATCAGCCGCATTTTCCTGATACGCCCGCGCACAGCCGCGGTGAACGTCGAAGTTGCCGAGCCTTCTCCTGTCGAAACGAGCGGAGGAGCCAAGGTCGGACCAGAAGCGCAAAAAGATGCCAGAGATGCAGCCAAAAAGCGCAAACGGCATCGCCACTAAGAGAGAAACATGGATCGCTATCAAGCCTTACCTAAGGTGGATCTCCATCGTCATCTGGAAGGGTCTTTGCGGCTGAAGACGATGCTGGAGATCGCCCGTGCCCATGGGCTGACCGTTCCGCGGGGAACGGGGCCGTTGAGCACGCTGGTTCAAGTGCAGGGGAACGAACCGTTTACCTACCAGAATTTCCTGTCCAAGTTCAATACCCTGCGCCTGTTTTACCGTTCGCCTGAAGTCATTTACCGCGTCACGCGCGAAGCCATCGAAGACGCAGCGCGGGACAACGTCCGTTACCTTGAGTTGCGCTTTACGCCGGTCGCCTTGAGCCGCGCCGAGCGCTTCCCGCTCGATGATGTCATGGATTGGGTCTGCGATAGCGCGGCCAAAGCAAGCAAAGAATTCAACATCCAGGTTGGCCTGATTGCATCGGTCAACCGTCACGAAAGCGTCGAACTGGCCGAACAGGTGGCCTGGCTGGCGGCCGAGCGGCGCGAACGGGGCATTTGGGGCCTCGACCTGGCTGGCAACGAAGCCGATTTCCCTGCCGAACCTTTCCTGGGCATATTCCGTGAAGCGCGGCAATCTGGCTTGCACCTGACGGTTCACGCTGGCGAGTGGGGGGGCGCAGAGAACGTCCGCACCGCAATTGAAGTGTTGGGAGCCGAGCGGATTGGCCACGGCGTGCGAGTGCTCGAAGACCCCTCGATCGTCCGCCTGGCGCGCGAACGTGGAACAGCCTTCGAAGTGTGTATTACCAGCAATTACCAGTCTGGGGTAGTTGAAAATTTGACCGCTCATCCCGTTTTGCGCATGATCTCTGCCGGGCTGGTTGTTACCCTGGCGACCGATGATCCCTCCATCTCCCAGATTACCCTTTCGCACGAATATCGCATTGCTTGTGAGGATTTGGGCTTGAGCGATCCAATCCTCAAACGCACCATTTTGACCGCAGTGCAGGCAGCATTTTTGCCGGACCATCAAAAGAATGACTTGATGAAGAAAATCAGCAAAGAACTTACCATCGAAATGAGATAAACAGAAAGCAAAGAGAAAAGCGCAAAGACGCATGTCTCCCCTGCAGCTTGCGAAACACAAAAACCGCCGAAGGAAAATCTCTTTTCTTCCCCTTTTGCAAGATGCCTCCCCAGTCTCTTCTCTCAAAATCTGCACAATTTGCTCTCTTTGCCCTCTGTCTCATCTGCGTAATTCGCCTTATCAGGAGTGAAAATGATGCAAAATCTTTTCAATGCACGTGATGTACTAAGCGTTGGCAACAAACATTATGCCTTTTATCGTTTGCAAGCCCTGGAAGAAGCCGGTCTGACTCGCCTGAATCGGCTTCCGTACTCCATCCGCATCCTGCTCGAGGCGGCTCTGCGTCAATGCAACGGGCGGGAAATTACCGAACAGGACGTGCGCAACATTGCCTCCTGGACCCCGCAAGGAGAACGCATGGGCATCCCCTTCCTGCCTGGACGCGTGGTCATGCAAGATTTCACCGGCGTGCCGGCGGTGGTGGACCTGGCAGCCATGCGTGACGCCGTCGCCCGCCTGGGCGGTGATCCCCGCAAAATCAACCCGCTTGTGCCGGTTGACCTGGTCATTGACCACTCCGTGCAGGTGGACTTTTTCGCCTCGCCCGATGCGTTGCAACGCAATGCTGAACTCGAATTTCAACGCAATCGCGAGCGCTACGAATTCTTGAAGTGGGGGCAGCAAGCCTTCTCCAACTTTCGCGTCGTCCCGCCGATGACTGGCATCATTCACCAGGTCAACCTCGAATACCTCTCGCCGGTGGTGATGACGAAGCAGGAATCTCCTGACAGTTGGCTGGCCTTCCCCGATACCCTGGTCGGCACCGACTCGCATACCACCATGATCAACGGCCTCGGCGTCGTTGGCTGGGGCGTGGGCGGAATCGAAGCCGAAGCCGTCATGCTTGGCCAGCCGATGGACATGCTCCTGCCCGACGTGATCGGCTTCAAACTCTACGGCAAACTCAACGAGGGTGTCACCGCCACCGACCTGGTGCTGACCGTTACGCAAATGCTCCGCAAAAAAGGTGTGGTGGACAAATTCGTCGAATTCTTCGGACCTGGTCTCGATGCCCTCTCCCTGCCCGATCGTGCCACCATTGCCAACATGGCCCCCGAATACGGCGCCACGATGGGCTTCTTCCCGGTGGATGCCGAGACGCTTCGCTACCTGAAACTGACCGGGCGGCCGCAAGAGGTCATTGACCTGGCCGAGGCTTACCTGCGCGCCCAGGGCCTCTTCCGCGACCCGTCTGCCCCCGATCCCGAATTCACCGACACCCTCGAACTGGACCTGGGGACGGTGGTGCCCTCCCTGGCCGGTCCAAAGCGTCCGCAAGACCGCGTGGCACTCTCTGAGATGAAATCGGCTTTCCAAAAAGCGTTGACGGCGCCTGTCAAAGAGCGCGGCTACGAACTCTCCGGCGAGGCGCTGGAGCGCCAGGCCACCTTTGGTGCCAATGGCAGTGCCGTCAAGATGCGGCACGGGGCGGTGGTCATTGCTGCCATCACCTCCTGCACCAACACCAGCAACCCCTCGGTACTCATCGGCGCCGGTCTGCTGGCGAAGAAGGCGGTCGAGAAGGGACTGAAGGTCAAGCCCTACGTCAAGACCAGCCTGGCCCCCGGCTCGCGCGTTGTCACCGAGTACTTGAAGTCGGCAGGCCTGCTCGAGCCGCTCTCCCAACTCGGATTCAACGTCGTCGGCTATGGCTGCACCACCTGCATTGGCAACAGCGGCCCCCTTCCCGGCGAAGTAGCCAAGGCAATCACCAGCGCCGACCTGGTGGCGGCAGCGGTCATCTCTGGCAACCGCAACTTTGAGGGCCGTGTCCACCCGCTGGTGAAGGCCAATTACCTGGCCTCGCCGCCCCTGGTGGTGGCCTATGCTCTGGCCGGCACCGTGGACATTGACCTGCTTAACGAACCGATCGGCGAAGGCCGCGATGGCTCCGTCTATCTGCGCGACATCTGGCCGACCAATGCCGAAATTGCCGAAGCCCTCACCGCCCACGTCCGCACCGAGTTGTTCCAGGAGAAATATACCGATGTCTTTTCTGGCTCAGAGATGTGGCAGCAGATTCAGGTATCCGGCGGTGACTTGTTCAACTGGGACGAAGCCTCCACCTACATTCATCACCCGCCCTATTTCCAGAATCTCACGCCAGAGATTCCATCGGTGAGCGATATTCGCGGGGCGCGCGTCCTCTGCCTGTTTGGCGATTCCATCACCACCGACCACATTTCCCCGGCGGGCAACATTGCTCCCGATTCCCCAGCTGGCAAGTTCCTGCAAGAGCGTGGCGTGGCTCCCAAAGACTTCAACCAGTATGGCACGCGGCGCGGCAATGACCTGGTGATGGCACGCGGCACCTTTGCCAATATCCGCCTCAAGAATCTGCTGGTGGCTCCCAAAGAGGGCAACTGGACAAAGTGCTTCCTGACTGGCGAGGAAATGCCCATCTTCGATGCGGCGATGAAATACAAGGAGGCGGGCGTTCCTGTCATCGTCCTGGCGGGCAAGGAATACGGCACCGGCTCCAGCCGCGACTGGGCGGCCAAAGGCCCCATGCTCCAGGGCGTGCGGGCGGTCATTGCCGAATCGTTCGAGCGCATCCACCGCTCCAACCTGGTGGGCATGGGCATCCTGCCGCTCAAGTTCATGGATGGTGAAAATGTTGAGTCGCTTGGCCTCAAAGGCGACGAAGTCTTCGACATCGAAGGCCTGCGCGATGACATGCCGCCGCAGAGCATTGTCACAGTCCGCGCCACTCGACCAGATGGCAGCGCCATTACCTTCCAGGCAAAGGCTTTGCTCAACACCCCTGTTGAGGTGAACTACTACCGCAACGGCGGCATCCTGCACACCGTGCTGCGGAACCTGGTCAAATAATTTGCAAGACATTGCTCATCCTGTAAAGGGCGGACTCCTCCGCCCTTTTTGGTTTTAACCGCCTCTTCTATGGACTGACGAGGATCCGGCCCGGTATGCAATCGGTAACCAGCCGGTTGGCCATTGTTAGCGAATTGATAGGCAAAAAAGGCTCTCCTCCAGTATCTTTTCAATAGCCCCGTGTTTTAAATGACGTAACTAAAGGAGATACCAAATTATTATGTTTTCCAAATTGCTTTATTTTCTTGGCCGCATTTTTATCACCGCTTACGTCCGCCTGATGCTCCGCTTGGATGTCCGCTTTCACGAAGCCTTGCCGGAGGGGCCAGTTCTTTTTGCCATCAATCACCCCAGCACGACGGACCCGATTTTTATTCAAGTTTTATTCCCCAAGCCGTTGAGTGTGATGATCATCAACAAAGCCTTTCGCATCCCGGTGCTGGGGGCCTACATGCGCAAAATGAAGCAAATTTGTGTTACGCCGGGTCAGGGCGAACAGGTTTTGGAAGAGGCAAATCAGGCCCTCGCCAGTGGGCGCTCGGTTGCCATTTTCCCCGAAGGGTTAATCAGCCCCGCAGATGGCTTCCATGCTCCCCGTTCTGGTGTGGCGCGACTGGCGCTCAAAAGCGGCGTGCCCGTGATTCCGGTGGGGATTTCCTTGCGAGAAAAAGGCTGCAAACGCATCCCGGTCAAATTCGATGGCGAGCCGGATGTGATTGCCTGGTACCTGCGCGGCCCCTATGCTGTGACGATTGGCAAACCCCTGCAGTTTCACGGCGACCCGAACGACAAGTCGCTGGTCAAGCGCACCGCGGAGCAAATCATGGAGCATATTCGTCTCCTGGCGCAGGAAAGCCGCCAGCGGGCGATGCTGAGCCGCTAATCTCCCCGGCTTGAACGTTCCTGAAAACAAGCGATGGCCTGCCTTCCTGGCGGTCATCGCTTTTTATTCAAAGCAGCGCTTTGCTGCTGAATCTTCCCTCCCAGTACGGGGTAGGTGGGATTTTCTCTGGCTCATCTTAAAACAATTGTCTGGCAATTGACATCCATTCCCTTTTTTGCTACACTATGTGCGGATTTGTCAGACAACTAGACCTTTCCCTTCTCCCTTCTTCCTTTATCCTTCTCCCTTCTTCCTTTATCCTTCTCCCTTATTCCTTCTTCCTTCTCTCCACCCTATGAGCACACTTCTCCTCAAGCATGCCTACCTTGTCACCATGGATGACCACCGGCGGGAGATTCCCGATGGTGGTCTTTTTATTCGCGACGGCTTCATCGAACAGATCGGGCCAACCGACAGTTTGCCCGCCATCGCCGACGAGATTCTCGACCTGCGCGGCCACATCCTCCTGCCGGGGCTGGTCAACACCCACCATCATTTCTTCCAGACCCTCACCCGCGCCGTCCCTGCGGCCCAGGACGCCAACCTGTTCAACTGGCTGAAGACGCTCTACCCCATCTGGGCGCGGCTGACCCCCGACGACATCTTCATCTCCACCCAGACCGCCCTGGCCGAACTGGCGCTTTCTGGCTGTACTACAGCCTCCGACCACCTCTACCTCTACCCGAACGGCTCGAAACTGGACGATGAGATTGCCGCGGCGCAGGAAATCGGCGTCCGCATCCACGCCTCGCGCGGCTCGATGAGCCTGAGCGAGAAGGATGGCGGCCTGCCGCCCGATTCTGTGGTGGACAGCGAGGAAGCCATCCTGCGCGACAGTCAGCGGCTCATCGAAACCTACCACGACCCGCGGCCGGGTTCGTTCATCCAAATCGTGCTTGCCCCCTGTTCGCCCTTCTCGGTGACTGGCGACCTGATGAAGCAATCTGCCGCGCTGGCGCGTCAGTACGGTGTGCATTTGCACACCCACCTGGCCGAGACCGAGGACGAGGAGCAGTTCTGCCTGCAAAAGTTTGGCTATCGTCCGGTGCCCTACATGGAGTCGCTCAATTGGGTGGGGGAGGATGTCTGGTTCGCCCATGCCATCTACGTCAACGGCGCGGAAGTGCAAACCTTTGCCCGGCACGGCTGCGGGGTGGCACATTGCCCCACCTCCAACATGCGCCTGGCTTCGGGAATTGCTCCCATCAAAGAATACCTGGCGGCGGGCGTCAAGGTCGGCCTGGGCGTGGACGGGAGCGCCAGCAACGACGGTTCGCA
>DAOTZT010000189.1:0-2496 GCA_034434255.1 Anaerolineales bacterium | reverse complement strand
GCGCAATCGGTCCGCGCCAGGCGCATGGATTCGGACGAAGAGCGGGCGCGCGCCTTCCGCTGGGCGCAATCCAACCCGACCATGCGCAACATGATGAAAATGGCTGGCTTCGAGATGACCCTGGAGCAGTTCCTGGCCGAAAAAGAGCGCTTCACCTTCGTCGTCTTCGAGCCAACCGGGGAGCAAACGCCCCCGCCGCTCAAAGCCGATTGGGTCTGGGTTTGGGCGGTTTTGCTGCCGCTTTGTCTCTGGCTCGTATGGATTCGGTAGAACAGGTCTCTGACCTGTTCGTATGCTAGAAGGAAATCTCATGTCAACCTCCCATTCTCTCAAACGCTCTGACCTGACTGTCCCGCTTGTCCTGTTCGCTGTATTTTGGGGCATTGCGGTCCTGCTCTGGCTGACCACCGGACGCATCTTTTACCTGTTCAACTTCGGCTACATTGGCGCGGCCCTGGCGGTTGGATTGGGCGTGTACATTGCCCTGCCGGCCCGCAAAAAACCGCTCGGCCGCCGCCTGGCGCAATTCCTGGTAGGGGCATACATGCTTCTGTTCCTGGGCCTGATCCAGCGCGAGAACATGCAAATCGAGGGCTTTTTCTTCTACCTGCTGGCGGGCATATTTGCCGGGTCGGTCATCCATTACCTGGTTGCCAAAGTGGCTGGGGTCTTGATTTTCAATCGCGGTTGGTGCGGCTGGGCCTGTTGGACGGTGATGGTTCTTGACCTGTTGCCTTTCAAGCGGCACAAGACCGAACCGCTTCCCGCTCCCTGGTGGGGGCTGCGCTATGTCCACTTCGGCTTGAGCCTGGGGCTGGTGGCCGCCCTGTGGTGGGGATTGGACTACCGCGTGCAGGAGCAAAGCCTGACCGAGTTGTACTGGCTGTTGGGCGGCAACCTGCTTTACTATGCCATCGGCATTGCCCTGGCCTTTGCCCTGAAAGATAACCGCGCCTTTTGCAAATACGTTTGCCCCATTCCCACCTTGCAGAAAATCCCGGCGCGCTTTGCCCTGCTCAAAATTGCCGGCAAGGCCGACCTTTGCACCGACTGCGGCGCGTGCAACAAAATGTGCCCAATGGACATCAACGTTTCGGGTTACATCAAGAACAATCAGCGGGTGCTGTCCACCGAATGCGTGATGTGCCTGGAATGCGTCAACGTCTGCGCCAAAGACGCCCTGTTTGCCAGTTTTGCGGTGGACAAAGTCGGCAATTTGTCTCATCCAATTCAAGAACGTTAAGGTTTGGTAAACAAATTGCTCGCGCTTGAACATACATTGCTGCCAGCTGTATACTTGAGTGAAAGGAGTGACCATGAACCGAAAACTTTTCTCCGCATTCGCGGTTTGTCTCCTGCTGGCGGCTTTGTTCACCATTCCTGCGCTGGCAGGCAAGACCTACCGCGCCGAACGCTTTGATGTGCAACTCGACTTGCAGCCAGGCGGTGAGATGCTTGTCACCGAGACGGTCGCCTTTCGTTTCGAGGGCGGCCCCTTCACCTCCGCCTTCCGCGAAGTTTCGGCTCGCGACACCGATGGCCTGACCTTCCTGGAAGCCAGCATGGATGGTCTCTCCCTGCCAGAGGGGACGGGGGCGGGACAGGTGGAAGTGACGCCCGGCGATCCGCTCAACGTTACCTGGCATTTTGCCCCCACCAGCGACGCGACACACGTTTTTGTCCTCCGTTACCGGGTGACGGGGGTGGTCAGCACCGGCGCGGCGGATACGCTCCGCTGGTACGTCATCCCACCTGAGCATGGTTACCCAATTGATCGAGCCACAATCCTTTTGAATTATCCACAAGATGTCCGTCCGCTCGAAACCCCTGCGCTCGACCGGCCTTTTGACTCCACGCCAACCGAGACGGGCATCATGCTCACCGCAGCCGGTGTCGCCGCAGAGGAGAGCGTTATCTTGACCGCTACCTTCCCCGCCAGCAGCCTGGTCAAAACGGCTCCACGCTGGCAGGCGCAAAAGCAGGAAAACGCCGCGGTTGCTGCTCAAGCCCGGCTGATTGGCTTGCTGAGCGGCCTGGCCACTTTGCTGCTGGGCGGTTTGGGACTATTCGCTTACGTCCTCGCCAACCGGCGCGAGTTGAACCTGCCTGAGCGTACTCTCCTCCCTGAGCCGCCCGCTGACCTGTCTCCTGCCCTTGTCGGGAAATTGACCGGTGCTTACAATAATTTGATGGGCATCCTCTTCGACCTGGCGCAGCGCGGTCTGTTCGAAATTCATGAGGAGAAAGGTTTCCTGGGCGCCAAAAATTACATTCTGGAACGCAAGCCGGTAGAAATTTCGCTGGCTCCTTATGAACAAATCCTGCTTGATGGAATCTTCAAACCCGGCAAAACGCAGGTCGCTCTCTCAGAAGTCGGCATGCGGCTAGCCGACAAAACCGGGCAGATCGAGCGCTTGCTCGAAGAGGAACTCATCCAGCGCGGCTGGCTCGATCCTGCGCGCAACCAAAAGCGAAGGATGTTGTTATTGGTTGGGC
>DAOTZT010000188.1:0-1594 GCA_034434255.1 Anaerolineales bacterium | reverse complement strand
TTCAACGCCTTGTCTTCCGCGCTGACATTAAACCGCGCGTCGTCTATCTCCGAGAGGTTGACGTACAACTGGTTTTTATCCAGCAGTTCTGCCAGCAGGTGTTTTTGTTTTTCGAGGTCGCCAATTGCCATAAAGTCATTGATCGCTTCTTCGGGCATGGCGGGGTTGATGTACCACTTGAGGAACGAACCTTCTGCCATCTCGCGCCAGATTTGCAGCAGTTCTGCGCTGGTTTTCGCGGCTTGGATGCGTTCCATGAAGGCTTCGTTGTATTTCATCAGTTCGCAGTAGATGAAATCGCCGCCGCCGATTCGCTCAATAACCTTAATAATTCTCTTTGTTGTAACTGTTTCAACATAATCCATTTGCTCGACTAAAATGTAACGTCTATTTCCACCATCTTTATGGTTCAATTCTTCTACTGCTTGGGCGGTTGTTCCACTTCCACCAGTAAAATCCATTATCAGCGAATCCTTGTCCGCACCGATTTTGACGAAATCTCGAATGAGTTCAACTGGTTTCGGATTGCGAAAAACCTTGCTACCGAAAAATTCTTTGATTTGCGCAGTTCCGTTGCCGCTACTGTACTCAGGCTTGTAAAAAATTGTTTTTGGCTTCTTTGACGGTAATTCTCCAAGAGTTGGCCGTTGCTTCTTGTACAGGTTGATATTCTCACCATCAATACTTACGATGATGTTGTGGGGCTCACGCAAGACTTTCTCCCTTTCCCATCGCCACGACATATATTCGCCATCGGCAATCGGCAATAAGACTTGATAGCCTTCCTTTTTGTATTTGCGTGTCAAATCAGTAACATATTTATCATCAAAGGTCCTATTTGCTTTGTCGTATATCCTTTGAAATTCATCATCAGTGATGGACGTAACTCGTTGATTCCTCACATCAACAAGTATCGGGTAGAATAAGTAAGGTCTTTTGGTGCGCGGCGCATTTCCGCCTGTTGATTTCAGATTAGCCCCCTTTTTGAAGAATCCTATCTCATCTTCTTCCCAATCCTGCAAATCGTCTCCATCTACATCAAATTCGAAGAGTTTGGCAGATGCCTTGTCTCTTGCATAAACAAGTGTGTATTCGTGTGTACCAGCGAAACCGAATTCATCATTATTACCCTTCAAATTCATGATAGTGGGAAGGGAAGCAATGAAGTTTTCTCTGCCGAAAATCTCATCACATAGGATTTTGAGATAAGCCTGTTCGCTATCGTCACAACTTATGAATATCACGCCATCGGGCGACAAAAAATTCTTGCCTATCTCAAGTCGATTCTTCATAAACGTCAGCCAAGTGGAATGGTTGAAACTGTCGTTATAGCCAAACGAATCGTTCCCCGTGTTATACGGCGGGTCAATGTAAATCAACTTCACCCTGCCGCGAAACTGGGTTTTGAGGGTGTGTAGGGCAAGCAGGTTGTTGCCCTTGATGATGAGATTTTCACGCAGCATGCCGTTCTCGTCGCGGCGGAAGGCGGTGACAGGTTCGACGCCCTGCGCCGTGTAACGCCTGAAATTGGTCAACACCTTGGGGTCGAGCAGGCGGGTGATTTCGTCCTGCGCCAGCACTTCGTTGAAGAAAA
>DAOTZT010000187.1:0-11449 GCA_034434255.1 Anaerolineales bacterium | reverse complement strand
ATTGCGAGGAGCGTTTTTTGCGACGAAGCAATCCCCTCGCAAACCAGGAGACTGCTTCGCTTTGCTCGCAGTGACAAAATGCGTAGAGTTTATAGAACAAGAGTTTAACTTGACATTGTCAAACTACTCAGTTTCGCGTCAAAACTGTTGTGCATGTCTAGCCTGATCAACAGGAGATTGGTTTGCCAAAAAAACGGCTTGCAATTCCTTCCTGGCTTGTGAGTTTGCGGGCTTTTGCAGGATAGTCCAGGATTAGAGTTTTGAAAAGTGCAGAGCAAACCCGATCAAAGGGGATTTTGCTTATGGTAAACTGAATTTGAAACAGTATAATAGAGTGAGTCTCCTGCAAAAAGGTGAAAATCGAACCACAAAGACACGGAGACACGAGTAAGTAAATGAAAGGAAACTTTGTGACTCCGTGTCTTCGTGGTGAAACTTCAGGGTTTTTGCAGTGGAGTCATAGAGTTGTATGCAGAAGTTTTCAGATGGTCGGGTCGTCAGTTTTATGGATATTGGCACCAACTCGGTGCGTTTATTGATTGTGCGTATTGCTCCCAATCATTCATATACAACTTTAACCCAGCAAAAAGAAGTGGTACGTCTTGGGGAAAATGAATTTGCAGACCAGTATTTACAACCTGAAGCAATGGAGCGCGCTGTTCTTGTATGCAATAAATTTGCTGAGTTGTCGCGTTCCTATGGCGCTCAAGAAATTATTGTGGTCGCTACCTCTGCTGTGCGAGATGCAAAGAATCAAAAAGAATTTTTGCGTCGCTTGAAGCAGGAGGCCGATATTGATGTGAATGTGATTTCAGGGCGTGAAGAGGCACGTTTGATTTATCTCGGTATTGCCAGCGCCGTTCATCTTGATAATAAGCAGGCCGTTTTTATCGACATTGGCGGCGGCAGCACTGAGTTAATTGTGGGAGGAGAAAAACAGTATCAGTTCCTTGGGTCTCTTAAACTTGGCGCCGTGCGTCTCAATACTCTCTTTTTTCTCCCTGATGAGAGTGGGCCTGTCACGGTGGAGCGCTATGCAGTTTTGCAACGCTATATTCGTAACGCATCGGTGCGCGTGCTTCAGGAAATTCAAAAGTATGAGTGGGATATTGCTTTTGGTAGTTCGGGAACCATTGAAAACTTGACCGATATTGCGGCGCGAGTGCTTCATAATCGCATTCGTCAACGGGATGACTTTCTCACTTATTCTGATCTCCAGCAAGTTATTAAAATACTATGCGACTGCACATTAGAGGAACGCCGCAAGTTGCCCGGAATCAATCCTGAGCGTGCTGACATTATTATTGCAGGCGCAGCCATCCTCGATACGCTGATGCAGGATTTAAAAATCAAACAGATACGGGTATTGAGTGAGCGCGGCTTGCGCGAAGGAATGCTTGTGGACTATTTATCGCGCAGTGAGCACGCTCAACTATTTCAGGAATTTTCTGTGCGCGAGCGCAGTATCTTGCAATTGGGGCGTGCTTGTGGCTTTGATGAAACTCATGCATCGCAAGTTGCTCATCTGGCACTTGAACTATTTGATGGCACCAGAAAAATAGGGCTACATACCTTTACCGACCGCGAGCGTGAACTGCTTAAGTATTCTGCGCTTTTGCATGACATCGGTTCTTTTCTTTCTTACGATAATCATCACCTACATACGTACTATCTCATCCGCCATGCTGAGTTGTTGGGGTTTGACCAGAGAGAAATTGGCTTAATGGCGCTGATCGCGCTTTTTCATCGTAAAGCCAAACCGAACAAAAGCAACGAGGAGTATGCTTCTCTGTCCAAATCTGACCGGAAACTTGTGCGGGTATTGAGTGCAATTTTGCGTGTTGCCGAGAGTCTGGATCGCAGTCACAAGGGAATCATCCAGCATGCTGTATTCCGTTCTGGGAAGGACTCGCTCCGCCTCGAGTTACAAGTAACTGGAGATTGCCAGTTGGAATTGTGGGGTCTGGAAGATCGAATGGCAACTTTTGAAGCGGTGTTTAAACGCCCAGTTCAAATTCAAATTCAAAAAGTAGAGAATAAGGTGAGGCGCTAAAGATGGGCTGAGGATGATTTCAGGTTGGGTGAATTACAACTCGGCCAGTAGAGCAAACAGTCGCTTCTTGAAGTTGCGATCCCGGATCGGTGCCCAGATTTGCGGGAATGTTTGAATAAGCGTTTCGATTTCCGATTGACGTACAGCCAGGTAAGCAGCCACTCCTGGCGCTACGATGAGTGTGGGCGGCTGTTGTGAAAGTTTGGATGGCGTGTGATGCCACTCTCCCCACGTCAAAAAATCGCGCAGGTGGCCACAGGCTACCACAGCATCTTGCAAGTTTCCCAGGTGGTCTTGCAATTGTTTGATCGGGTCAAGCAGCAGTTTTACACTGGGCGATAAAACTACCTCAAAAAATTCGAGCGTATAGCGTAAGCCTTTCGAGGCGATCCGCAGTTGATGTAATAATGCAAGTGGTACATCGGGGGCTAAAACTGCTTCGTCGTATGCCTGCACCATTGCCCAGGAACGTAACAGGATAATTGGCAAAACATCACGGACACGTTGCGGGGAGGGAACATCACTCCTCGCTTCAGGCTTTTTAGTGCCTGCGCCAGGGGTGTTCAGGAACTCACTAAATGTGTGTTTGAATTGATTGTATATGTCGCTATCCAGCCATGCGATTAATTCGCTACGGGCTCGCTGATATTCGGTTTGCCATGCTGCAAGTAATACGTCTAATTCTGTTTTGCGTTCGTCAGGCAAAGTAGCGAGATAATGCTGAGTTTTTGAGTGGAACACGTCTAAGTCCCGCACAGCGCCGAGCAGACGTGCAGTACGCCGCAACATTTTGGCAAATGGATTGAAGTCATCGGGGTCCAGGAATTCATCAAAAATCCGAAGTGCAGCCCGCATCCGTCTCGTGGCGACGCGCATATCATGGACTTCTTCTATGTCCTTACCTTCTCGAGCCCCTGTTTCGTGAGAGAGCATCCGTTCCCAGTGTAAAAGCAATGTTTTACGTGCTGCTTCTGCAATGGTATCGCTGGAACGAATTTTGGAGAGCCGCCGGCGTTTGGGTGGAGCAGCGCTTACGTTCTCCAACCAGGCGAGGGCGCGCTCAAATTTCGATTGGGTTGCCGGCGCGAGATTCCACGTTGTTTGCACAAGTGCCGTCAGATGTTCTAACTCTTCCTTTGTCCCTGCAGGCTTGAGTTCAATTTCTAATTCTGCAAATTTTATCATTCGATTCCCAACATGGAGACGTACCTCGTCAACACTCCATTCAGCGATAGGCGTGTCGCCTTTCAGTACTTCGCGCGTGGTGCGAGTTTGATACAGTTGAAATAAGGTTTGTAATGGCCGATCGCCGATCATTTGTAGGACCAGGGTGCGTACAGGGCTATCTGGCCATTCTGAGATGGGGCTATCCTTTTGCAGGATGATTTCGAATTCCTGGCGCGCGTGAATCGCCGTAGAAGTGGATTGAATCTCCTTGGCTGTAAGAAGCAATCGGCTGCTACGCCCGATGCGTCTTTTGCGGCAGACATACCCGCTAGCAAGCAAATGACGATCAGACGTATCGAGGTAGGTGTCGCGTAAGCGGATCAGCCTGGCAGTAGATAGGGTCAGACTGCCTATGGATTCGACGTCCTTCAACTTTTGCACTGCTGTTTTGTCGGTCAGCGCAAATTTTGCTTCAACTTCCATTCCTTCCTCCGTGGAGTAACAACCTGGGAGGCACAAGTGCCAGTAGTTCCCCTTTGAGCGATTCTTTAGAGAATTCCACAAGGGCGAGTCCGCCTTTTTTACAGACAATTTGCCCCCCACCAATGAGAGCGCTTATTGTGTTGCTAAAATCTGGTTCGTGGCCCACCACCATTAATGTCTCTACGTTGGGGTGATCGAGCAAAATCGAGCCGAGTTTTTTCAAATCAAAACCAGGCGCAAGCCGTGCATCTTCGAGTAACTGGACATTTAATTTTTCGGCAACAATTTCTGCAGTTTGTTTTGCCCGGACAAGCGGGCTGGTTAGGATTAACTCAATTTCCAATTGAGACTCAGCAAGCACTCCAGCAATGTGCTTCATCTTTTCAATGCCTTCTTCGGTAAGTGGGCGCCGGGTGTCGTCTTGTTCCCACGTGCTTCGTTCAAAGGCAATTCCATGACGCAAAAAATACAGTTTCATTGGTTCCATTTCCTTTCAAAAATCAATTTTCGGCTATTGTGCGGCGTAGCAACATGGCTTGACTATCTATTACAGGGCTACCCTCTTGGGGCGTCAGGCGCTTGTAACTTCCATCAGGCAGCATCAGCCGGGCGCGATAATTATCCGCAAGATATGTAGCCAGAATTTGATCACGAATCTCACGGATCAGACGTGCATCTCGTATCGGAAATAGAACTTCCACGCGCCGATCCAGGTTGCGCGGCATTAAGTCTGCACTCCCTAAATAGATTTTTTCTTCCCCACCGTTGTAAAAGTAGAAAATGCGGCTATGTTCCAAAAAAGGACCGACGATACTGGTAACGCGAATGTTTTCTGATAGGCCATCTACCCCTGGCCGAAGACAGCACATACCCCGTACAAGTAAATCTACCTTTACTCCCGCCTGTGATGCTTCATAAAGCAATCGGATCATCCGCTCATCAACTAGAGCGTTCACTTTGAAAATCAGATGCGCAGGTTCACCGCGCTTCTTTTTTTCAATTTCCTCTCGGATCAGTTCTTCTAATCTCTGGCGCAGGTTAATGGGCGCAACTAAAATTTTGCGATAGTCCCTTTTCTCAGAATAACCAGTCAAGTAGTTGAACAAATCCGTGACATCAGCGCTAAGATCCTCATCACAAGTCAGAAGACCCAGGTCTGTATATACGTGAGCAGTGGTTATATTGTAGTTCCCTGTAGCAAGGTGCAAGTAACGCCGGAGTCGCCCTTCTTCCCGGCGTACGACAAGTGCCAGCTTCGCATGCGTTTTTAGACCCAACAATCCATAGACAACGTGAACACCCTCCCGCTCCAGTGTTCGGGCCCATTCAATGTTGCTTTCTTCATCAAAGCGCGCTTTTAACTCGACGAGAACTGCAACTTGCTTGCCATTTCGAGCGGCCTGGAGCAAGGCTTCGACAATTGGGGAGTTGCGTCCTACGCGATACAGCGTTTGTTTGATTGCCAGCACATCCGGGTCGTTCGCTGCGGCTTGCAAGAAGTTAACCACAGGGGAAAATGAATCGTAGGGATGGTGTAATAAAATGTCCTGGCGACAAATTGCTGCAAAAACATTTTCTGTTTCCTTGAAGATGCTTGGGGTGTGAGGCAAAAAAGGCGGATATTTCAAATCATGCCGTTCTAATGAATACAATTGCATCAAATCACTCAAACCAAGAGGGGGGTCCACCGTATAAATATCTTCAGGTTCTAACTCAAGGTTATTTGCCAGAATATCAAGAGTTTCTTTGGGCATGCTGGGGTCAATCGTTAGACGGACAACAGAGCCAAAGCGACGTTCGCGAATACTGTGCTCAATAGTTTCAAGCAAATCTTCTGCTTCAAGTTCTTGAATCACGATGTCGGCGTCGCGTGTCACCCGAAAAGGATGCGCTGCAATAATTTCCATGCCCGGGAAAAGACGATCGAGGTGCCTTGCAATCAGTTGTTCAATCCACACAAAATAATGTAAATTTGGTGGTTCTTCTTCTTTAAGCCGTGTGTTTTTTGGGGGAGGTATGGGAACCAACCGCGGCAGTGTACTTGGGATTTTGACGCGCGCAAAACGCTTTTGCCCTCTCGGGTCCCGTATAGTTACTGCTAGATTTGAACTCATGTTCGAGATGTGGGGGAACGGGCGACCGGGGTCGTAGGCCATCGGCGTTATGACCGGGAAAATGTTTTCGTCGAAGTAACGGCTCGCCTCGGCTCTCTGGTGCTCATCGAGTTCGTCGTAATTGAGCAAATAAATGCCCTGCGCCTCAAGCAGGACAAGAATTTGACTCAGACAGACCCGCGCGTCTTGCATCAGTTCAAGCGCTTCTTTGTGAATCAGGTTGAGTTGTTGTACGGGGGTATGCCCATCTGGCGATACTTCCCAAACGTTTGCCGCGATCTGTTGCTTGATGCCGGCCACCCGAATCATGAAAAATTCGGCTAAGTTAGAGGCCACAATCGCAAGAAACTTGACCCGCTCGAGCAAGGGATTCTTTTCGTCCTGTGCTTCTTCCAATACACGCCGGAAAAAAGCCAGGAGGGACAATTCCCGGTTCAGAAAAATTCGCGCATCTACTGCAGATGGGTCTGGCCTCGAAAAACTTTGCGGTGAAGGAGAAATATGCTTATGATTGGTCACAGGGCCTCCCTAATACAACATCAGGTAAAACCTTTACAAAAAAAGCACTGAAGTAAGAAGCGCCTCTTGCCAAGACGTTTCACGCCACACGCGCATTAAGAGCATTTTTTCCTAAAAGCATAACATAAAATCAAAAACTTTACATTAATCATTTCCGAACTGCGTCAGGCGGCGCGCCGCGAGGCGGTCGTCCACCTGGAAGATTTGCTCCTGCGGCGCGTGCGGCTGGGTCTGCTCATCCCCAACGGCGGCCTCGACCAGATGACGCGCATCCGCGCCCTGGTCCAGCCCGAACTCGGCTGGGACGATGCGCGCTGGCAGGCCGAAGAAACATCCTACGCCGCCCTGTGGCGCACTGCCTATCGTTTGGGATAAAATCAGCCATAGAACACGGATAAACGTGGATAAAAATCTGTGTCCATCTGTGTTTCTCTGTGGCAAAAAAGGAGCCTCTCATGCCCGAAAACCTGCTCGCCATTGACCACGGTACCCAATCTGTCCGCGCCCTCGTCTTCGACCCGCGCGGGAATCTGCTGTACAAGTCACGCGTCCCGATTGAGCCGTATTACTCCACCGCGCCTGGCCTGGCCGAGCAGGACCCCGAAGTTTTCTGGAACGCGGTCTGCCAGGCCTGTCAGGGGTTGTGGGCGCAGGGCGTGGACAAGTCCTCGCTGGCGGCGGTCAGCCTGACGACCCAGCGCAGCACCGTCCTCAACCTGGACAAAAACGGCAAACCGCTGCGTCCGGCCATCGTCTGGCTCGACCAGCGCTGCACGGAAGGTGTGAAGCCGGTCGGCGGGTTGTGGGGGCTGGCGTTCAAACTGGCCGGGGCTTCGGAGACGGTCGCCTACCTGCAAGCCGAGGCGGAGGCCAACTGGCTGCAAAAACATCAGCCGCAGGTCTGGGCGGCGACGCACAAATACGTGCTGCTCTCCGGCTACCTGACCTACCGTCTGACCGGCCGCTTCGTCGACTCGGTCGGTTGTCAGGTAGGGTACATTCCTTTTGACTACAAAAAGCAGGATTGGGAGGCCTCCTGGGGCTGGAAGTGGCAGGCCGTGCCGATGGACAAGGCGCTCCTGCCGGACCTCGTGCCGGTGGCCTCTCCCCTGGGCGTTATCACAGCGGAGGCGGCCGCGGCTACCGGTCTGCCCGCCGGACTGCCGCTCATTGCCGCCGCGGCGGACAAAGCCACCGAGGTACTTGGGGCGGGCTGCCTGGAGCCGCACATTGCCTGCCTGAGTTACGGGACGACTGCCACCATCAACACCACCCACCGGAAGTACATCGAGGTCATCCCGCTCATCCCGCCCTATCCGGCGGCGGCGCCGGGGTATTACAGTTTCGAGATTCAGATTTACCGCGGCTATTGGATGGTGACCTGGTTCAAGCAGGAATTCGGCTTGCGTGAACAACGCCTGGCGGCGGAGCGCGGCGTGGAGCCGGAGGTCTTGTTCGACGATCTGGTGCGCGCCGTCCCACCCGGATCGGAGGGGCTGGTGCTGCAGCCCTACTGGTCGCCGGGGTTGCGTTTACCGGGCCCGGAAGCGCGCGGTGCGGTCATCGGCTTCAGTGACGTGCATACCCGCGCCCATCTCTACCGTGCCATCCTGGAGGGGCTGGCCTATGCCTTGCGGGAGGGCGCCGAGCGCACCGAAAAGCGGGCACGGGTGAAAATCCGCGAGTTGCGCGTGGCGGGCGGGGGGAGTCAGTCCGAGGCGGCGTTACAGTTGACGGCAGACGTGTTCGGCCTGCCGGCCTCCCGTCCGCACGTGTACGAGGCCTCGGGCCTGGGCGCGGCCATTGACGCCGCGGTCGGCGCGGGCGTGCATCCCGACTTCCCGACCGCCATCCGCGAGATGACCCGCGTCCGCGACACCTTCGAGCCAGACGCGAAAACGCACGCCCGTTACGACGAGTTGTATCATGGCGTGTATCGGCAGATGTATAAACGCCTGCAGCCTTTGTATGAGGCGATGAAGAAAGTGTAGGTCACGCTTAAAGCGTGACCTACAGTATAATTCCGGCATGAATTTTCGCCGCTACTACATCCCCGGCTCGGCGGTCTTCATCACACAGGTGGTGCAGGACCGTGAGCCGGTTTTTCGCTGGCCAGAAAATTTGTCTCTTCTGCGTGAGATTTTGCGCAATGTTCAAAGGCTTCATCCGTTTCTGATGCTTGGTTACGTTTTTCTTCCTGACCATTTTCACATGATCATTCAGCCGACGGGCGAGAGCAATTTTA
Source organism: Anaerolineales bacterium (assembly GCA_034434255.1). GTDB lineage: Bacteria > Chloroflexota > Anaerolineae > Anaerolineales > Villigracilaceae > UBA877. The sequence goes on along the minus strand of DAOTZT010000187.1, from coordinate 2,868 downwards.
GCGACATTATGCATTCCCTCAAACCAAATTTCACCAAGGAATACAAAAGACGAACAGGTTTATTACCCTCTCAGCCTTTGAAGTTTTGGCAAAAACGGTTTTGGGATCATGTGATTCGAGACGACCGCGATTTCGAAAATCATTTGCATTACATTCATTTCAATCCGGTGAAACATGGGTACGTGCAGGATCCGCGCAATTGGCAGGAGAGTAGTTACGTGGAATGGGAAAAACGCGGTTTGTACCCAGCGCCTTTTGCGTGGGAGGAGCCAAAGCGGGGGGAGTGGGGGGAGTAGGTCATGCTTCTTTTTATAGGTCACGCTACAAGCGTGACTACAAACGTGACCTGCTAATCCATCGTCAACGTTTTGCTCAAATTGCGGGGGAAATCGGGGTCGTAGCCGCGCATGACGCTCGTGTGATATGCAGAGTAGGTCACGCTTCAAGCGTGACCTACCAGCGTGACCTGCTAATCCATCGTCAACGTTTTGCTCAAATTGCGGGGAAAATCCGGATCGTAGCTGCGCATGACGCTCGTGTGATAGCCACAGTAGGTCACGCTACAAGCGTGACCTACAAGCGTGACCTACAAGCGTGACCTACAAGCGTGACCTGCTAATCGACCGTCAACGTTTTGCTCAAATTGCGGGGAAAATCTGGATCGTAGCCGCGCATGACGCTCATGTGATAGGCCAGGAGTTGCAGCGGCAGCACGCCGAGCAGGGCGGCAATCTGCGGGTCGGAGGGCGGGATGACGATCAAATCGTCGGCGTTGGCGCGCAGACGGGGGTCTTCCTCGGCAACGACAATCGTTCGCGCCCCGCGCACCTTGACCTCGTTGATGCCGCTGATGATGAGCGGTACTGCGCTTCCATCCGACACGAAAATAATCGGGAACCCCTTGCTCACTGCCGAGAGCGGCCCGTGCTTGAACTCGGTTGAGAGCATCCCTTCGCAGTGGGCGTAGGTGACCTCCTTCAGTTTCAGCGCGCCTTCGAGGGCGATAGGGTAGGTGGTACCGTAGCCGAGGCAATACAGGTCATTCCAGGCGTTGATTTCTGCCGCCAGCGTTTCCACCTGTGCCGTGGTCATTTCCAGTGTTTTTTCAATCAAAGATGGGATTTCATCCAGCGGGCGGACGTCTTTCCCTGCCATTTTGTAGGCAAGGTACAGAAAGGTGATGACCTGGTTGGTGAAGGTCTTGGTGGCCGGAACACTGATCTCGTAGCCGCAGCAGAGCGGTAAACAGAACGACGTGGCCTTCGTCAGCGTGGAGCCGACCACGTTGGCCAGGCCAAAACAGGCCATGCCGCGCGCTTCTGCGGCTTCCAGCGCGTTCAGCACATCTTTTGTCTCCCCCGACTGACTGACAAAAATACCGACATCGTCATGATTGATTGCCGGCGCATACTGGGCAATGAACTGCGGAGCCAGGACAGGAATAACTGCTCGCCCGGCCAGTTGAGCAAAAAAGACGGCCCCAGCCGAGGCGGCGTGATAACTTGTGCCGCAGCCGATGAAGTACAGGTGACGCGCTTTTTTCATTTTCGCCACCAGCGCCTCGACCTCGCGGTTGCCGTTCAACACATGGAGCAATTCGCGCGCCGCCTGCGCCTGCTCGTGGATTTCCTTGAGCATGAAGTGGGGATAGCCCCCCTTCTGCACCGCGTCCATGCTCTCGGTGACGGTCTCCGGCTGACGGTCGATCAGTTTGCTGTCTTTGACCGAGCGTACCTCCACCCGATCGGCCCACAGGGTGACGATCTCCCCATCCTGCGGGCGGATGACCGTGCGGGTGAGCGGCAAAATGGACGGCAGGTCGGACGAGACACAGGTGAAGCCATCTCCGATGCCGACTACCATGCCAGAGCCTTTTTTGAAGGCGTAGAGTTTATCGTCGTTGACGCGACCGATGACAAAAGCGTAATCGCCCTCCAGGTCGCCGTAGGCCAGACGGATGGCGTCAATGAACTCGTAGCCGCGGTTGAGGTAGCGTTCCACAGCGTGGACGCAGGTCTCGCCGTCGTTTTGCGAGCGGACGGTGAGGCCCTCGGCGATGAACTGCTCACGTAATTCGGCGTTGTTCACCACGTTGCCGTTGTGCGCGCCGACGAGGTCCCCGTCCGAATCCAGGTGCGGCTGGGCATTGACCTGCGACGGCTCGCCGAAGGTGGCCCAGCGCAGTTGCGCGATGCCGCGCTGGCCGCGCATTTCGTCGAATTTGTAGCGGGCGGCGACCTCCTCTACTTTGCCCACGTCTTTGCGCAGGTCTATTTTGGACCCGGAAATAGTTGCCGCTCCGACCGAGTCATAGCCGCGGTAGGTGAGCCGTTTGGCGGCCTCGATGAGAATCGGGCCAAGTTGTTGTTCATCTTTTGTGACAATGCCAAAAATGCCGCACATAGGGTTGAAAAAGTCTCCTGAAAAGAGGGTTGGTGGAATAGTGAAATAAGTTTATCACAGTGCGGTCAAGGGCTGGGACGAACAAACGCCCATCCTGAAGATGACTTTTTTCCCATCTGAAGTGGAAAGGCTGCGGTTACGGCCTCACGAATGTTTTGAAGAGATTACAGGTATAATTCTGAACAAGTGGCTAAGTACTCTCCACCCTCGCCCCATCCCCTTTGCCGAAGGGAGAGCGGAGCAAACGCAAAGAGTTTTTGCCGTTTTCGGCCACACCATCCGCTTTTTGACAGCCGTGTTCCTCTTCCTTTGGGAGAGGACTGGGGTAAGGGTAGGTAGTTTGACAATGTCAAGTTAAACTCTTGTTCTATAAACTCTACGCATTTTGTCACTGCGAGCAAAGCGAAGCAGTCTCCTGGTTTGCGAGGGGATTGCTTCGTCGCAAAAAACGCTCCTCGCAATGAC
>DAOTZT010000186.1:0-3454 GCA_034434255.1 Anaerolineales bacterium | reverse complement strand
AATGACATGGCTGAACAGTTACTCCTGATGTTCAGGAGAATCTTTGGAAGAGTGCCGGTGGACGCACGCCCCTTGAGTAAACTCAAACCACTTCAATCCCTGCGCCCTCGACCGCCTCGCCGATGACCCAGGCCGGCTGACCGATCTCCTCGGCCCGCTTCAGGAAGGCAGCGATTTCGGACCTCGGGACAGCCAGCAGCAACCCGCCGCTGGTTTGCGGGTCGAAGCACAGCATTTGCCGCTCCTCGGTGATTCCCCCCGCGAAGCGGACGCGCGGCCCGAAGTAGAGGCGGTTGTCCGCCGCGCCGCCGGGGAAGGTCCACATTTCGGCGTATTTCTGAGCACAGGAAACAAAGGGGATTTTTTCCATCTCGAGCCGGAACCCCACGCCGGAGGCTTCGGCCATTTCGAGACCATGACCAAGCAGGCTGAAGCCGGTCACGTCTGTGCCGCCGCGCAGGCCAAATTCCACGGCCAGGGCGGCGGCCTTGTCGTTGAGACGTTTCATCCAGCCGACCACTTCCTCCACATCGGCAGGATCGGCTTTTTGCCGCTTCAGGGCGGTGGTGGTCACGCCGAAGCCAAGCGGCTTGGTCAGAACAAGGACATCGCCAGGCTTTGCCCCGCCTTTCGATAGGTATTTCTCCGGATGGACAAAGCCCAAGACAACCAGCCCATACTTCGGCTCTTTATCCTGAACGGTATGCCCCCCGGCAATGACCACGCCCGCCTCGCGGCATTTTTCGGCCCCGCCACGCAGAATTTCGCCGTTGACTTCGGGTGGCAGGTCGGGCGGGAGGGCGGCCACGTTGAGGGCCAGGAAAGGCTGTCCGCCCATGGCGTAAACGTCCGAGAGGCTGTTGGCGGCGGCGATCTGACCGTAATCGTAGGGGTCATCCACAATGGGGGTAAAGAAGTCAGTGGTGATGACCAGGGCGCGCGCTGAATCCAGCCTCCAGACGGCGGCGTCGTCGGGTCCGCCGAGGCCGACCAGGAGGTCCGGGAACGAACGAGAATCGAAAAGATTCTGAACCGGGCGCAGAACCTGCGCCAGCGTCTCCGCGTTGAGTTTAGATGCTCAACCCGCGCAGTTGGAGAGGCTGGTTAGGCGGATCTGACGTCCGGTGGGATGAAATTCGCTCATCTCAGGGTGCAACTAACTCCGGAGGCAGGATGAACTGGGAGCCATTCGGCATCAGGATAACTTTTACATCGGGGGCAAGTTTGGTGATGTACTGGTACTGAAGCAGTTCGGGATTATCGGCGAGAACTGCCGCAATCAGCCGGAGGGCTTCGGCTTCGGCCTCGGCCTCGATGATGCGCGCTTTGGCTGCGCCTTCGGCCTGGATCACTGCGGCATCGGCAAGACCCTGGGCCACCTGGCGGGCCTGCTCGGCTTCCTGTTTCTTTTGCTCGACAACGAACTGGGCTTGCAAGGCTTGCTGCTCGGCGATTTGTTTCTGCTCAACCGCCACCGCATATTCCTCGCTGAAGTGAATATCGCGCAGGACAAAATCAATCAAGAGCAAATCGTTTGCTGCCAGTTTAGCGCCCAATTCATTGGTGATCTTTTCTTCAAGTTCGGCGCGTTTGGTGCTGACGATTTCTTCAACGCCATATTGGGAGGCCATGTCGCGAATGATGCCGCGAGCGAGCGGACGCACCAATTCCTGCTGATAGCGGTCTTGCCAGTCAATGTGCAACTGAACGACCTGTTCAGGGTTGATGGCAAAGATGACCGAAGCGTCAATGTACACTTCCTGGCCATCTTTGGTACGGGCGCGGATCGAGTCATCGCCATAGACATCACCTTCTCCCGTCGCAGCAGACATAGTGTAGGTCTGGCGGGAAATCGAGTAGAGGCGCACGACCTCGCCCGGAATGATCCAGTGCAGCCCCGGTGCAAGCGCTTTGGAACGATACCCCTGCGGGTCGTAGGGGGAGATGACTACGCCCCGCTCCTCCGGTTGGACAAAGACAAGCCCCGCTGCCACCAGAGTCAACACAGCCGCGGCAGCCAGGGTACCCAGAATAATGCCGGTGAAATGGCGGGTCGGGCGGTTGCGCGAGGCACGAATCACAGCCATAATAATCAGGCCTACTACAACCAGCCAGGCAAATGTAGCAATTCCTTGCACAAAATCAGCGATATTCATATGAACCTCCTACAGGTATTATAACGGATGCATCGCAAGATTATTGACTTTGCCCCAATAAAAAGGCAAATGCCCGCTGGCATTCGCCTTTTTTCCACGGCCTGTTTTCAGCGCCAAATGCGGAAAGAGGTCGTTGTACTGGCCTCCAGGTTTTGATAAGAGACTTTCACATTGACCTCGATCAAGTCCCCTGGTGTCTGATTGGAGAAACGAATATCAGAAATGACAGCAATGCCACTTGCGTTGGTCGTGAACGGGTAAATCAGGTCCTGCCCATTGGTCAGGTGGACCACCACTGTCCCTGTCGCGTCGTTGACAGCCTTGAGAGCCTGGTCTTGAACGACCACATACACTTTCTGCGTGTCGGTGGGCAACGTCACTGCTCGCCAGACAAAAGCCGTGACCTTCAAAGAAGTGATCGAAGTATCCAGACGGGGAATGTTGGCCGAGGGGGGAACGGCATTCAGAAGCGACGGGTCTTCCACAAGATGGAAATAAATCCGGCCCAAATCGGCAAGTCGAACCGTGTTGCCCGCTCCACGCTCCGGGTAGTATTCAAAGCGGGCTTTTTCGAAATACTGGACAATGCGGCCATCCTGTTGGAACTCAAACCCAGAAATGGGATCGCCGAAACGAGTCTTGCCTCCATGCTGATCGTAAAATTTCAAAAAATCGTAGCAAACACCGATGCCATTCGGGAAGATACGGCAGGCGCCGGGTGTGGTCAAATTGACTGATGGAATACGGGGCTTGTAAAGGAGGGTTCCTAAATCAGTGGTCTGCACGCGTTGGCCGACCGGTTTCGAAGGGTCTAATTCAAAACGCGCCCGCTCAAAGTACTGAATCAGTTTTCCAGAGCCATCTTTGGCCAGGAATTGCTCAGTAATGGGCGCGCCAAACACGATTGCCGCGTCGGAAACACTCTGGTAGAAAGCCCAAAATTCTCCGATTACGTTATGCCCCGTCTGAGGAAAATACTGCCCCCCCTCTTGCTGCGCCTGGATCGGCGCGGCAAAAGGAATAAAAAGGCTCACAAGAGCCAAAACGAGACAGATTTTGCGGGTGAGACTCACATAGTTATTATACTCGCACAGAAAAGCGGAAACAAGCACTGGTAAGAGGGAGAGAGTGGAGAGCAGTCAGTGGAAAGGAGAGAGTGGAGAAGAATGAGTAGTTTGACAATGTCATCTTTTCGTATAGTTGTCATTGCGAGGAGCGTTTTTTGCGACGAAGCAATCCCCTCGCAAACCAGGAGACTGCTTCGCTTTGCTCGCAGTGACAAAATGCGTAGAGTTTAT
>DAOTZT010000185.1:0-2125 GCA_034434255.1 Anaerolineales bacterium | reverse complement strand
CCTCTCCCTTCGGGAGAGGGGCTGGGGGTGAGGGCTTGGGGGTGAGGGCCTTTTGTGCTAAACTAGCGGCAAACCAATCCATCGCTGGAGGGCCGACGATGAAAGACTGGATGATGAAATTCTTCGAAACGTTGGCGGGGAAGTTGACCGCCATCCTGGCCTTTGCTGTGCTGCTCATTGCCCTGCTGGCGTTGTGGGGCAGCCGTATCCCGCCGGATTACGAGGCGCTGGTCTATATCGTCGCCATCCTGGCGATGGTGATTTTTGCGGCGCAGGTGATTACCAGGCGTAGAAAACAGCCTTCTCTGTCCGCAGATGGAAAGATTAGCACAGCAGGAAATGTGACCGACAGCGTCCAGGTCATTGGTCATCGTAATCAAATTACGAACATCATCAACAACTATGCCAGCAAACGCGCCGGTGTGGACCGGGAGGATTTGCAGCGCCAGGTGGACGAATACCTGGATTGGATGCAGGAAAGTTATGGCACGATTACCCTGCGGGGCATCGAAAGGGGAGGCAGCCAGGTGGTGACCCTTCCCCTGGATAGTGTGTATGTTCCACTGCAAGCGGAGCGCGAGATTTCTTACGAAGACGAAATGCGCGCCGATTTGACAGGAAAACCTGAGAGGAGGCGGCTCGAACAACAAGCGAAACAGAGAGAGGAAGTGCGCCTGGATGAAGTGTTGACGTTGGGAAACCGCATCATTATCACCGGCGGCCCTGGCAGCGGGAAGACCACCGTTCTCCAATACATTGCCTGGTCGCTGGCTGCTGCGTTGCAAGGCAAGATCAACCTGTCGAGCCAAGAACTCGGCCTGGGGGAGCAGATGCCTCTGCCGGTGTATGTGCCCTTGAGTCTCTATGCGGCGCATTTGCGTAAATTGCCTCCCTCCGCTCCGGCGGAGCAGAAATCTCTGGCATATTACATCTCGGAATACCTGGTTCAACGTCAGACGAACTTGAGCCTGCCGCCCGAATTCCTGGCGCACCTTTTGCGGAACGAAACCTGCATCTTGCTGCTGCTGGATGGGCTGGACGAAGTGCCAAACGAAGAGGAGCGGGCGCGGGTCAGACAGGCGATCGAAGACCTGACCAGCGGACGCGAGAACTTGCGCGTGGTGGTTACCAGCCGGACGGCGGCTTACCGCGGGCAGGCCGTGCTGGGACGCGGCTTTCAGCACATTCGCGTGTTGCCGTTGAAGAGCGAACATATCGAAGCGCTGGTGCGCCGCGCCTATAGCGCTATTCATCCCCAAAGTCCGCAGAAAGCCAAGACGCAGGCCGACAGCCTGCTGAGCGAGATCGAGAAACTCGAAAACGAGCGCCGCAGCCGTCTGGGTAAAAACGTGGAACCTTTTGTGAATTCCCCATTGATGGTGCGCATGTTGCTGATTGTGCATGTCAACGACAGGCATTTGCCCGACCAGCGCGCCGACCTGTACAAAAAAGCCGTGGATGCCATGTTGCGCCCGGATTACATCGAGGATCGGGATGTCGTCAAGGAACTTGAAAGCCGCATCAGCGGGAGTTTGGCGATGAACCGCGACATGCTGCAATTGCTGGCCTTCAAGATGCACAGCCAGGGCGAAAAACAGGGCCGTGAAGTGGACGAAAAGACCATCCGCAAGATATTGGGAGCAGAGGAAACCTATGCGCCCTATGTGGACGAGTTGCTGATTCAGACCTGCGAACGCGGCACCTTGTTGGAAGAACGCGGCGGCCTGTACCGCTTCATGCACCTTTCCTTTCAGGAATTCCTGACCGGCCGCTATCTGGCCCAGGTATTGCACGATCCAGACCAGATTGCCTCCTTTTTGGAGAGCGGCCCGGTGCTTGATTCCTGGTGGCGCGAACCTGTCCTGCTCATGTTTGGCTATTTGGATGTAGATTCGCCCAATCAGTTGCCCAAAGTGCTGGCCAGGTTAGCCGGCATGGATGAGCAAGCGGAAACTCGCACTCCCCCGCCCTTCGATGTACAACTGGCCTGCGCCGAACTGGCAGCGGCTGCGCTCATGGAATGTAAAAACCAGTATGCCGGTCTAAGTGAAAGGCTGTCCAAACGCTTGCAGGCTTTACATCAGGAATCGAGGCAGCGGACGTGGAAGCCGATTTTGCTGGCTTC
>DAOTZT010000184.1:0-3015 GCA_034434255.1 Anaerolineales bacterium | reverse complement strand
AAATTCACTTTTACCGCAGGCAGTTACACCGCCGAATTCGAAGGCATTCTCACCAGTGAACTGGCGCTCTCCTTGTTTGGAGGCACCCGCATCCGCGCCTACGGCTTCCTGAGCCTGAAAGACAACTGCGGCAACACCGGCCGGCTCGAACTGAACCGCGCCGGCGACATCTCCATTCGCATCAACGAACAGCCCGAAGCAAGGTTCTCGATCGCCGGGATCAACGCACAAAAATAACCCTACCCTCTTTCGTCAGAAATTTTGAGAAGACACCCATGAAAAACGCTATCATTTGGGGCGCCGCCGGCGGGATCGGCAAAGCCCTCACCCAAAAACTCGTGAGCGAAAACTTCACTGTGGTCGCGGTCTCCCGCCACCCGGCCGAAATGAAAGTCATCACGCCGCATGTCATCGCCGCTGACGTGACTCAGCCCTCGCAGGTCACCGCTGCAGCGCGGATGGCAGGCGAAATGGTCCCCACCTTCGACCTTTTCCTCTACACCGCGGGGGACATTGCCTCTATCAAAGTCAGCGAGATGACCCCCGCCGACTGGAACCGTCTCCTGACCGCGAACCTGACGGGTGCCTTTCTTACTGCCCAAGCCAGCCTGCCTTTCCTCGCACCTGATGGGCGCATGGTCTTCCTGGGCGCGGTTCACGAGCGCCTGCGCCTGCCCGGCCTGAGCGCCTATGCCGCCGCTAAGGCAGGTCTCGAAGCCTACGTCGAAGCCCTCCGCAAGGAGACCCGCCGCAAGACCCTCGTCGTCCGCCCGGGCGCGGTGAACACTGCCTTTTGGTCAAAAGTTCCCTTCTCGATGCCCAAAAATGCCCTTCAGCCCGAAGCCCTGGCAGAACTGATCTACGCTGCGATCCTGGACGGAAAAGAAGGGCTGCTGGACCTGTAACCGCAAGTGACCATGTCATCGTACCCGGGCAATCCCTGCATGCAAGGAGGAGATTGCTTCGGGCAGAAGAACACTGCCCTCGCAATGACAGTAAAAAAACAAGGAGTTATCCAATGAAAATCGCAAAACTCATTTCCCTGCTCGGCGTTCTCGCCATGACCGCTGTGTTGTTCTATGGCTTCACCGTCGGGGATTTTTCCGGCGAAGGCAGTCAACTGCTTTCCATGCCCTGGGGCATCGTCTCGCTCGTGGACCTGTACACGGGTTTCACGCTCTTCTCGATGTGGATTATCTACCGCGAGAAGTCCCTGCCCGTCGCTATGCTGTGGACGGTCGCCATGATGACGCTCGGCTTCTTCACCGGCGCACTCTACGCTTTCCTCACCCTGCAATCCAGCCAGGGTGACTGGCGCAAATTCTGGCTGGGGAAACATGCCTGATAAGGCGCGTGAACTGCTGGAGGAACTTCGCGCCGTCACGGGTAAGGTCGGACTGCTCGACACCATCCTGCCGCCGGTGCTCTTCCTGCTGCTGAACGGACTGGCGGGCTTCACCGCTGCGGTCGCCGGCGCGGTGCTTCTCTCAGCGTTGATTGCCGTCCTCCGCCTGCGGCGCAGACAGTCGGTGCTGTACGCCTTGGGCGGCTTGGGAAGCGTCGGTCTGGCTATCGCCCTGGCGCTCCTGCTCGGACGTTCGGAGGGCTACTTCCTGCCGGGCATCGTCAACGGCGGCCTGACCGTCGCCCTGACGCTGGTCAGCCTGCTCATCGGCAAGCCGCTGGTGGCATGGACAAGTTACCTGGCCCGGCGCTGGCCGCTGGAGTGGTACTGGCACAAGCGCGTCCGCCCTGCCTATACCGAAGTGACCGTTGCCTGGCTGTTCTACTTTGCCCTGCGTCTCTTCTGGCAGGTAAGCGTTTACCGCAATCAGGATGTCGGTCAACTGGCGTGGGTCAACACGCTGACGGGCTGGCCGGCGACCCTCCTTTTGCTGGTCGTCAGTTACCTGTACGGTACGTGGCGGCTTGCCCACCTGGGCGGCCCGAGCGTGGAAGAATTCCGCAACGGCACGCCCCCGCCCTGGCAGGGTCAACGACGCGGGTTCTAACCCGTCCTACTTTCAAACTGGAGAATTTCTCATGAAAGACCGCAATTCCTGGATCACCTTTCCCATCCTGCTCCTCGTTGGCGCGCTGGTGGCGCTGGCGGGCAGTCAGGGCGGCGCGACGCTCGGCGGCTTCGCCGTCTTTGCGCTGGTCGTGGCCCTCGCTTTCCTCATTCAGTGGCTGGCGTTCATTCCCGCCTATCTCTTCCAGACTGAAAAATTCTACGACCTGACAGGCAGCCTCACCTACCTTTCGATCACGCTGATTGCCGTATTCTTCAGCGACGGCGCCGACGCCCGCGCCCTCCTGCTGGCGGCGCTGGTCATCGTTTGGGCGCTGCGCCTGGGGACATTTCTCTTCCGCCGCATCCGCAAGGCGGGCAAGGACGACCGCTTCGACGAGATCAAGCCCTCCTTCATCCGCTTCCTCAACGCCTGGACGATTCAAGCCCTGTGGGTGACGTTCACCGCCTCCGCCGCGCTGATTGGCATCACCACCGCAGCGCGCAAAGACCTGGACCTCTTCGCCCTGATCGGCTTCCTGGTCTGGCTGACGGGCTTCAGCATCGAGGTCATCGCCGACGCCCAAAAGAGCCGCTTCAACGCCGACCCGGCGAACCGGGGCAAGTTCATCCGCACGGGATTGTGGTCGCGCTCCCGCCATCCCAACTACTTCGGTGAAATTCTCCTGTGGGTGGGCGTTCTCATCATCACGCTGCCCGTCCTGCACGGCTGGCAGTGGATAGCGCTGATCTCCCCGCTGTTCGTCGCCTTCCTGCTCACCCGCGTCAGCGGCATCCCCCTGCTGGAGAAAAAAGCCGACGCCAGATGGGGCGAACAGCCGGAGTACGAAGAATACAAGAAGAATACGCCAGTGTTGATTCCACGTCTTCTGCACTAATCTGTGTCAATCCGTGTTTATCTGTGGCAAAAAACATACTCGATAAGGAACCATGAACAACAAACGTCTCTTCTCGATTTTCTTAGTGGTCTTTGTTGACCTGCT
>DAOTZT010000183.1:0-12105 GCA_034434255.1 Anaerolineales bacterium | reverse complement strand
GTCATTGCGAGGAGCGTTTTTTGCGACGAAGCAATCTCCTTGCAAGCCAGGAGACTGCTTCGCTTTGCTCGCAGTGACAAAATGCGTAGAGTTTATAGAACAAGAGTTTAACTTGACATTGTCAAATTACTTGCCGTGTTGCGTAAGAGTCGTATAAGAACTGGTCCTATTTTCTTTGGAAATTGGATATAGGACGGTTACAATCGCATTGTTTATTCATGGAGGTGAACTGATGAAAAGAATCTTTGAAGGAATCAAGAAAATTTGGGCGGCCATCCTCAAGCGTAAGACGCTTGCACTGCTTGCGCTGGTTGTGGTTGCTTTGATTGTCTTTATTGCCATCCGTCGCTCCAATCAAACCGCAGATTTGTTGAGCGGCTATCAGACAGCGGTGGTCGAACGCGGCACCTTAATTGCCAGCGTTGGGGCAACTGGCAACGTGCGCGCCAATCAATCGGCCATTTTGACCTGGCAGACGAGTGGCACAGTGGCATCGGTGAACGTCTCGGTTGGAGACAAAGTAAAACAAGGCGATGTTCTGGCTTCTCTGGAACCGTCTTCTCTGCCTCAAAGCATTATCCTGGCACAGGCAGATTTGGTAAATGCTGAACGTACTTTGGAGAATTTGCTCACTTCTGATACTGCCCGTGCTCAGGCGCAACTGGCCCTGGTCACGGCCCAACAAAAGTATGATAGTGCCAAGGCCACGCTCAACAGCATGTTATCTCCCAGTCGCGGCGCGACCAGCGATGATATTTTAAATGCGCAGTCGCAACTGACACTGGCGCAAAACAATTTGAAGCAGGCTGAATCGGTCTACAATTTGTACAAAGATCATCCTGATGATGATCCTCAAAAGGCACAGGCATATACTGCCCTCTATAATGCCCGCCTGGCTGTAGAGCGAGCACAGAATAGCCTGAATTACTTTTTACTGGTTCCTTCAGGTACAGATATTGAAAAAGCGCGCGCTAATCTGGCTCTGGCGGAGGCGCAATTGGAAGATGCAAAACGCGAGTGGGAGCGGCTCAAAGATGGCCCCGATCCGGATGATGTACTGGCAGCGCAGGCTCGAGTTGACGCAGCGCGGGCCACGGTCCGCATGTCACGGTTGGAGGCACCGTTTGATGGCGTGATCACGGTGGCCAATCCTCTCCCCGGTGACCAGGTCAGCCCTGGCACCGTGGGCTTTCGAGTCGATGACCTTTCCCGCTTGCTGGTGGATGTGCAGGTTTCAGAAGTCAACATCAACAGCGTAGCCGTTGGCCAGCCTGTCATCGTGACGTTTGACGCGGTTCTTGGTCGGGAATATCACGGCGAAGTGGTTCAGGTAGCCCAGGCGGGAACTGTGACACAGGGCGTGGTGAATTTCACCGTGACAGTCGAACTGACAGACGCTGATGAAAACGTCAAACCCGGCATGACCGCAGCCGTCACCATTCAGGTGATGCAACTCGATGATGTCCTCCTTGTCCCCAACCGCGCCGTTCGGCTGGTTGAAGGAAAACGCTATATTTTTGTGGTCCGCAATGGGCAACCGGAACCGGTTGAGATTAGTTTGGGAGCGACTTCCGACTTTTACAGCCAGGTCCTTGAGGGCGATTTAGCAGAGGGCGATGTCATCATTCTCAACCCCTCGCCGGAATTGTTCAATGAGCAAAATGTTCAGGGTCCACCTCCCTTTGTTCGGCGCTGAAAGGTGAAATTATGATGGACTGGGTTATTCAGGCTGAAAACCTGACCAAAATCTACAAAATGGGTGACGTTGAAGTCCAGGCACTGAGAGGCGTCTCGCTTCAAATTGCCCGCGGCGAAGTCGTCGCCATTATGGGACCTTCGGGTTCGGGCAAATCTACCTTGATGAACATCCTCGGCTGCCTGGACCAGCCGACCTCAGGCAAGTATGTGCTCGATGGCGAGGTGGTTTCGGAATTGAGCGATGACCAACTCGCCAGCATTCGCAATCGCAAAGTCGGCTTTGTGTTTCAGTCCTTCAATCTCTTACCTCGGGCTAATGCTCTGGCCAATGTGGAACTGCCTCTGCGCTATGCTGGTGTGCAGAAAAAACGGCGTGAGCGCGCCCAGGCAGCTCTGGAGGCGGTGGGACTCGCTGACCGCCTCTTCCATCGTCCGACAGAACTCTCCGGCGGGCAGCAGCAGCGGGTGGCCATTGCCCGAGCATTGGTCAACAACCCTGCCATTATCATGGCCGACGAGCCAACCGGCAACCTCGACTCGAAAGTCGGGCAGGAAATTATGAACCTTCTGCTCAATCTCAATCGCGAATTTGGCACAACGTTGATTATCGTCACGCACGACCCCAACGTCGGCTCACAAGCCCAACGCATCATCCGCTTGAAGGATGGGCTGATTGAGAATGCTTAGGCTCTGGAAATTAGAAAGGAAAAACGGGCATGAATCTGGCACAAGCAATCCTTGAAGCCCTCGAAAGCCTCAATGCAAATAAACTGCGTTCCGGACTGACCATCCTGGGCATCGTCATCGGCGTCGGCGCGGTGATTGCCATGCTGGGCGTGGGACGCGGCGCCCAGGATACGATCACGGGCTCCATCAGCGGAATTGGCACCAATCTTCTCTTCATCATTTCCGGCGGTAGCGATGATATCCGCAACCCCAAGCCGCTGACCCTCAGCGATGCTGCCGCCATTGCCGACCCCTTCCAGGCCCCGTCTGTGGTGGCGGTCGCACCAGCGGTACAGGGAGGAGCCATCCTGACCGCTAACGGCGAGCAGATGCAGGTCTCGGTGACCGGCACGACCCCCGAATATTTCACCATGCGCAATTACGCCCTGCTTGAGGGAGAATTTTTCACGGATGCAGATCGTCTCGAATACGCCTCAGTAGTTGTCATTGGTCCAGATGTGGCAGACAAGTTGTTTGGTTATCGCAATGGCTTGGTCGGCGAAACCCTGCGCATCAACGGCCAACCATTCCGCATTTTGGGCGTGCTGGAGCCGCGCGGCGGTGGCATGATGGGAAGCCAGGATGCGGATGTCATTGTCCCTCTCGAGACGGCCCAGACGCGCATCCTCCAGCGCAGCAACCGTCAGCGGGTGGGCCTGATTCTTGTCCAGGTGCTGGACGTGGACTCCATTCCTCAGGCCACCGAGGAAATTGCCCAAATCCTCCGCCAGCGCCACAATACCCCCATCGGCGCAGACGATTTCACCATCTTCTCCCAGCAAGATTTCATTGACGTGGCTGAAACAGTCACCGGCGTTCTCACCATCTTCCTCGGTGGCATTGCTGGAATTTCCTTGCTGGTAGGTGGAATCGGCATCATGAACATCATGCTTGTCTCGGTCACCGAACGGACCCGCGAAATTGGTCTGCGCAAAGCGCTGGGAGCGCGCAAACGCGACATCCTCATCCAGTTCCTGACCGAATCCTCGCTCCTGAGCCTCATCGGCGGCCTGATTGGCATTGCTCTTGGCTGGCTGATTGCCTTCATCGTCGGGCGCATTGCTGCTGCCTCTGGCACCCCCCTGACTCCCTCCATTGGCGTCGACTCCATCCTTCTGGCTACCCTTTTCTCTGCAGCCGTAGGCCTGTTCTTTGGCATTTACCCGGCCAATCGGGCAGCCAACCTCGAACCGGTCGAAGCCCTTCGCTACGAGTAACGAGAACACCCTCCCGAAGGTTTGCAAACTTTCGGGAGGTTTTATCTCGCATGGTTGTCTCAAAGTCAAAGTTTTCACCGCAGAGCCGCTGAGAACGCAGAGAAAACCACAAAAAATTTCTGTGTACTGTGCGTACGCAGCGGTTGTTCAATCGCCATGTTCCGCACAGGTTAGCAAGGGGCTTTGAGAAAGCCATATTTCATCTGGATCAATGCCTTGCCGTGGGTCTCCTCTTACCGTTATAATCGCCCCTGCCGTTTCCTGTGGCTCTCTCAATTCTTGCATCAAAAGGATCCGCTGTGGAGAAAAAACTCGCCAAACTCAAAGAAATTCTTGCCACCCTGGCTGATTTGGGCGGCGCGCAAGCCATTTTGAACTGGGACCAGCAGACCTACATGCCTCCTAAGGCAGCGGAAATGCGCGGTCAGCAACTCGCCACCCTCAACAAAATTGCCCACGAAATCGGCACCTCCCCCGAACTGGGCAAACTGCTCGATGACCTCCGCCCCTATGCCGAGACCCTCGACCCCGATTCGGACGACGCCCGCCTCATCAAGTTTGCCATCCGCGACTATGAACGCGCCACCCGCATCCCGCCCGAATTCGTCGTCGAACAGGCGCAGGTGGTTACCCTGGCAAACCAGGCCTGGGCCGAAGCGCGCGCCAAATCCGATTTCTCCATCTTCCGCCCGCACCTCGAAAAAATCGTCGAACTTACCCACCGCTTCGTTGGCTTCTTCCCCCCGGCTGACCATCCCTACGACATCCTGCTCGATGGCTACGAGCCGGAGATGAAAACCGCTGACGTCAAAGCCATCTTCGACGCCCTGCGCCCCCAACAGGTCGAACTTATCCGCGCCATTGCCGCCCGGCCACAGGTGGACGATTCCTTCTTGCATCAACCCTTCGATGAGCAAAAACAGTGGGAATTTGGCGTAGAAGTCATCACCAAGTTCGGCTACGACTGGGAGCGTGGCCGGCAGGACAAATCTGCCCACCCCTTCACCGGCGGCCCCGGCGTCAACGACGTGCGCATTACCACCCGCATCGCCCCCAACTTCCTCAACTCCATGCTCTTCGGCACCATGCACGAGGCCGGTCATGCCATGTACGAACAGGGTGTAAGCCAGAGCCTGCTGCGCACCAACCTCATCGGCGGTGCATCGCTTGCCGTCCACGAGTCCCAGAGCCGCATGTGGGAAAACCTCGTGGGCCGTTCCTACCCCTTCTGGCAACACTTCTACCCCATCTTGCAATCCAAATTCCCCCAACTGGCCGATGTCCCCCTGGACGCCTTCTACAAAGGCATCAACAAAGTCCAGCCATCCTTCATCCGCGTCGAGGCCGATGAAGCCACCTACAACCTCCACATCATGCTGCGCCTGGAAATCGAATTGGGCCTCATCGAAGGCAAACTGGCTGTCAAAGACCTCCCGGAGGTCTGGAACGCCAAAATGCAAGAATATCTCGGCCTCACCCCGCCCAATGATGCCCAGGGCGTCCTTCAAGATATTCACTGGTCGTGGGGCTTATTTGGCTACTTCTCCACCTACGCTCTCGGCAACCTCATCTCGGCCCAACTGTGGGAAAAAATCAACCAGGACATCCCCGACCTCGATGACCAGTTCCGCCAGGGCAAATTCGATGCTCTGCTCGGCTGGCTGCGGACCAACATCCACGTCCACGGGCGCAAGTTCATGCCCCAGGAACTCGTCCAGCGCGTGGTCGGCTCAAAAATTGACGCCGCGCCTTACATGCGTTACCTGCGCCGAAAATACGGCGAAATCTACAATCTCTAAAGCCCGACGCCCCGCAAGGGGCGTCTCTTGTTTATAATAACCGATATGACTCGCCGCCTCATCCTGACCTGTCTCCTGCTCGCCGCCTTGACAGCCTGCCTGCCCTCCACGCCGCCTGCTGCCGAAGCGGCCCGGCCCCCGGACCTGCCCGCCGTCACCCCAGCGCAGCCCTCTCCGCAGCCCGTTCTTGCCGCTTCTCTTACCCCAGACATCGTTTCTCCGACCCCGCTGCCTCCCGAGCCGACCGTTTCCCCGTCCCCCCAGCCGACAGACACGGCCCTCCCCGCGCCTCCGCTGCCCACCCTGGCTCTTCCCACTGCTCAACCTACTGCCATTCCCCAACCGCAGGCCGGGTCGGCGACCATTCAGTTCTACTCGCCGGGGCCACTCTCACGCGTCACCTCGCCGGTCTCATTTTACGGGTATGCGGTACCGGGGCACGACAACCAGGGCCTCATCCAACTCTTCGGCGAGGATGGTACAGTTTTGGCCTCCGAACTGTTGCAACTGAACACAGATTACAAATGGGCCTTCTTCTCCTGGAGCCTGGACTTCCAGCCGCGCGGTGCTGCTGAACTGGGGCGACTGACTCTCACCACCCGCGACGAATTTGGGCGGCGGATGGCTGTTCAATCGGTCCATCTTCTGCTCCTTTCAGATGGTCTGCCCGTCATTAACCCGCCGGGTAATCTTGCGGAGCGTTGCGTGCTCGATTCGCCCGCCGTAGGCAAGCGCATTGCCGGCGGCAATTTGCTGGTGGCTGGCAAAATGCGTCCCTACAATGCTTCGCCGCTGTTGATTGAATTAATTGACCGCCAGGGCGCGGTCCTGGCTTCACAAGAAGTTCCCATTCAGCCTAATCCAGACGACCTCTATGTCCCCTTTTCGATCAGCCTGCCCTATCGTGTATCGTCCTTTACGCCGGTGCGCCTGACCATCAGCCAGGCCGATGATCGCATTCCTGGGACAATGTACCTTTACAGCCAGGAAATCAATCTGAATCCTTGACGCCTCCGGCGGGCCGGTGTACAATTGCGGCTCGCTCGCTAAGGAATAGCAAGCACCCGACGCGGGGTAGAGCAGTGGCAGCTCGTCAGGCTCATAACCTGGAGGTCGGTGGTTCAAATCCACCCCCCGCAACTGATCCAAACCGTCAGGCTCCGTTACAGGCAGCCTGACGGTTTTGATTCTAAAAGACAAAGAGGCTATACTCATGCTCCTGTCATTCCTGACCATCGCAGCGCAAACTAAGGGCGTTTGGCTAACTTTGACCGCAACAATGCAAACACAGGGGGAACCATGCAAAATTTCTGCGCTCTCTGCGATTCAGCGGTGAAACGGTGAGCAGTATGTTCTGCGCCGGTCGTCAAGTGACTTTGAGAAACCCATATGATCTGTGTTTCTCTGCGCCCAAAATCGGGTATACTTTCGGCGCTTATGGCTGCAAATATCCGTAACTTCTGCATCATCGCTCACGTGGATCACGGCAAGTCCACCCTCGCCGACCGGTTGTTGCATCTCACCGGCACCGTTTCTGACCGTGATACCACTGAACAGATTCTCGATTCGATGGACCTCGAGCGTGAGAAAGGGGTCACTATCAAGGCCTCGGCTGTGCGCATGCATTACACCGCAGCCGATGGTCAGACCTATGAACTCAATTTGATTGACACCCCTGGCCATGTGGATTTTGGTTACGAGGTCAGCCGTGCGCTGGCTGCCTGCGAGGGAGCCGTGCTGGTGGTGGATGCCACCCAGGGCATTGAAGCCCAGACGCTGGCCAACCTCTACCAGGCCATTGAGGCCAATCTCGAAATCATCCCCGTCATCAATAAAATTGACCTGGTCACTGCCCGCCCGGACGAGGTGGCAGAAGACATTGCCAGCCTGCTCGGCGTCCCGCCCGAGTCGATCCTGCGCGTCTCGGCCAAGGACGGGACGAACGTGGAGGCCGTTCTCGAGGCCATTGTGCAGCGCATTCCCCCGCCAAAGGGAGACCCCAACGCACCGCTGCGTGCGCTGGTCTTCGATTCGCATTACGACTCCTACAAGGGCGTCATTACCTATGTGCGGGTCATGGATGGCAGGGTATCTATCAGTGATGATATTCACCTGATGTCCACCGGTGCGCAGGTGAAGCCGATTGAAGTGGGCGTCTTTTCGCCGGGGATGAAGCCCGTCGAAGCGCTGACCGCTGGCGAGGTCGGCTACATCGCCACTGGCCTGAAGACCGTGCACGACGCGCGGGTAGGGGATACGATCACCAGCACTGCCCGCCCCGCTGCGGAACCGTTGCCGGGGTACCGCCACCCCAAGCCGATGGTCTTCGCCGGCATCTATCCTGCAGAAGCCGACGATTATCAGGATTTGCGCGATGCCCTCGAAAAGTTGCAACTCAACGATGCCTCACTCGTCTTTGAACCCGAAACTTCGCAGGCGCTCGGCTATGGCTTCCGCGCCGGCTTTTTGGGCTTGTTCCACATGGAAATCATTCAGGAGCGCATCGAGCGCGAGTACGATCTGGACGTGGTCTTCACTGCTCCCACGGTAGCCTACGAGGTGCTGCTGCGCGACGGGACAACAAAAATCGTAGATACTCCCGCTGCTTTGCCCGATGAGGGCGAAATTGTCGAAATCCGTGAGCCGTGGGTGACGATCGAAATCATCACGCCCACCGAGTACTATGGCCCGATTATGGACCTGGTGACCAAGCGGCGCGGAATTTTCAAAGGACCGGAATATCCCGCCCCGCACCGCGTTCAGTTGAATTACGAAATTCCGCTGTCTGAGATTATCGTGGACTTCTTCGACGAGTTGAAGAGCAGGACGCGCGGCTATGCCTCGCTGGACTATCAGTTTCTGGAATACCGCCCGGACGAATTGCAAAAACTGGAAATCCTGGTCAATGGAGAGCCGGTGGATGCTTTGGCCACCATTGTCCACAAAAAGGACGCCTACCACAAGGGGCAGCGGATGATTACTCGCCTCAAAGACCTCATCCCACGCCAGTTGTTCGACGTGGCGATTCAATCTGCTGCTGGGGGGCGAATTATCAGCCGCGCCAATGTCAAAGCCTTGCGCAAGGATGTATTGGCCAAGTGCTACGGTGGCGACATCACCCGCAAGAAGAAATTGCTCGAAAAGCAGAAAAAAGGCAAGAAACGCCTCAAGATGGTCGGCAATGTCGAAATTCCACAAGAGGCCTTCATGGCGGTATTGAGACTGGAAGAGGAGTGATTCGTAACACGAAGGACACAACGGAGCACAAAGGAGAAAACACAAGGAAAACCTTTGTGAATCTTTTCCTTCATGACCCTTGGTGTCCTTCGCGTTGAAAGGTTTTTATGTCCCGATTTTGGAAATCCGCCCGCCGCTGGCTGCCGGGAACGCTTCTCAGTCTTCTTGCCATTGCAGCCATTTCTTATTTTGTGGACCTGCGCCGCTTTGTCGAGGCGCTCCGCACAGCGCAGGTTGGGCTGTTGGCGGCATTCGTGCTGACCTCGCTGCTGTGGCTGGCTGTGCGCGCCGTTGTCTGGCGGACGCTCTTACGCGGACGTGCCTCCTACCGACACGCGTTCCTGACGCTCTGCGAAGGCTATTTGCTGAATAACGTCTTCCCGTTCCGATTGGGCGAGGTTGGACGCGCCTTCTTGCTTGGTCGCAAAGCCGGGTTGAACTTCCTGGATGTCTTTTCAACGGTGGTCATCGAGCGGGTGGTGGACCTGGCCTTTTCGGCGGCCCTTTTGCTGAGTGCTGTGCCTTTTGTGGTGGGCGCACAACGTGCTGAACCGATTGCCCTGACGGTCGGTGCCCTGGTGCTGGTGGGTTTGCTTGCGCTCTACGTCATCGCCAAGCATCGCGAGCAAACCCTGCACCTGTTTCAACGTCTGACGGCGCGCTGGCCCCATGTGCGCACAACCGGCGAGAATTTCTTTCTTCCCTTGTTTTCGGGCCTGGCTGTCCTGACCGATGGCTGGCTTTTTCTGCGCTTCTTGCTGTGGATGACGCTCAACTGGGCCATCGCAGTGGGGCAGTTTTACGTGTTGTTGCTGGCGTTTTTCCCGTCGGCGCGGCCGGTGTGGGCTGTGTTTGGGTTGGGGGCGGTGGCGTTTGGCAATGCCATCCCGTCCCTGCCAGGGGCCATTGGCACCTTTGAGGGCGCCCTGGCCGGGGCGCTTACCCTCGTCACGGGCGATCAGTCGGCCTCTCTGGCGCTGGCAGTGACCGACCACCTCTTTGCCTATCTCATTACCGGCGTGATTGGCTTGTATGCCCTTTCGACCGAGGGCGAAACGCTGCTGGGAATTTATCATCAGTTGAGAAAGAGAATGGAACATGACTAAAACGTATCTGATTACCGGTGGAGCCGGATTCATCGGCTCGAACTATGTCTATCGCTTGCTGCAACGGGGGGAAACGGTTGTGATTTACGATAACCTCTCCCGGGCCGGTGCGGCGCGTAACCTCGAATGGCTGCGTGCCCAATTTGGGGAGCGCGCCTTCCGCCTCATCGTCGCTGACGTGCGCGATGCAACCCGCCTGACCGAGGCCGCTCGCGAGGCCGATGTCATCGTTCACCTGGCGGCTCAAGTGGCGGTGACGACCTCCGTCACCGACCCGCGGCCAGACTTCGAAATCAACGCGCTGGGGACATTCAACGTCGTCGAAGCGGCGCGGTTGAGTGAACGCCAGCCGGTGGTTTTGTATGCCTCCACCAACAAGGTCTATGGAGAGATGGAAAACGTGCCGGTGGTGGAACGGGAAACGCGCTGGGAGTACCAAAACCTGCCTTTCGGTTGCCCCGAAACCCAACCCCTGGACTTTCATTCCCCTTATGGCTGCTCCAAAGGCACCGGGGACCAGTACGTGCGAGACTATGCCCGCATTTATGGCCTGCGCTCGGTCGTCTTTCGGCAATCCTGTATTTATGGACCGCGTCAATTTGGTATCGAAGACCAGGGCTGGCTGGCCTGGATGGTCATCGCTGCGCTCACAGGGCGGCAAATCACCATTTACGGGGATGGCAAACAGGTGCGCGATGTGCTTTACGTTGAAGATCTGCTCGATGCCTACGATGCCGCCATTGCTTCCATTGACCGCGTGGCCGGGCAGGTCTATAACCTCGGTGGCGGACCGGCAAACACGCTCGCCGTCTGGAGGGAGTTTGGCCCGCTGCTGGAGAGCCTGCTTGGTAAACCCATCCCGGTGGCGCATGGCGACTGGCGCCCTGGCGACCAGAAAGTCTTTGTGGCCGACATTCGCAAGGCTGAGCGCGAGTTAGGTTGGAAGCCAAAGGTGGGGGTGGAGGAGGGGGTGCGGCGGTTGTTCGAGTGGGTGGGCGAGAACAAAAAATTATTTGACCAGTGATTCTCAAACGTCCCAACGGTCAAATCAAACCTTTGGGACGTTTGGATGGATGCCTGATAACGCAAGAGACAATTCTAACTTGAGAGCAGCGGGATTACGGCGGCGGCCAAAAGATTTTTGCAAAGAGGGTATATCCCCGTTTAGATGCTGTCGCAATTTGAGCACTGGAAGGCTGGTCGCAACCGCTTTCATCCCTGATTTGCACACTGAGTATGCCAGCGTTTTCTTCATAGGTGGGTTGAATGCCAATTGGCAAAAAGACGAGTTGTCCGTTTTGACAAACCCATGCCTCAATGAGGTAGCCTCGCAGTTCATCTTTGGACATCCAGACTGCCTCCCACGAGACAGTGACGATTTCGCCCTCTCGCACGGCGTGTGCTGCGGGGGGGCGATATTCATATCGTGTCAACGGAAGGTCAGTATAGACAAAAGGTAAGTCTGTTACCTGTCCACGGTCTAGCGAAGCATTTTCGGCGGGTATCCAACAAGAATTCCATCCCTGAATTTCTTGAACGTTAATCCAGAGAGCGTCCTGGCTGCGCCCCACCACTTCCAGTTGTGTGCCGGCAGGATAGGTGGTCTTATAGAGATAAAAGTCAGCCGGGCCATACAAACAGTCCGTTGTTTTCAGGAGAGAAGCGTGCGGGGGAGGGGGAGTAGGGGTGGTTGTCGGGGAAAGAGAGAGAGTAGGGGTAAATTCCCAGGTAGGGCGGGGGGTGGCAGTGACCACTTTTGTCAGGACGCGTGTAACAACAACTGTTACCTGGCGTGTCACTTCTTGAGTGGTTTCAACAACAACCACATCAGCCGCTGGCGGAGTGGTCTGAGGCCAGGCGTTGCAGCCACTTGCTACCAACAAGACGAGGCCAAGAAAACAGCGGTAATAGCGGGAGAAGGAAGGAAGAAAACGATTCATGTTTCTCTGCAAAAGATTGTCAACACGAAAGCGGCCAAGGGACTGGTTACTTTGACCATGTCATCTTTTCGTATAGTTGTCATTGCGAGGAGCGTTTTTTGCGACGAAGCAATCTCCTTGCAAGCCAGGAGACTGCTTCGCTTTGCTCGCAGTGACAGAATGCGTAGAGTTTATAGAACAAGAGTTTAACTTGACATTGTCAAATTACTCACTACCAAGAACACAAGTCTACCAGGGTCAAAAGATGAAATTGGGAAAAGATTTGCCATTCCTGTTTCTTCGTGATCTTGGTAGTTGGCAAGTCTTTGCAACGGGGTCGTCAAAATAATCTTGTTGCTGTTCGGATAAAGCGGCCGTGCCAAAACAATCAAGGCGTAGAGGA
>DAOTZT010000182.1:0-26106 GCA_034434255.1 Anaerolineales bacterium | reverse complement strand
CGAAACAGGGGTGCACTGCGAACGAGCGCTTTTTGCGAGTGAAGCAGTCTCCCAAAGCATGGTTTTTCCTGTTCAAGACGAGATTGCTTCGGGCAGAGAACGCCCTCGCAATGACAGCCTGAATAGTTACAAGTCTTCAAGATTTTTTTATAGAGCACGCTTTTCATGATTCTGGTAGATAAAAGTCACAATTTTGCGCTGAACCTGCTCCAGAGTGTCAAACTGCTTTCTTTGCCTCGCCGCGCCGAACGCCCCACATCAAAATCAGGGCGATCAGCATGAAGAGGGGAGCGACAATCATGATGTTGTTATAGTCCTTGCCGGTCAACTGGACAATCCAGCCGTTGATGTTGGGACCGGCAATGGCAGCCAGGGTGGAGAACAAATAGTACAGGCCCGTATAGGTGCCAATGCGGCTATCCTCCACCATATCCACCACCATCGGCAGGGAATTGATGTTGATCAAGGCCCATGCTACGCCCGCCATCATCAGGAACAAACTGATGACAGGAATGGTGCCCAAAACCGGCAATCTGGTCAATTGCGTTGTCAAAATTTCAACTGGCAAGAAATACATGGCGGCGATCAGCGTGCCAAGCAGCAAGATGCCCGCCATGATGGTGCGGCGACGACCAATTTTACCGCCGATGAAGCCAGAGACGAGCGCAAACAGAACAAACAGAAGCGAGAGATGCCCCAGCAAGCGGGCGCCATCGGCTTCATTCATCCCCAAATGATTGACAGCGTAGAGGGTAAAGAACGCCTCAATGGCATTGTAACCAACAAACCAGGCAAAAATTGCCAGTAACAGGCGCAGGGCACTTTTATCGTGGGCTTGAATCGGCTCACGTGCCATGTAATAGGCATAGAAGCCAACAAACCAGATCAGGACGAGCACAACCCCCAGACCCACATAGGGAGGAATGCCCAGGTCGGCGCCGATGGTCCGTGCCTCTGGCCACCCAAGAGTGATGCCAAATCCGAATCCCAAAATCAAGACGAGGACGATGAACATCAAAGCACGATTCTGCTTGAGAAAGTCAAAAAACCCCGCAAAAGTATTTTGAGATTCTTCTTGCTGGATTTCATACTCTTTTGGTTCTTTGATGAAGAGAAAAACAAGCAGCGCAGCCACAAGCACCAGACCGGAACCCAACCAGAACGGGAAGGCCGGGTTCATTTTGTAGAGCGCCGAGCCGCCCAGGAAAGAAATGATTGCGCCAATGCCGCCCATAAAGTTGATGATGCCGTTGGCCTGCGAACGCTTCGGAGAAGGGGTAATATCTGGCATCAGGGCGACAACCGGCGTGCGCCAGAAAGCCATGCTCAGAATCAGGGTCGTGGTACATGCCACAAAAATTGGAAGCACAGCGGCCAGGGGGATCAAGCCAAAGACAAGGGCCGCCACAGGGGCGCCAATGAGAATAAAAGGCATGCGTCTGCCGATTTTCGTCCGCAGCCGATCAGACCAGGCACCCACCGGCGGTTGGATGAACAAGGCAGCGATGTTATCGAGGGTCATGAAGAAGCCAATGAACGCCGGTTCCAGGTGAAACCTTTCGGCAAGAAAAATCGGCACAAAGGCGTTGTAGACCCCCCAGATGACGCTTACGCCGAAGAAACCAAAACCAAGCAAGAAAATCTTTCCGTAGTTAAACTTCATGGCCTGTGTTCTCCTTTTTGATTTTTTCAAGTAATCGCCTGTCTTGTTCTGACAGGGGGAAGCGTTCGAGCAAGTCTGGGCGGCGCATCAGCGTCCGGCGGAGGGATTGTTCTCGCCGCCATTGGGCAATTTTAGCATGATCGCCCGAAAGCAAGATGTCGGGCACCTTCCAGCCGCGGAACTCGGCAGGGCGGGTGTAATGCGGGTACTCCAGCAGGCCAGAGGCGTGCGAGTCGTCCAGCGCGCCATCGGGATCGCCCAACACCCCCGGCAGGAGGCGGGAAATCGCATCAATGAGAATCAGAGCCGGCAGTTCGCCCCCGGTCAGCACATAGTCGCCGATAGAAATTTCATCGGTGACGAGGTGCTCGCGAATGCGCTCGTCCACGCCCTCGTACCGGCCACAGAGCAGGGCCAGGCGCGGCTGGCGGGATAACTCAAAGGCAATGCGCTGGTTGAAGACGCGTCCCTGGGGACTGAGCAGAATCAACGGCACGCCGGAATCGGGTCCAAGCACCGCCTCGACAGCAGCAAAAACCGGCTCCGGCTTCATGACCATTCCCCCGCCCCCGCCATAGGGCACATCGTCCGTTACCCGGTGCTTTCCTTCTGCCCAATCGCGGATATTGTGCACCCGCACGTCAATCAAGCCGCGTTGACGGGCGCGTTGAAGAATGCTGCTTTCAAGATAAGGGGAAAAAACGTCAGGCAGGAGCGTAAAGATGTCAAACTCCATACGCCCATTCTAGCCGCAAGTGATTTGTCTGACAAGAGGGGTTGACGCTCTCTCTGTGAAGATGGTAAGATGACAATATGTATCTTCGTGGTTCAAAATGGAATTTACGTCAACGACGACGACGGGTCAACTGGTTTCTCGTTTCCGTTCTCGTGGTTTTGATTCTCATCGTCAGTTATCTCGACCGTTTCGTCATCCCAACGGTCGAGCCACCATTCCTGCCTTCCCCCACTCCGACCCGCCCCCCCGAATCGTACGTCACAGATGCCGAGGCGCTGGTCAATGAAGGGAAGTTCTCGCAGGCCATTGACCTCTACTCCGAGGCAATTTTGCTGGACCCAGATAACGCCTCACTTTACATAGACATCGCTCGCACACAAATCTTCGCCGGTCGGTATGACGATGCCATTGTCAACGCTAGCAATGCTCTGCTCCTCAACCCCGACAATTCAATGGCCTATGCAATTCGTGCCTGGGCACTCACCCGCAAAGGGGAACTGGACGAAGCCGATCAGGTGATTCAAGAGGCACTGCGGATTGACCCGGGAAACGGCATCGCCCATGCTTATTACGCTATTTTGCTCGGCCAAATGTTTGAGCAAAATACCGGTCCTTATGTGGACCCGCTCACCGATGCCATTGAAGAGTCCAAGACTGCTCTAACGCTGGCGCCCGGCACACTCGAAGCACACTGGGCGCGCGGCTATATTCTCTACATCACCGGCAACCCCGAACTGGCCATCGAAGAATACAAGAAGGCCATCGAGATCAATCCCAACATTTCTCAACTTCACCTGGAACTGGGCATAGCCTATCGCGCCGTGGACCAGATTGAACAAGCCCTGGAAGAATACAATCTGGCGAACACCCTCAATCCATCCGATCCGCTCCCCGATCTCTACAGTTCTCGCGCCCTCGCCGTCATCGGGAAATATGCCCAGGCCGTACAATATGCCGAGACGGCACTCAACGATGACCCGACCGACGCCTATTTGCGCGGCAATTACGCCTACATGCTCTACAAGAAAGGCGATTTTGGACTGGCTGCCAACCAGTTCACCCTGGTCATCTATGGCGGCCAGACCGAAGATGGGCAGACAATTGAGCCTCTCCCCATCAGCAACGATGACTGGGTCGCCCGTTACTACTACGCCTATGTCGTCCTGCTCGCCGAACTGGGACGGTGTGATGAGGTGCTAACAGTGACGCAGACCATTCTGGGGGCGTTGCCAGACAACGAATACGCCATCTATAATACCGACTATGCCCTCTCTCAATGCGCTCTCGGCACTCCCACGCCTGCACCATCTGAATCGCAAGGCGAAGCAACTCCAACCCCATGAAGGTTAAACGCCGTCGTTCACTCTTCTATCAGCGCCAGCACATTAACCTGTATCGGCTCTTTGGATTGCTGACGCTATTGAGCATTGGGATGTACGTGGTCTTCGGACTGCAAAGTGGGGTCATCCGTAACCCCTATTTGCCCACTCCCACGGCCACCCGCACGGTCAACTCATGGCGCCTGGAAGGCGATGCCTTCTTCGAAGCCGGTAACCTCAACGCGGCCATTGCAGCCTACCAGCAAGCACTGATTGTCGAGCCTGACAACGCTGAGCTCCTGGCCGACATGGCACGCATCCAGGCATATTCCTCTCGCCTGCTGACTTCCGATGCTGACCGCCTGGCGCGGCTGGAAGAGGCCCTGGCTTCGGCACAACGAGCCGCAGAACTGGCGCCAGAAGACGCGAATGTCCTGGCCATCTATGCGTTCGTCCTCGACTGGTATGGCACCCATCCCCTGGTCAGTGAACCCCAAAAATTTTTGAATTTGGGAGAACAGCAGGCCCTGCGCGCCCTTTCCATCGACTCCAGAAACGCCCTGGCACTAGCCTTCTACGCCGAAATCTTGATTGACCAGCAAAAATGGAATCAGGCTGAGCAATACATCACCCAGGCGCTTCAATATGGCTCAGACCTGATGGACGTCCATCGCGTGTATGCGTACTTCCTCGAATCCACCATCAACTACCGGCAGGCCATCGAAGAATATCAGGCCGCCTTACGAATCAACCCCAACCTCACCTTCCTTTACATTTCCATTGGGCAAAACTACCGCACCCTGGCCTTTCGCAGCGCCTCTCCCGCCCAACAGAAAGCCCTCTACGACGAGGCGTTGGCAAACTTTGAAAAAGCAGTGCAGCTCAACGAACAACTGGAAATTGCCGACCCTCTGCCTTACATCGCAATTGCCAAGACTTATGCCCAAGAGGGAGAATTCTTTGCGGCTGCCCTCAATGCCCAAAAAGCCATCGAACTCGAGCCATCCAACCCCGATCTCTACGGCCAACTGGGCAACATCTACAAGCGCGGCCGTAACTTTGAGACGTCAATCATCGCCTTAAAATGCGCAGTGCGCGGTTGTACCCCCTCCGAATCCTGCGAAGCGCGCAACGGCTGCCCTCCCGGCGACGCCGGCACCACCGTCATCGGCTTACCGCTCACCCCCAGTTCAGCGGTCTATTACCTGGACTACGGCTCCGTGCTGGCGGCCTTTAGCCCCATCTACCCCCAATACTGCACTGAGGCGGTGGACGTCCTCACCCAATTAATCCAGGCCTATGGGGACGATCCCGTCCTCCGTCTCAACGCCCAGGATGGCCTTGCCATTTGTGCTTCGGTCATGGCCTCCCAAAAAGCGACCCCCACGCTCATCCCCACGGCCACTCCCACCCCTACGCCCTGACCCCGCCCCACGAGGGGGGAAATATCAGAATTCTGTTAATTTTTCGCTCTCGCTCTTGACTTTCCCTTCAAAGACATGTATCATACCGTTAGCACTCTGAAAGTTTGAGTGCTAAAATATTGCAACAACGAACCTTTTTTGAGGAGGTACCTATGGCGCTAAATCTCAAACCACTCGGCAGCCGTGTCGTTGTCGAACCCATTGAGCAAGAAGAAGTCACTGCTGGCGGCATTGTCCTTCCGGAAACCGCAAAAGAAAAGCCTCAGCAGGGCAAAATTCTGGCCGTCGGTCCCGGTGACCGCGATGAGGGCGGCAACTACATCCCGATGGACGTCAAAGTGGGCGACAAAATCCTGTTCGCCAAATACTCCGGCACCGAGGTTAAGGTAGACGGCAAGAAACTTCTCATCCTGCGCGAGAGTGACATCCTCGCTATCATCGAGAACTAATCCCTAATTTCTGGAGGAATCAAATATGGCAGCCAAACAACTCGTTTTTTCCGAAGACGCCCGACGTCGTTTACAGCAAGGTATTGACATCGTTGCGAACGCAGTAGCGACTACCCTCGGTCCCAAAGGGCGCAACGTTGCCCTCGACCGCAAGTTCGGTTCCCCGACGATCACCCACGATGGCGTGACCGTTGCTAAGGAAATCGAACTCGAAGACCCATTTGCCAACATGGGTGCCCAACTCCTCAAAGAAGCCGCGACCAAAACCAATGACATCGCCGGCGACGGTACCACCACCTCGACCGTCCTGGCCCATGCCATCGTCACCGAAGGCCTCAAGACCCTGGCCGCTGGTGCCAATCCCATGCGCCTGAAACTCGGTATCGAGCAAGCCGTGGACGCCGTGGTCGAGCACCTGCGCAAGATGGCGCAAAAGATCGAGACCAAAGAAGAAATTGCTTCGGTAGCCACCAACTCTGCTGCTGATCCTGAAATCGGTAACCTGATTGCCGACGTCATGGAAAAAGTCGGCAAAGACGGCGTCATCACCGTCGAAGAATCCAAGTCGCTGCAATTCGAGACTGAATACGTCGAAGGTATGCAGTTCGACCGCGGGTACATCTCGCCCTACTTCATTACCGACCCCGAACACATGGAAGCCGTCATTCAGGAGCCTTACATCCTGATCTATGACAAGAAAATCTCCGCCGCGGCCGACATCGTTCCCATCCTGGAGAAACTCGTCCAGATTGGCAAGCGTGACCTAGTCGTCATCGCCGAAGATGTTGACGGCGAAGCCCTGGCCACCCTCGTCCTGAACAAACTCCGCGGCATGCTCAACGTCCTGGCCGTCAAAGCCCCGGGCTTCGGTGATCGGCGCAAGGCCATGCTCCAGGATATTGCTATCCTCACCGGTGGACAGGTCATCTCCGAGGAGACCGGCCGCAAACTTGAGACCGCGACCATCCAGGACCTTGGCCGTTGTGAGAAGGTGGTGGCTGACAAAGACAACACCACCATCGTCGGCGGCAAGGGAGATCCGGCTCAGATCAAAGCCCGTGTAGAGCAAATCCGCGTTGAAATCGAAAAGAGCACCAGCGACTACGACAAAGAAAAACTCCAGGAACGCCTGGCCAAACTCTCCGGCGGTGTCGCCATCATCCGCGTTGGTGCGGCCACCGAAACCGAACTCAAAGAAAAGAAACATCGCGTGGAAGATGCCCTCTCCGCCACTCGCGCGGCCATTGAAGAAGGCATCGTCCCCGGCGGCGAAATCGTCTTCATCAACGCAATTTCTGCGCTCGACAAAGTCAAGATGACCGGCGAAGATGAGACCATCGGCGTCAACATCGTGCGCAAGGCCCTCGAAGCCCCTATCCGCAAACTGGCCGAAAACGCTGGTCAGGATGGCGCCGTCATCATCGAAAACGTCCGTCGCCTCTCCAAAGAACAGAACAACAAGAACCTGGGCTACAACGTCATCACCGGCGAATACGTGGACATGATCAAAGCCGGCATCATTGACCCGCTCAAGGTCGTACGCGGCGCCCTCGAAAACGCCGCTTCCATTGCCTCCATGATCCTCACCACCGAATGCCTCATCACCGACATTCCCGAGAAAGAAAAACCTGCGCCTGTGCCTCCGGGCGGCGGAATGGATTACTAAAATCCATCCTCGAATCAAGGGCGGCCACCCGGCCGCCCCTTTTTTTTTCGGTATAATCTGACCAATGACCGTCTCTTCCTGGACCCGTTTCCTGCTCCCCCTCCTCCTGCTCTCTCTCCTGCTTGCCGCCTGCGGTGCCGACCCGACCCCTGCCGCCACCGCAACGAGCCTTTCCATCCCGACGCCCACCTCCCCTCCCCTCGCAGCCATCGTCAACGGCGAAGGCATTCTGGCCTCCGAATTCCAGGCAGAACTGGCCCGCTACCAGCAGGCGCAAGCCGAACAAGGGCGCACCGTGGCGCCTGAAGAAGCCGCTCAAATCGTTCTCAACGACCTGATTGACCAGACCCTCCTGGCCCAGGCCGCCGCAGCCCAAGACTATGTGGTGGATGATGCCACCGTGCAGGCCCGCGTCGATGCCCTGGCCGCCCAGGTTGGCGGAGCAGAGGCGCTCTCAGCCTGGATGACGGCCCACGGCTACACCGAAGCAGACTTCCGGTCCGCGCTGCGCCGCCAGATTGCCGCCGCCTGGATGCGCGACCAGATTCTCGCCGCCGTTCCCACCACAGCCGAACAGGTCCATGTTCGCCAGATTTTGTTCTATAATGGGGAAGATGCGCAAAACGTCCTTGCCCTCCTGCAGGCCGGCTGGGACTTCAACACCCTGGCCGAACAATACGACCCCATCACAAAGGGCGAACTGGGCTGGTTCCCGCGCGGCTACCTGCCCCACCCCGAAATCGAAGCCGCAGCCTTTGCGCTGCAACCGGGAGAATACAGTCCGGTTTTGCAAAGCACAATTGGGTATCACATCCTCTACCTGGTCGAAAGGGATCCTGCCCGCCCGCTTTCATCCGATGCACTCCTAACTTTGCAGGAACATGCTCTCCAAGATTGGTTGACTCAACAGCGTAATGCGAGTACTATAGAGATAGCCCCCTGATTGGGAGGAAGATATGGCCTACTCCAAGCCTGCTGCTCGTCGTAATAAAAAGAAAACGGCTCTGCTGTGGAATATCCTGACTATTCTGGTCTTGCTGGCGACGGGTTGTGTGTTATTGTACTTTGTGACAATCTTTCGCAATCCACGCTTTGCGCTAAACCCGTTTCCTCCGCCACCTTCCCCGACCGTTTTCTACACCGAAACTCCCACCATCACCCCCATCCAGCAACCTCCGACCTGGACCCCTTCGCCGACGATCAAGCCGACCGCCACCCGCACCCGCGCTCCGTCCTGGACCCCGCGACCAGACCAGATTACTGCCACCCGTACCCCCACCATTACCGAGACCTTCACCCCCACCATCACCTCCACGCCCATGCCGGCCATGGCAGAAATCGTCTATGAGGCCAGCACGGTTGTTCACCCAGAGAAGGGCTGTGATTGGCTGGGTATCGGTGGCTCAGTCCTGGGCCTGGACGGAGAACCGCTCAAATTCCAGACGATTCAACTGGGTGGCATGCTGGGTGAAGTAACGGTCAATCAATTGAAGTTAAGTGGGAGCGCACCGGCCTTCGGTGAATCGGGATTCGAGTTCGTGCTGGCAGACCGCCCAATTGCTTCCACCCAAACGCTGTGGATTCAACTCTTTGATAACGCTGGTCAGGCTTTGACCGATAAGGTTTATTTTGATACCTTCGAAGATTGTAATCAGAATCTGATTCGGATCACGTTCCGACGGACGCGCTGAGGCACAAAAATCTCCTCGAGAAGGCCGCTTTCGCGCACTTCTTTGGCAGACCCTTCTATGGTAAAATCTGCCGCACCCGGAGGGATGGCCGAGCGGTTTAAGGCAACTGACTTGAAATCAGTCGTGGCCGAAAGGTCACCGGGGGTTCGAATCCCTCTCCCTCCGCTGATCGTCTAAAAAAACAGGCAGCCATGCGAGGCTGCCTGTTGCTTTTCCGACGCAAATTCGGAAGAACTAGCAAAGGCCTTACAGAAATCTATCTCTATCTCTTTGTGGCAAAACAGATGTGCAGCAATTGTTCTGCCTACCCGAACTAAATTTCGGCCAAGTAGGTGACCCAGCGCTAACGTTGAAGAAAACGTCTCCAAGATTCTCAAAATGACCCTAAGAGGCCACTCTGCGCATCCGGCGAGCAATAAAGATCACCGCCAGGAGAGCAAACGTCAGCAAAACAAGCAAAGGTAAACCAACCTCGTCGGCAAAACCTGTAGTAGGTAAGGGGCCCTCCCCACCAACCGCACGAGTTGTTTGCGCCACAAAGGTTTGGGTCATCTGGCCAGCGAGTTGAGTTTGAATGGCCTGCAGGGTAGCAGCAATTGTGGCAGTCTCCGTGGGTGTTGCAAGGACAACAACTGACGTCGCGGTCGCTGCAATGGTAGGACGAGGCGTGTTGGTAGGCATTGGAGTAGGCTGCGGAGTCTGGGTCCACAAAGAAGCCTCAGCCGTCTGCGTTTGAGCGGCGACCTGGGTCTCGCTGCTTACCTGGACAGCCGTTTTTTGTGCCACCTGCGTAGCCGTGCGATTCGCTGCTTGAGGGCGAATGAGCAATAAGTAAATTAATAGGCAAATCAATGAGACAAAGATCAGCCCGGCAAAAACTCCCCCAATAATCCAGAAAGTGCGATTGCCTTTCTCCTCAGGGGGCTGTTCTTCTTCGGGGGGAATTTCAAAGCCTTCAAAAGTCTCGTTTTCTTCTAGCATGGTCGCCTCCTCGTGCGTATTATATCATCCAATCACTTCCAAATTAGCCAGGGGAACAGTAATTTGTTCTCCCGTCTCCAAACGAATTTCTGCGGCGGGGACGCGCAATCCACTCGGCATCACACTCAAGCCGGGCTGAAGATTGAGCAATAAACCAGTTGAGCCAGCATGGGGAGCACGTGTTACTCTCACCTGCTGTCCGGCTGCAAGTGTCTCCATCTGGCGCGGGGGAGAAAGTTCCTCCGCAACCGGCAACGGAATATACACCGCCGGATGTGTTCCCTGATTTCTGTCATAGGGTTCTGCATTCAGTGTAACCTCGCGCTTTGCATTGGTCGTCAGCAATTTGTAGGCCACAGCATTGAGCGGTTTCTTTCCAAAGCCATCAATCACAATGACTGGATAAGGAACCTGCAGCGCCTGGGGAATCAAAGAGGGAAGCATGCTGCCTAGAATAAGACCACGGACAGGCAATTCTGCCGCCAGTTGAAGAACACGGCCATCGTTGCAGTGTCCACCGAGCAAAATCGAGCCTCGCAGGCTGACATCTAACTGATCTGGAGAGAGCACATCTCCAGGAGCATTGAGCACAGAAAAAAGCATTCCCAGGTCCACGCGGCCATTGCCCCACAAACCCTGAATCATAGCGCCAGAAAACACAATTTCCACGCCCCGCTCAGGGATGATGCGCCCCACCACCCCAGGCAAACCTGCTCGAAGTTCATAAATCGAGTCGCCCACTTCCATCAAAACTTTGCCCCCTTCGACCAAAACGACACGGCCACTTTGTGGCGCCCGTACTGTATGCACAAACAAACCCGCCCGCTCGGCAATGACCTCATTTGCAGACACCGCATCACCAGCTTTGACCTGGATCATTTTCTGGGCGACCGCAGGACGTACTCCCAATCTCTGGGCTACATCCAGCAACACGTGCTTTCGACCATAAGCCGCTTCAGCGACAACGTCCAGTGCAGACACTTTTTGGTCGAGACGAGCCGTCACCCGACCATTGACGGGCAGCAAGCGTTCACGACGAATCGTGGTGAGAGGAAGAATATGGAAAACAGGAGCGAGCATGTGACTATCCTCCCAGGATCCACAACCATTTCTTGATAATTTCGCGCCGCCGAACGGGATCGGCCGGGAAGCGAAGCGGACGGCCACGGGCATCAATCACTACCCCCAGCACCGTCCCCGAAACCGGGAAGCCGTCGTTGCGCGTCCGACCGGGGCCGAGGCCAATGTCCACGTGATGACCTGGCTGAAGATAGAGCCGTCCAACCTGCCCCGGCGAAAGCGGGAGGACGTCCAACGCTCCTTGCTTGACCTCGATCCGGGCATCGTGTCCATCTTGATAAACCAGGCGGGCACGTAAGATTGGGGTTCCCAGGCGCGCGTTGGACAGCGGGCTGACAACCGTAGCAAGATAGCGGAAAGCAATGGTTTCGAGGACGTGTACCGGCAAAATTGGAATGCGAGAAGCGGCTGCCCCAAGAGCCGGTAGGATACTATTCTGATCTACCAGCACGGTCGTAATCCCCATTGGCTGGATCGCGTCCAGCAAAAGCAAAAGACTTTGCCCCACAGTTGGAGCCTGAGCAATCACACTGCCAGCAGCAATAATAGGTTCAAAATCAGGAGTGAGACCTGGGGCCATGCGCTTGACATTCGCCGGGAAATCTTTGGAAACGTTACGTAAAGCCACATGGAGCAATTGGCGTGCAATGGCCTGTTCAAGAGCCATTTCCTCGACTGTGGCCGGAATGCTGGCAGGATAGAGGCTCTTTTGATACAAGTATCCCTGGATGTCATCGGCAGAAAGATCGAAATAAAGCCAGCGAGCGATGT
This sequence comes from Anaerolineales bacterium, assembly GCA_034434255.1. GTDB lineage: Bacteria > Chloroflexota > Anaerolineae > Anaerolineales > Villigracilaceae > UBA877. The sequence goes on along the minus strand of DAOTZT010000182.1, from coordinate 14,326 downwards.
CTTCCACACTGGTATAGCGCAAAAGGCCCGATAACGGCTCCCCAATCCCCAGTTGCGGATATACTCCCAAGACGAGATCGCCTCCAAAACCGGCTGCCACCGTCGTATGGCTGGCACCAATATCCACACCGAGAACGCCCTTGCTCGAATCCTGGCTCAAGAAGCGAATCATGCGTCCAATGGCATGAGCAGTAGGCAGTAACATCCCTGCGCTCCACTCGCTAAGTTCATTCACTCCTTGCAATTGTGTCTTTCGGACCTGACGATACGCCTCGACCAGCATCCGCTGAGCAGGCTGGAGATCCTCAACATCAATCGTGGGCCGTACATTTGGGCTGATATATACAGCAGAGGTGAATGGTTCAAAAGCGCTTTTGACCAGATCTGCCATTTTTTGATTGCCAGCATACAAAAGCACCGGGCGCTTCTCCTCTGGCAGCAAGCGACAAACAATATTCACAACTTCCAGCAAGCGTTGCACCGAACGGATGGCGCCATTGTCCGTGCCCCCCGCTACGAGAAACAGTTCGGGTGAAGCCTGCAAGATGCTGTCAATTTGCTCGTGAGGAAGGCGCCTGTCACTGATGGAAAGGGTTTCCACAACGCGAGTATACGTGCTGCGCGCCACGCGCTGAATACTTTCCAGACTGACATCGTTTAGCAAGCCGACCACAACGGTCTTAATAGCAGGTCCAGCCGACATAGACACAGCAAATAAATCTACCCCATTTCCATCCTGGTAAGGCATGATCAATCGCTGGTCCACGCCCAGGAATTTACGACCCGTGATGGTCTCCAGATTTTCGATTGCACTATGAACCCCCTCGCGGACATCCTTATACGGGGCGGTTGCAGTTGTGGCGCCTTGACCGCAGGCAACAAAGCGGTAATGGCCATCAACGACGTCGAAAAGCACCGCGCGGGTAGTAACGGTCCCAATATCTACCGCGAGGAGAGAATCGGTATCAACAAGAGAGACAGGCATAGGCAGGGTTAGAGGAATTGGCTAATAAAGGTGACAATGAAATTCAAACGCTCAATCAGCGCTGTCATGGCCGACAGCAAGACGCCAGCAAACAGAACGCCAAAGGTAATGGCAATAAACCCCTGGCCGATTGCGCCAAGAAAATCAACGATCTTTCCTCGTCGAGGGCCGCTCGGAGTAGACCTGGCGCTGAACTGAAAATACAGCAGCGTGGATACAGTTCCCAAGAGCATCAGGAAAGCCTCAGCAAAAACGCTGATCCATGAGCCAAAACCACTGTCGGCCGAGTCCAGGTCAAAAGCATTGAGAACGGCCCCAGTTTGCGGGAAAAGGGTTCCGAATAGGGCGCCTCCCACAGCAGTTGCTGCTCCTACCCCAAGCAGCATCGCCAGTGGCAGATCGCTCAGGCTCGAAAAACGCACTGACAACCGGGTAAGTAACAACACGCCCAGGCCAAGAGGAATAAGAAGAGACAAATAGTTCCCCCCTCCTGTTAACAAAGGGCGAAACAGGCGCGGCAGAAGCACTTGATTCCACGTGACCGCGGCTGCATAGCCAGCAGAAACACCAATGAAGAGATAAATTGCCAGCCGAAACGCGGGATTGTCACCGATTAAGTAACTTAATATCATCAACGTCAACAGAAAACCGATCAACGCAGCGAGCAAATCCCAGGAAAATGTAATGGCCATATCAGGCGTTACCTCCCTTCTTCTCTCTCAGGGCTAAAATCGCCATTTGTGCGCCGCCAACCAAAATGAGTAAGAGGGCCGCTAGCACACCCATCCCGAGAGAATCCCAGTAAAGACGAGCCAGGCCGCTGGTTCCGAAGGTTTGTTCATAGGTCTTGCCACCGACGAGGCCGGTAACCAGGCCATCTACCTGACCCGAATCGTAGTAAGGACGTACCATTGGCTCGGCTTGCGCTGAGACAATAAGGAAGACAGGGGTATCGCCCAAGTGGGATTGCGTTTGCTCCACCCACGCCCGCGCCGTATCGGCATTCTCGGTAATCACGACCAGGGCATCGAAATCGCTCAGTTGATAGACATCGGATAAGACGGCTGATTCCCACGGATTGCTACCGTCCACCGCCACAGGCGCAGCCTCGCGGGGAGCAGAAGCAAAGTAATAAACTCCAGACGAGCCGCCCGGCAAATAGCCGAGATTGACAATCTGCGCACCAACCTGTAAATGGCTTGCCTGGGTAGAGTTCAAAAATTGATTGGCCAGGGCCGGGCCACTTGGAGAGGTAGAAATCAATGCGAGCCGCGCGCCGCGATATAAGAGGCGATCGACCACAGGGGCAGCCGCCACTTGCAATTCGCTAAAGAACGCCGGGCCATAATCGAACACAATCAATACCGCCGCGTTTTCGGGGAAAGAATCTAACAACACATGCGTTTGTTCCCACTCAGAAGGGAACAGCGTCAGGTCGGGAGAGAGGAAACCGCCAAGCACAAGTGGCAACAGCGCCGAAACAATCAACAAAACAGAAATGATCCAACGCCATATCCGTATAGAATATTGGACAGACGGTTTGATATGCTTTGGCTGTCCCTCATCTTGAATTAATTTCTCCAACAGCCGGGCATATTTCTGCTGTTGTTCTGTCACTTGCAGTTTAATCGAATAGGCGGGTGGTTTGCGGCCAGGCACAATTTCCAAAAATGGCAATACTCCTCTGATGCCAGCCAGAGGGCCGCGCTGTTCCACCACGCCCTCGCTTTCCGATACCGTTGCTCCAGTCTCTGAAATCACCGATTCCACCGGCCGCATGGCCTGAACCCACGAAGGGAGTTCAGCCATTTGCAGACTTTCGTCTCCCTGGCTTTCGGCGGCGGGCGGGGAAACCGGTTCCGGAGTCTGTTCAGGTCCGAGACGTTCGAGCCAATCAGGAGTTTCCAGCAAAAACGCATCGGCTTTTTCTTGAGCCGGTTGCTCGGTCAGTTCAGAGGTCTCCTCAAAGCCGATCAGGGCCGGAACACTGCCGGCAGACGAGGAGGGTGTCGGTTGAACGCCTGAAAGCCAGTCTGGCAGGGATTCCGCCAGTTCTTCTCCCGCCTGAGCAGGTGCGCTCGCTTTCGGCTCCTCTACGCGGAAATCTGTCAGCCAATCGGGAATCTCAAGCGGCGCAGCATTTTCTACAGGAAGGTCTTCGCGAAAGACCGATTGTTCCTCACTCGCCGACTCGCTGGCGGCACTTGCTTCCAGCGCCGCTAACCAGTCCGGCGTCTCTGTGAAGGCGGGGGAGGAAGATTCCGGTTTTTCTTCGGCAGGCTCCGCAGCCTGATTGAACAGCCAGTCCGGTTCCGGGGCTGCTTGGGGAGCAGCCTGCTCCTCCCCAAGCGACAAGCCAGATAACCAGTCCGGTGTTTCTGTCTCTTCAGAAGGAGCGGGGGTTTCCTGCGCCTGGGGAGTAAGCCTGTCCAGCCAATCGGGGAGAATGTCCGCCGATGCTGTTTCGTCCTGGCTTACCAGCCCGGCAGACTCATCTTCCGAAGATTCGGGAGACTGTGCAAAAGCGCCAAGCCAATCAGGCAAGGCTTCTTCTTCAGCCGGTTGGGAGGAAGCCGCCTGCGAGTCGGCCATTTCTGGCATTTCAAAAGGACCAGCGCTCTTCGCGGGTTGGGACGTCCCTGAGGCGGCAGGAGTCTCTGCCCCGCCCAAACTGGCAATCCAATCTGGAATCTCTTCTTCCTCCTGACTGAGCCGGTTGAGCCAATCTAGAGGCTCCTCTGACTCTTGGGCAGACGGGGAGGCAGAAGGTTGCCCGCCTGAGGAAACAGCCTCTTCTGTGGAGCCGGTTTCTCCGGTCAATTCGCCCTGTTCTCGCAGCGAACGAAGCCAGGCAGGCAGGGCTTGCTCCAATTCGTCTGTGTTACGCGGAACGGGAGTTTGTCCCGCTGTGATGGGAGGAGTCTTGACTTTATCCAATTCTGAAGTCGGTTTGACCGTAGGCTGCTGGCCAGGTCGAATCGGCGCATCGGGGGCTTTTTCTGCCGGCTTCAAGGAACTGCCGCAAAACAGGCAGGACTCTGCCCCTTCAGGGTTAGGAAGATTGCAATTTGGGCAAAGGATTTGGCTCATAGGCTATTTCCCCCCGTATGGATGATCGGCACCAAAGAGAACTCGCAGGCCCATGACCAGGGAACCGAGCGCCACACCAATCAAGAGGCCACGCGCCCCACCCCCTGCCAGGACCTGGGCAACAAAAGGCCGAATCAGGTCGCTCAGCCAGGGCAACGTTCCCAAAAATGGGAAGGAAACCGTACCCAGCAAAATCAACAATACTGTCAAGAGAAAGACAATTGAAAACACGTTCAAGCGACGGCCCAGTAAGCGAATGCTGGAATAAACGAGCGTCACAGTCAAAATGGCCATCAGGCTGGCTTCTATCGGCAATTGAAAGGCGCGGAAGACGAAATCGAGAGCCGGGGCAGCCTTTGGGTAAAAGGGGATGATCACGCCAATCACGAATGTCGTCAACATCGCCAGCACCAGCAACAGGCTATACCCGGATCCTTTTTGCCGGGAGGCCATTTTACGCATGTGGACAATCAACAGGTTGAAAATTCCTAAAAGGACCGCAAACGCGGCCAATAAGATAGCCCAGTTCAAAAACAAATCACTGATCTTGACCAACAGGGAAAGTTTGATGAAATAGCCCGTCAAGACCAATAAGCCAAACACAGACGCGACAATGATAGAGAAAAGGCCTTTCGGTTTCACAGTAAACCTGCCACTTTCAACAAAACGCCGCCTACCAGGATTGCAATTAACAGCCAGCGCAAGCCATCCTGTACCACCAGGCTGGCCGCCTGTAAGGGCGAGGATTCGAGATAAGCGCCGGCCGCGTAGACTTCTTCTCCGATGAGCGGTTCTCCAGCGCCAGCGTAAATCACAGCCTGCGCAGTAAGATGATCACTGCCCGCCACACTCAAGACATTCGCCCGATCGCAAGCATCGAGCAACAAAGCCGCTTCTACACCAAAATTCCCCATCATCATCGTGATGGACACATTTTCATCGCGAATGGCAGGAATGGCCCCTGCCGCATAAGAAAAAGGCGTCAGGCCAGTCAGGCGGGCCGAAGAAGGATCAGGCGCCAAATGCATCTCTTCTGCCACGCGTTGCAGCGTGGATTGGGCAAGCAACGTCACTGCGCTCTCCCCACACGTTGCAATTGGGGGGCGGTCAGTGATAGAGGTGATATTTCCCAATCGGCGCAAGAGGGCCAGGCCCGCCAGAGAGGAAGCGCTTTGCGGGGTGACGAGGCCGCCGCGCCCCAAAGAAAGGTGCAAACGTGATCCGTCCTCCACCACACGACCAACCGCCCGACGCAAATTGCGATAGGCAGGAATAATCCGCAAGGAAATACCCGACTTACGGCGCAGGTATGCCAGAACAAGCGAGGACAGGGCCGTTAAGAGGACCAGCCCAAAAGCAAGCAGGCCAAGAATAGTGTCATTCACAGGATTCTTCCCTCTCGTAGAAATGCAGCAAAGGCTCGCGCCTCATCAGGATCTTCAAGTAAATTTGCTACAGGTTCAATGTACTTTTGGGGAATGAGCGCTTGAATGAAAGGAGAGCCAGCATGCAAGATTTGCGCCCCAATGACCAATGCCGGTCCAAAAGCATCCAGCAACCAGGCAACAAGTTCCCCTGCCCCGCGTTGATGGAGAGAATTCGCCCAGCGGGGCCATAAAGAACGCGAACCGGAGATAGGGTCGGAGTGCATTCTGCTATGAGTATAGCACAAGTTGTCAAACAATTCTAGAACGAATGAGCGGCAAACGACTGGAGATGCCCAGTCCAGGGCTTAGATTTTGTACGTCCTGATAAACACATCGGCCATGACCGGATCAAAATAAATTCCTTTGCCTCTTTCAATTTCGCTCAAGGCCTCTTCAGCCAGCATGCTAAAGTGATAAGGACGATTGGTCGTCATGGCATCAAAGGCATCCACAATGGCCAGTAACCGCCCCTCGCGTGGGATTTCCTCCCCTTTCAGCCCAAAGGGATAGCCTTTCCCGTTCCACAATTCATGATGATAGAGCACGTAAGGAATCGCCGGGCGAAGGTGATTCACGCCCTCAAGCATTTTTGCTCCCGCCTCCGGATGCTTACGCATCAATTTCCATTCTTCTTCGTCCAGGGGGCCAGTCTTTTTGAGGACGTGACTCGGCACGATAATCTTGCCAATGTCATGCAAAATGGCACCAAACTCAAGAAAGGCGATGTCCTCCGTGCTCCAGTTGAGAGCAAAAGCCAGGTTCAACGCCAGGCGGCGCACACGTTCGAGGTGACCCGCCGTGTACGGATCGCGCGTCTCAATCACGTTCGCCAGCATGATGACCGTTTGCAGATGGGCTGCTCGCGTATCAAATAATTCCACCATACGCCGCCGATCGAGACGAGCACGAACTGCATTGAGAAGTTCTGGCCCATCAAATGGCTTGAAGAGATAATCATCCACCCCCAGAGCACGCGCCCGGCTGACATCGGTGCGTTCGGTGCGGGCACTCAGGAACAAAAACGGGACAGTTACCCCCTGTGGCATGGCGCGCACTGCTTCAAGGAACTCATAACCATCCATTTCTGGCATCATGATGTCCGAAATCACCAGATCTGGTTTGACGGTAACAAACAAATCTAACGCCTCTTTACCGTTTGAGGCAGAGAAGACTTCATAGTTTTCTATTTTTAGAATATCAGACATCACCTCTGATAACAGAGGGTCATCTTCGACAAGTAAAATTTTTGTCATACGCGCCTCACCCTTACAATAACACATTTTTATTCACACGCCAACCAGCATTTTTCAGGCAATCAAGGCGTGCACAGGTCAGAGCAAAAATTTACATTTCGAAATGATAAGGGGCGCGGTTACCACCGGGCATGATGCTCTTCGGCAAAACCGATCAGTTCTTTGATGGAGATCACCTCGCCATCATCCGCAACAACGCGGCCGTTGTAGCGCCCGAACATCTGATGGACTTCACTAAAAATCACGCCCAGGTTGGTGACCGCGGTGCGCTCTTTGAAGGGGGTGAACACCAGGTCGAGGCGGCCTTCAGAGTCGGTGAATTTCCAGGGTTTCATGTAATCGCCGGAGACGTAGTCGAATTTGACCTGCTCCAGTTTGTGGATGCGGTTGGCGAGGATGAGGGCGTTTTCGCCGGCCTTCGAAAGGTCGCCGAAGCCGCAGCCGAGGTTGAGACCCACCGTGTGGCCATCGGGGAGGAAGCCGGAGGCCGAGGCCCAGTTCCAGTAGGACTGGTACTCCCAGACGCCGCGCCCCCAGTCGAGCGAGCCGAGACAGGTGCGCGGGTTGAGGCGCTCGGTCTGGTCGCCGTAGCGCGCCGAGCCGCTGGCGGGCAGGCAGTTGATCTTCCGGTTGTAGTAGAAGCGCCGCGCCCCGATCGGGATGACGATGGTCATCGACTCGTATTCGGGCGGGCAGGCGAGATGGATGTCCAGTTCCAGGCCGCGCCCATCGTGGAAGCCCGGCCACGAGACGGAGAGATGCCGCTCGCCGGGGAGCAGGCGAAAGGTCAGGCGCGCCCGTTTGTCCTCGAAGCGGCTGTCGCCTTCGGTGGAGTTGCGCGGCAGTTCGATGCCTTTTCCCAACGGGATGACCAGTCCCTCCTCGTGCAGGTCGCCGGTCTCGAAGTCGAGGGTGTAGGCAAAGATGTTGCCAGCATAGCCCAGGTCGGCGATGGTGGCCGAGTAGAAGCGCCGCGGGGTGAAGATGGCGTAATAGTCCCAGCGCTTGATGCGAAAACGCTGCAAGGGGCGCAGGGCGTAGAAACGGGCCGACTCGAGGTTGCAGTCCAGCAGGGGCTGGCGCGCCCAGCCAACTTGCGCCAGGCGGCCATCAGGAGCGAGCAGAGGGCCAGGTTGGGTCAGTTCGGTTTGCATGGTTCCTCCAGGGTGGCTCCAGTTTAGTGCCAATGGCAGGCAATGTCAACACCAGACGTTATAATCTGCGCATGACATCTCTCCGCATCGGCATAGACATCGGCGGGACGTTTACTGACTTCGTGGTCTTCGACCCCGCCTCTGGTCAACTGCAAACCTTCAAACTGCTCTCCACCCCTCGCGCTCCTGAGAAGGCAGTGCTGGAAGGGCTGGCGAGAATCCAGGAAAAGAGTGAGCAGTATTCAGTGTCCAGCGGTCAGTCACCGAACACTGATCACAGTTCACTGATCACTGTAACCCACGGCTCCACCGTCGCCACCAACGCCCTGCTGGAGCGCAAAGGCGCGCCGACCGCCTTCGTAACCACGCGCGGCTTCCGCGATCTCCTGCAAATCGGGCGCCAGAACCGCCCGCTCCTCTACGACTTCTTCGCCGATCCGCCTCCGCCACTGGTGCCCTCTCCCCTTCGCTTTGAAGTGGACGAGCGGGTTGACCACCAGGGGAACGTTTTGAAAGCCCTGGACGAAGCAGAAGTCAATGCCTTAATCCAGGCAATCAAAAACCAAAACGCGGAATCGGTGGCGGTCTGCCTGCTGTTTTCATTCCTTCACCCTGAACACGAAAAACGGATCGGCGAGAAACTGCGGGAGGCCGGCTTCCTGGTTTCGCTCTCTTCCGAAATCCTGCCCGAATACCGCGAATACGAACGCGCCAGCACCACCGTGGTCAACGCCTACGTCTCGCCGGTGATGGACCACTACCTCTCCCAACTCGAAGCCCGCCTGCCTGCGGGGACAAGTCTGCGCGTCATGCAGTCCAACGGCGGGAGCATCTCCCCGGCCCAGGCGCGGCGCGAGGCCGTGCACTGCATCCTCTCCGGCCCGGCGGGCGGCGTGGTAGGGTGCCAATACGTGGCGAAAACCCTCGTTCCTGACTCCTCTCCCGATGAGAGAGGGGAAGGAGTGAGGGTAATCACGTTCGACATGGGCGGCACCTCCACCGACGTCTCGCTGATAGACGGCCAGCCGCAAATCACCACCGAGGCTGCCATCGGCGGATGCCCGATTCGCGTCCCCCTGCTGGACATCCACACCATCGGCGCGGGAGGCGGCTCCATCGCCCGCGTGGACGAAGGCGGGGCGCTGCGGGTGGGACCCGAATCGGCCGGCGCGGACCCGGGGCCGGCCTGCTACGGCCGCGGCGGCGACCTGCCCACCGTTACCGACGCCAACGTCGTCCTGGGGCGCATCCCGCCCGAACATTTCCTCGGCGGACAAATGCCGCTCGCTTTCGAGGGCGCCTGGGCGGCTCTGGAACGGCTGGGCCGCGCCCTCGGCCTGTCTGCAGAACAGGCCGCCCTGGGAGTTGTGGCCGTGGCCAACGCCCACATGGAACGTGCCCTGCGTCTCATCTCCGTCGAGCGCGGCCGCGACCCGCGTCCCTTCACCCTGCTTTCCTTCGGCGGGGCGGGCGGCCTGCACGCCGCCGACCTGGCACGCGGCCTGGGCATCGGCAGCGTGCTTGTCCCCCCGCTGGCTTCCACCCTCTCGGCCTTCGGCATGTTGGCCGCCGACGTGGTCAAGGACTACACCCTGACAGTCATGCTCCCCGGCGATACGCCGCTGGACGAACTGGCCGCCCGCCTGGAGGCACTGGCCGAACGCGGCCGCCGCGACCTGCTGGCCGAAGGAGTTGCGCCGGAAGACACCCGCATCGAGCGTTTCCTCGCTATGCGCTACCGCGGCCAATCCTACGAACTGACGGTGCCTTTCAGCGCCAGCGTGTACCAGGATTTCCACCGCCTGCATCTCACCAACTACGGTTATACGAACGAGACGGCGCCGCTCGAAGTGGTGACCCTGCGCGTGCGCGCCATTGGCCAGGTCACGCCCCCGCCCCTGCGCGCCCAGCCGCTCGAAGGTCCCGACCCGGGCGCGGCGCGGCTGGAGACGCGGCCGGTCATCTTCACCCAGGGGACGCTGTCCACCCCGCTCTACCGCGCTGAACTGCTGCGCCCCGGCAACCGCCTCGTCGGTCCGGCGGTGATCGTCCGCGCCGACACCACCGTCCTGCTTACCCCGTCCGATACAGCCCGCGTGGATGAATTCGGCAATCTTCTGATCGAGGTGGGCCAATGAACCATTCGCCTGCTGGCAAAATCCGGGCCGAAACCCCTTACGACCCGATCAAACTCGAAATCTTCAAGCATCTCTTCGCCGCCATCGCCGAGGAGATGGGCACATTGCTGCGCAAATCGTCCTATTCGCCCAACATCAAGGAGCGGCGCGATTTCTCCTGTGCCGTCTTCGACGCGCAGGGACGCATGGTCGCGCAGGCGGCGCACATTCCCGTCCACCTGGGCGCCATGCCGCTTTCGGTGCAGGCCGCAGTGGAGCGCTTCGGAGATGACCTGCACCCCGGCGACGTGGTGGTGCTCAACGACCCCTACCGGGGCGGCACGCACCTGCCCGATATTACGATGGTTTCGCCCGTCTTTCTCCCCTCTCCTGCCAGGAGAGCCGCTGAGGGAAAACTGATCGGCTTCGTTGCCTCGCGCGCCCATCACGCCGACGTGGGCGGGATGACCCCCGGCTCGATGCCAGTGGCGCGCGAAATCTACCAGGAGGGGCTGATCCTGCCGCCAATCAAACTGGCGCGGCGCGGCGAGGTGGACGCCGACCTGCTGGAAATCATCCTGTCGAACGTGCGCACGCCGGAGGAACGGCGCGGCGACCTGCTGGCGCAGATGGCCGCCAATCAGCGCGGCGCCGAGCGCCTGCTCCACCTGGTGGGCCGCTACGGCCTGGACGAAGTGACGGAGGCGATGGAGCAACTGCTGGCCTACACCGGGCGCATGACCCGCCGCCTGCTGGCCTCCCTGCCCGATGGCACGTACCGCTTCACCGACTTCCTCGACGACGACGGCGTCAGCGGCCAGCCTGTCCCCATCACGGTGGCTGTGACCATCGCGGGCGAGGAGGCGCGGGTGGACTTCACCGGCTCGGCCCCGCAGCAGGCGGGCAGCGTCAACGCGGTGGAGGCGATTACGCTCTCGGCAGTCTATTACGTCTTCCGCTGTCTGCTGGGGCTGGATGTGCCCAACAACGCCGGCTGTCTGGCGCCGGTGACCGTGATCGCACCGCCCGGCACAATGGTCAACGCCCGGCCGCCCGCGCCGGTGGCTGGCGGCAACGTGGAGACCAGTCAGCGCATTGTGGATGTCCTGCTAGGGGCGCTGGCACAGGCCTGCCCGGAAAAAATCCCCGCCGCCAGCCAGGGGACGATGAACAATGTCACCATTGGAGGCGCCTCCCTGCAGACGCCCAGCAAGGGGCCAGGAGCGTTTGCCTACTACGAAACCATCGGCGGCGGGAGCGGGGCGCGGCCCAACGCGGATGGCGTCTCTGCCATCCACTCGCACATGACCAACACGCTCAACACGCCGGTCGAGGCGCTGGAATACGCCTACCCGCTGCGCGTCCGCCGCTACGAAATCCGGCGCGGCTCCGGGGGCGAAGGCCGCTTCCGCGGCGGCGACGGCCTGATCCGCGAAATCGAAGCGCTGACCCACTGCCAGGTCACCCTGCTGACCGAACGGCGCGTCTTCGCACCCTACGGGCTGGCAGGCGGGGCGGCGGGTCAACGCGGCGAGAACGTGCTCATTCGGGACGGAGAGGAGACTCCCCTGCCCGGCAAAGGCTCGTTCGAGATGCGCCCCGGCGACGTCCTCTCCATCCGCACGCCGGGCGGTGGGGGGTATGGAGTAAAATCCACGTGATGGAACTCTGGAGCGACTTTTCCCTGTCCCTGACAGTTGACGACATCCTGCGCGGCGAGGGCGCGGACCCGACCCCTGCCCGCGCCCGCTCCCCGGCGCTGCTTTCTGCCGCCGAAACTGCCCTGCAACAGGGGCGCGCCCTCCTCAAGCCGCTTGCCGCCGTGCAGGAAACTGCCGTCCGCGAACACCGCCACGAACAGATCCTCCTGGAAGGCGGGAAGAAATTGACCGGCGCGCTGGTCTCCCGTCACCTGGCGGGGGCGCAGCGCGTGGCGGCAGTCGTCTGCACCATCGGGCCAGACCTGGAGAAATGCGCCGCCGCCCAACCAGACGCCGTGTTGAGGCTCGCCCTCGACGGGCTGGCAAACGCCGCCATCGAGGCGGTCGCCCAACAGGTCTGCGCCCGCCTCGGCGAACAGGCGCAGGCGCGGGGTCTGCAAACGGGCACGCCGCTCAGCCCGGGCGAGGCCGGCTGGCCGGTGGAAGTCGGTCAGCCGCAGATCTTCTCGCTTTTGCAGCCCAACCCGGCGGGTGTGCATCTCACCGAGGGCGGGATGATGAGTCCGCTCAAGTCGCTTTCGTTCGTGGTCGGCATCGGGCAGAACATGGCACAGGCCGACCTGTGCGCGCTGTGCAGTTTTCAGGAAAGGTGTCGTTACCGGTATGAACGAATTTCGGGTTGACTTTCAGCCGGTGGGACGGCGCGGGTCGATTCGCCCCGGGCAAACCCTGCTGGAGGCGGCCCAGGCGGCAGGCGTGGGACTGGCCTCCGTCTGCGGCGGGGCAGGGACGTGCGAGGCCTGCCGCGTGCGGGTCCTGACCGGCCGCCTGTCTGCGCCGACCCCGACCGAGGAGGCCGCCCTGGGCGCGGCGGCGCTGGCCGCGGGCTGGCGGCTGGCATGTCAGGCCGAGGCGCTCAGCGACGTCAGTCTGCACATCCCGCCCGAGTCGCTGACCGCCCCCCAGCGGCTGCAGACCGAAGGTCAGGAGACGGACGTCGTCCCTGAGCCGGTCGTCGGCCTGCCCGGGGCGTATGGCCTGGCGGTGGACATCGGCACGACCAAACTGGCCGCCTACCTGGTGGAACTTGCCTCCGGTCGGACGGTTGCCAAAGCCGCGGCCATGAATCCGCAAATCGCCTGGGGCGAGGACGTCGTCAGCCGCATCGCCTACGCCAGCCGCGGGGCCGAGAACACCCGGCGCCTGCAACTGGCCCTGATGGACGCCCTGAACGGCTTGCTGGAGCAGATGTGCGCCGAGGCCCACGTCTCCCGCCAAAACGTCCTGGATGCGGTGCTGGTGGGCAATACGGCCATGCATCACCTGGCGGCGGGTCTCCCGGTGGAACAACTGGGACGCGCCCCCTTCGCCCCGGCCACCACCGAGCCGCTGACTCTGCCCGCTGACCGGTTGGGGCTGGCGCTGGGGCCAGGGGCGCAGGTCTATCTGCCGCCGGTCATCGCCGGATACGTCGGCTCGGACCACCTGGCCATGCTGCTGACTCTCGGTCGGCGCGCCGCCCCGGTCATCGCCCTCGACATCGGCACCAACACCGAGATTGCCCTGTTGAGCCAGGCAGGGATTTTGTGTTGCTCGTGCGCGTCGGGACCGGCCTTCGAGGGGGCGCACATCAAGGAAGGCATGCGCGCCGCGCCGGGGGCGATCGAACGCGTCCGCTGGAGCGACGGGCAGTTCCTGTGGCAGACCATCGAGAATCAGCCGCCGGTGGGCATTTGCGGGTCGGGCATTCTCGACGCCATCGCCGCGCTGCTGGAGGCCGGTCTGGTGCGCCCAAACGGGCAGTTGCTGCCCGGCAGCGAGGTGACGCTGGTGCCCGCCGCGCAGACCGGCCTGGGGCGCGACCTGGTCATCACCCGCCAGGATGTGCATGAGATTCAACTCGCCAAGGCCGCCATCCGCGCCGGGACGGAAATCCTGCTCCGGCGCGCCGGTCTGACCGCCGCCGACCTGGACGAATTCCTCGTCGCTGGCGCGTTCGGGACGTACCTCGACCTGCACAGCGCCGTGCGGGTGGGCATGTTCCCCTCCCTGCCGCCGGAGAAATTCCAGCAAATCGGCAACGCCGCCGGAGCCGGGGCGCGGCAGATGCTGGTTTCGGTCAAGAAGCGGCAGGAAGCCGAGACGCTCGCCCGGCAATTGGGCTATGTGGAACTGGCGATCGACAGGGAGTTTACGGAAACGTTTATGAAGAATCTTAGTGTAGGTCACGCTTGTGTAGGTCACGCTTATGAAAATTAACAAATAAATACCGTAACTTACTCTTTTGCAAGATGTCATTGCGAGGAGCGGGGCGACAAAGCAATCCCCGCGCCGGGAAGGAGATTGCTTACCCTTCGGGTACGCTTCGCGGTCGTCGCTGCGCTGCTTGCAATGACATCATCGCAGCAGGACGTTTTGGGTTCTTTGTCACGGGCTTATCACCAAAACTGCTTCTTGAAGTTCTGGAGGAAGAGGACCACCATTTAAAGTAAATTCTATCAAAGGCAATTTTTCACTAAGTGGAGGCTCACTTGGTCCATTACCGTAAATCGCATTGTTGTAAATTGAATGAAAACGTGGGATTCCATTTTCTCCCATCACATCATTCCCTTCCATCCCCAGCAGGGAGTCGAGGGAGG
>DAOTZT010000181.1:0-3670 GCA_034434255.1 Anaerolineales bacterium | reverse complement strand
AGCGGCATCCAGGAAGGCCTGGCGCTGGTCTCGGCCATGCACATCACCGCCTCGGTCTTCATCAACGACGACGAGAGCGGCCTGCACCACGACTATGAGGTCTGGCTGGAAAAACTGGCCCCTCACGAGCCGCTCGACCAATACTGGCACAATCGCAGCGGCGAAGACAACGCCGACGCACATCTCAAACGCCAGGTGATGGGCCGCGAAGTGGTGGTGGCCATCACGCAGGGCAGGCTCGATTTCGGCCCCTGGGAGCAAATTTTCTACGGCGAATTCGACGGCCGGCGTCGAAAGCGCGTGCTGGTCAAAATGATTGGCGAGTGACTATCGCTCGCTCAACAGCGCCAGCAAACCGCGCAAGCCGAGCGCGTAAGACTGCCAGCCAAAACCCACCACCTTGCCCGCGCACACCGCCGAGAGAAGGGAGGTATGCCGAAAGGCCTCGCGCGCGTACACGTTGGACAAATGCACCTCCACCACCGGTATACCGATGGCGGCTACCGCATCGCGCAAAGCGACCGAGGTATGGGTATATCCGCCAGGGTTGAACACCACACCCGCCGCCCAAGCGCGCGCCTCGTGCAGCGCATCCATCAGCGCGCCCTCGTGATTGGACTGCCGGCAGACCACCTCCGCCCCCAGCGAGTCCCCCAACTCCACCAGGCGGGCATTGATTTCATCGAGCGTCAGGCGGCCATACACCTGCGGCTCGCGCGAACCCAGCAGATTCAAATTTGGGCCGTGCAACACCAAAATCTTCATAGCACCTCCTCCAAATTCTCTACAACCACCCCCGTTTTGACTTCACCAATGCGCACCGGCAACGCCAAGCGGACTGCGCCCGCGGCCCTCTTCTTGTCCACACGCAAAGCACGAATCAAGTCAGCGCGCGGCAAATTTTGGGGAATCTCGACCGGCAGCCCCAGCGCCGACAACGCCCCCGCCACCGCCTCAGACACCCCGCGGCCTGCTACCGCTAAACGTTCCGCCAGCCGCGCCTCGGCGACCATACCAATCGCCACCGCCTCGCCATGCAGCAGGCTGAATCCGCTGACCAGTTCTACCGCGTGACCGATCGTATGCCCATAATTCAACGCCGCGCGCAGGCCTTTCTCATAGGGGTCTGCTTCGATGACCTCGACCTTGACGGCCATGCCGCGCCGCACGATTTCTGACCAGCGCGTCGCAACCGCCTGCCAGCCTCCAGCGCACAGAGCGAACAAGTGTGGATCGGCAATGACGCCATGCTTGACCACCTCAGCCAGGCCGGCGCGCAATTCCCGTTCCGGCAGGGTAGCGAGCGTATCCGGGTCGGCCAAGACCAGGCGCGGCGGGTGGAAAGCGCCCACCAGGTTCTTGCCCTGCGGCAAGTCGAAAGCGGTCTTGCCGCCCAGCGAAGCGTCGGCCATCGCCAACAGGGTCGTCGGCAAGACAACCCAATTGCAGCCGCGCATGAAGGTCGCTGCCGCAAAGCCGGCCAGGTCGCCCACCACGCCGCCGCCCAGCGCCAGGATGGTACTGTTGCGGTCCAGGTCGGCCTCCAGCGCGCCGCGCCACAATGACATCACTGTCTGGATGGTTTTGTGCGCCTCACCGGCCGGGATGACCAGTTGACGGGCCGGGTATCCCGCCGCTTGCAGCGACGCCAAAACGCGCCCGGCATAGTGCGGCGCCACGTTGGTATCGCTGACCAGCAACAGCGGCCCGCCCAAATGACGCTCCTGGAGCATTCGACCCACGCGATTCAGCCCGCCTGCCTGCACGATAACGTCATAGCCCGGCCCCATGCCGCGCAGATGATAGCGCCCCACCAGACGCTGAACCTCCCAGGCCACCCTCTCCGGCGGCTGCGAGGCATCCACCCGCAACGAAAAAGAGGCATAATGCTCCTGTCGCTGCGCCAAAAGCGCCGACAGTTTGGCTTCCAAATCCCCGGCCAACAGCGGACGTTCGGTTGGGTCGCGCGCCAGCCGAGCGGTTAGGGTGGACACATCGGCCTCGAGCAGGACGACCTGCCCGTTTGCTTCGACCAGGGCGCGGTTCTCCTCTCGCAGCAAGGCGCCGCCGCCCAGGGCGACGACCGCCTCGGGACCAGAAACAGCCGATTCAACGGCAGCCGTTTCCAGGTCCCGAAAGAACGGTTCGCCGCGTGTACGGATGAGCGCCGCAATCGAGTCCCCGGCCATTTGCTCGATGACGGCGTCCACGTCCACCAAAGGCAAGGCGAGCGCTTCGGCGAGTATCTTGGCGGCCGTGCTTTTGCCGGCGCCCGAAGGGCCGTAGAGAAAAATATGCATGTTCACCCCCACCAGATGCGCGGCGCATCGTCCATAGGAAGGTCTGGGAGGCGGGTCTGGCGCAGCGCCTGGAAGCGGGGTTTCAGTTCGTCGAGCGAGTCGCCGCCTAGTTTTTCGAGCAGCGCGTCGGCCAGGACAAAGGCAATCATCGCTTCGAGAATCGGGACGGCGCGCGGCACGGGGCAAAAGTCGGAACGTTCGTAGCGGGTGGGGCTTTCCCGTCCGCTGGCCAGGTCAACGGTTGCTTGCGGTGTCAAGGTCGTGGCGATGGGTTTCATGGCTACACGCAAGACAATCGGCTGGCCGTTGGAGATGCCGCCCTCGATGCCGCCGGCGCGGTTGGTGGGGCGCGTCAGGCGCTGCGCGTTGGCAAGGACAATCGCATCGTGGGCGGCGGTGCCGGGCAGCCTGGCATTTTCGAAGGCCTCACCAATTTCGACGCCCTTGATAGCCTGCACGCTCATGGCGGCCTGCGCCAGGCGGGCATCCAGACGGCGGTCCCATTGAACGTAAGAACCCAATCCGGGCGGCACGCCTAAAGCGACGATTTCCAGCACGCCGCCCAGGGTGTCTTTTTCGCGGATGACCTGCTCGATGCGCGCCCGCATCCTCTCGGCTGCCACCGCATCTGGACAGCGCACCTCGCTGGCCTCTGCCGCCTCGAAACGGACCCGGTAACTGCTGCCGCCAAAATCGGCCTCGATCTCGCCGATGGATTTCACGTATCCCCCGACGAAGATGTCGAATTCAGACAGGAAGCGCTTGCAAATCGCTCCTATGGCTACACGCAAAGCAGTCTCGCGGGCAGAGGCGCGCTCCAGGGCCGGACGCAGGTCGCGGTAACCGTATTTCAGCGCGCCGGTCAGGTCGGCATGGCCCGGACGCGGGGCGGTCATGGGCTGGACGGCTTTGCCCTTCCATTTGGCATGGTCGGCGTTTTCGATCCACAATGCAATCGGCGCGCCGGTCGTCTGGCCGGCCATCACGCCGCTGAGAATTTGCGCGCTGTCCTTTTCGATTTTCATGCGCCCGCCTGAGCCGTAACCCTTTTGGCGGCGGGCCAGTTCGTGATTGACGATAGAAGCGTCGAGCGGCAATCCGGCCGGCAGGCCTTCGAGGATACCCACGAGGGCCGGGCCATGAGATTCGCCGGCAGTGAGAAAACGTAGGGGCATGAGGACTCCAGGTGTCAGTAATCAGTGAACAGTTATCAGTGAGTAGTGAGTAGTGAGTAGTGAGTAGTTTGACAATGTCAAGTTAAACTCTTGTTCTATAAACTCTACGCATTTTGTCACTGCGAGCAAAGCGAAGCAGTCTCCTGGCTTGCAAGGAGATTGCTTCGTCGCAAAAAACGCTCCTCGCAATGACAA
>DAOTZT010000180.1:0-13862 GCA_034434255.1 Anaerolineales bacterium | reverse complement strand
ACCGCCGTCGAACTGGCCGAGTCCCATCCCATGCTGTTTGCCGCGGTCGGCGTCCACCCTACTGAAGCCGCCACCTGGAATGAAACCACCGCCCAAGCCTTACGACGCCTGGCACATCCCCCCTCTCCCAGCGGGAGAGGGGTCGGGGGTGAGGGCCTCCCCTCGCCCTTTGGGAGAGGGGCCAGGAGTGAGGCCTCCCCTCTCCCTTTGGGAGAGGGGCCGGGGGTGAAAGCCTCCCCTCTCCCACCGGGAGAGGGGGCGGGGGTGAAAGCCTCCCCTCTCCCACCGGGAGAGGGGCCGGGGGTGAAAGCCTCCCCTCTCCCTTTGGGAGAGGGGCCGGGGGTGAGGGCCACCCCTCTCCCCTTGGGAGAGGGGCCGGGGGTGAAAGCCTCCCCTCTCCCACCGGGAGAGGGGCCGGGGGTGAAAGCCTCCCCTCTCCCTTTGGGAGAGGGGCCGGGGGTGAAAGCCCCCCCTCTCCCACCGGGAGAGGGGACAGGGGTGAGGGCCTCCCCTCGCCCTTTGGGAGAGGGGCCGGGGGCGAGGGCCTCCCCTCGCCCTTTGGGAGAGGGGTCGGGGGTGAGGGCCTCCCCTCGCCCGCTGGGAGAGGGGCCAGGGGTGAGGGCAAAATCGTCGCCATCGGCGAAATCGGCCTGGACTACTACTGGGACGCCGCCCCACACGACCTCCAACAGCGCGTCCTGCAAGCGCAACTCGACCTGGCGGCAGAACTCGGCCTGCCGGTGGTCATTCACCTGCGCGAGAAGGGTGACGCCCCCGCCGGCCCCTGCGCGTCGGACTTATTGAACATGCTGGAGAAATGGGTGGCAGGCTTGCGGTCCCGCGGCACAGCGCTGGCCGAGCGCCCCGGGGTGCTGCACTCCTTCTCCGGGTCGCTGGAAACGGCGCGGCGGGCCATCGGCCTCGGTTTCTACATCGGCGTCACCGGCCCGGTGACTTATCGCAAAGACCGCCAGGAAGTCATCGCCGGCCTGCCGCTCGAACGTCTGCTGATTGAGACCGATTCGCCCTTCCTGGCGCCTGCTCCCCACCGCGGGAAGCGCAATGAACCTGCCTTCGTACGGCTGATTGCTGATAAAATAGCAACACTACACCATACTACTTTTGAAACGGTTGCAAAAGTCACTACGGCAAGTGCTTTGCAACTGTTCCGTTGGAACGACTGAATTGAACGTCCACCCTTCACTTGCACTGATTGATCACGATATTGCTGAAGTTGAGGCTCTCATGCGGCAGCAAGCCCACGAGGCCCATCCCGACTTGCAGGCGGCACTGGAACATTTGTTAGATGCTGGCGGCAAGCGCATCCGCCCGACCCTGAGCCTGCTGACCGGCCGCATGCTGGGAGCCCCGCACCGGCCCCTGCTTTATCTCGCCGCGGCTGCAGAATTGCTTCACACGGCCACGCTTGTCCACGATGACTTGATTGATGGCTCCTTGCTCCGGCGTGGAAACCCAACGCTGAACGCACAATGGTCCCCGCCTGCCACCGTCCTGACGGGAGATTTTATTTTTGCCCGTGCGGCAAAACTGGCTGCCGAAACAGACTATTTGCCTTTGATAAAATTGTTTGCTGAGACCCTGGCGATCATTGTCAATGGGGAACTCACCCAGATGTTCTCTGCCCGAGGGGTGGCCAGTCGGGAAAATTATTATCAACGAATTTACGCCAAAACGGCCTCGCTGATTGAGATGACCACCCGCGCGGCGGCCATGCTCAGTCCGGTGGAGGAGCACGTCGTCGAATCAATGCGACGTTATGGCTACCATCTAGGAATCGCCTTTCAGATTGTGGATGATGTGCTAGATTTTACCGGGGACCAGGCCGAAGTAGGCAAACCAGTTGGCAGTGACTTGCGCCAGGGGTTAATCAACCTGCCTGCGTTGCACTACATTGAAACCCACCCGACAGATGAGGATGTACAGGCGTTACTGGCCGGACGTTACCTGCTGGAACAAAATGAAATGGATGCACTGGTAAAGAAGGTGGCCAGCAGTAATAGCATTGCCTTCGCCAAGCGAGAGGCCGAGGAACATGTCCGGCTGGCAATTGCAGAATTATCAAAAATGCCCCCTGGAGAAGAACGCAACGCGCTGGAAGAACTGGCGCGCTACACCGTGAGCCGTAAACTTTAGAGAGCGCTCTCTGAATCGATCAATCTCAAGAAGACATCGACAACGCGTGGGTCAAAGAGAATCCCCTTGTTTTGTTCAAGGTATTCGCGCGCGGCTTCGCGCGTCCAGGCTTTGCGATAGGGGCGGTCAGAAGTGAGCGCATCCCACACATCCACCACGGCAAAAATGCGCGCCGCCAGGGGGATTTCTTCCCCTTCCAGTCCACGCGGGTAACCGGAACCATTCCAACGTTCATGATGGGAATAGGGGATCTCCAGAGCGGGCTGAAGGTAAGCGATCATGCTGAGCATCTCTTGGGCAATTTGTGGGTGACGGCGAATCAGTGCCCATTCTTCCTCCGTCAAGGGGTCGAGTTTGGAAAGGATGGTATCTGGAATGCCCATCATGCCAATATCGTGCAGCAGCGCTCCCCGACGAATGTAAACCAGATCGTTTTCTGGGACCCCCAGGGCGGAGGCAAGTTTTACAGTGCGTTCAGCCAGACGCTGTGTGTGGCCTGGACTTTCGTAGGAACGCAAGTCCAGGGCTTTGGCCCAGCCTTCAATTGCAGCATCATAGGCCAGGAGCAAATTGATATTCATCTTTTGGAGTTCTTCAAAGAGAAGCGCATTGTCCACAGCAATGGCGGTCTGGTCGGCTAAGGTTTCGAGGATATTCTTCCACTCTGCATCTGGCTCGAGCGGCGAGCGATTGTAAAGTTCCAAAACGCCTTTGATTTGCCCTTTGGCCACCAAGGGCACGCAACAATAGGTGACAAATTTTTCATCTGCCAGAGAGAGTAAGCGGCCACGCTGAGTCATGTCGCGCAGATCGCGGACAAAGAACATTGAGCGAGAACGAATTACCCGAGTGGTAATATCATTTGCCACATAAAACTGCCAGGAAGACGGCGCTTCGCTATTGAAGCCGGCGCTGGCTGCATGTTGCAGAGTCTGAGAACGGGGATTGAGCAAAAGGATCGCCGCCGCGTCCACATTGAGTTGTGCGAGAATGTGTTCAATCAGGATGTTCAAGATAACCCGCAGATCGAGAATTGTGTTGATAGCAATATCTATCGTCCTGAGAGAAGACAATCGCTGGAGTTGATGCTGGGTCTGCTGGAACAGTTGTGAACGACGGATAGCGTTCCCGGCAATTTCACTGATGGTGTAAAGAAGGTGCGTATCTTCATGCGGAATCTGGCGTGGAAGTTCTACCGCCACCACCAGCACCCCGATTCCTTCCTGCAACGAGCGGATCGGCACCGCCAGTCCGCTCCAACCGACGGCTCTCGCTTGTTCAGAAAGGGGGAGAGCAATGTCCTGGCTCAAATCGGGCGAAAAGATAATTTCGCCCTGCAAAAAGGCTCGTCCAACGAGTCCTTCATCCGGCAAAATAATATCTCCGTGAACTTGCTGGAACCAACCACGAGACTCAGATTGGACAAGGATTTTTTTATTTCCATCGTAAAGCCAGATTGCCCCGCAAGAAGAGTTTAAAAAGTGCAACGTTTCATCCAGCAGACGGGACAGAATCTCACTTGTAGAAGCAGTTTCTCGTAAGATGGTCGAAATACGATTAATGGTCTCGAGACGACTGAGACGTTGGGTGGTTTCTTTATAGAGGCGGATATTGCGAATGGCAATGGCTGCATAGGAGGCAAGCATTTCGAGCAAGATCTGGTCTTCTTCTGTATAGACGTTGGGGAGATAGGACTGAGCCGAAAGCATACCGATCACTTTTTCGCCCAGCATCATTGGCACAGCCAGAATCGATCGCACCGTTTGCGAATCGCCAAAATACACAACTGGATCGATCGTCTCTTTCTGCAGATCGTGGTAAATCACAGACTTACCAGAACGAATGACCGTACCAGACAGACTGGCATTGGTAGGTACTCTAGAGACAGGCCACCGCACTCCCACATCGTAGAGGTAAATCAAAATCACTTCATCCGGATTCTCTTCATCAACCAGAGAAATCACAAACGCCTCAGCAAGCATTAACTTGTCCACCGAGCGATGAATAGTCTCATACACTTTCTCTTCATCTTCCTGTATCCGAACAATTTCCTGGCTGACTCGATGGAGAATCGCACGGCGCTCTGTGGCTTCCAACGCCTCCTGGTAGAGTTTTGCGTTGGCCATTGCAATCGCAGCCTGGTTTGCAAACGCAGTAATGAGGCTGACCTGTTCTTCCGTGAAACCATTTGGATGGCGACTATCAATCGCAAGAAGGCCAATCGGTCGCTCACGCACCACCAACGGCACACCCAGCCAGGAATGAATATGAGAATGAACGTCCTTCCGAAATTCGCTATAGGCAGCCTGAGCATCATGAAGAAGCAGAGGCTTCAAGGTCTGAATCACAACCGTATTGGGATTATCTCCAGGAATTGGGAAACGCATGCCCAACACAGCCTGTGGATCAGACCATCCTTTGCCCCCCACAATTTCGATATAACCATCTTTAAGTTCCTGGACTGAGGCGCTATCGTAAGGAACGACACGCGCGAGTTGATCGAGAATGGCATTAATCGCCTCGTTCTGGTCCAGGGTTGAGGTCAATGCCGCCGCAGCCATGCGTAATGTTTCGGCTTCCTGAAAACGGCGATGTTCCAGTTCAAAGAGGCGAGCATTTTCGATGGCTACCACAACTTGATTCGCAAACGTGTGCATCAGGGCGGCTTGAGAAGCATTGAATGCATTGGGCTGATGGCTATCCATACATAAGCCGCCAATCACTTCATTTCGTGCCAAAAGCGGCACCGCCATCCAACTGCGCACAGATTCTGTCCCCGGCCACCTTTCAAAAGAGGGTTCTACTTCTACGTCCTGCACAATAAGTGCTTTCTTCTCGGCAATAATTTTCTTCCAGTTTTCATTAACTCTGAACTTTTTATCAGCCCATGAGACATTCTCCGGCAGACCTTTGGCTGCAACAATCCGCAGAGAATCCCCTTCAATCATGACCACCGAAGCGCTGTCATAAGGCACAATCCTGGCAGCCAAATCAAGCACAATTTGTAACAATTCGTTCATTTCCAGCGTGGCTGTCAGAATCGTGGTTGAATCACGCAAGATTTCGGCTTCTTTCAAGCGCTTTTGTTGTTCTTCGAAAAGACGTAGTCGCTGAATCGCGGTTGCCAGCGCCTCACTAAAAACCACAAACATGCGCAGATCATCTTCATCAAAAAAAGCGGGCAATCTGCTTTCAGCATTCAGAACGCCGATCAATTCACCCGATACCGTAAGAGGAACACATAATTCTGAGCGCATTTGCGGATGAACAGCGATATACCGCTCATCCTGCAACGTGTCTGGCACAAGGCACGGCTTACGAGAGAGGGCGACCATGCCGGTAATTCCCTCTCCAAGACGAACCATGACTTTCTGTTTGTCCTCTAAAAATTCACCGCAATAACTTGGATGAGTGACCAGGACCTGGCGGGAGGGGTCATAAAACATCAAGCCAAAACTGTCCAATTCAAATGTATGAGCGATAAATTGGGTAACATCACTGATCAATTCATCTATTTTTTCCGCCCTGGCCCCCATTTCTGAGATTGCGTGTAAAACGGCCAATTCTTTAAGGTGCCGCCGCATTTTCTCTTCTTCACGGCGTCTGTCGGTAATATCGCTGGCCAGTGCGATGACCACATCCTGACCAAAGTACGTCCCCTTGTACAACCGCACATCTTTTAAAAATTCTTCGCCAGTGCTACGCCTGCCCCAGAACTCAAAACGTTGTGGTTTGCCCGCCAGCGCCTCTTCAAAGCATTGTTTGACTTTTTCGAGATCGTTTTTCCCTGGCACGCCGACGTCAGCAGGAGTTTTGCCGATAAGATCTTCCCGGCGCAAGCCATACATCTCTAGAGCGCCTCGATTGACATCCAGGAAACTCCCATCTCGAGCCTGGATATAAATGGCTTCCGAAACGCTATCAAATAACCCCCGATAAGACTCTTCACTCTGGCGAAGCATCTCTTCGACTTTTTCCCTTTGGGCAATTTCTTCGCGCAGTTGATTGTTATAAGTCTCAGAGCGCCATTGCTGGAGTTTTTGTTCCAGAATTGCGAGCGTGATGTCACGTAAGAATAGTAATTCGGCTTCAAGACGTTCCCGCTCAATCACCGGGATCTTAGAGATGGCTGATAAATATTCCTCAGCATCATAGCCATACAAGGTGGCCTGTTCTTGAAAGCGGGATAGATCAGGTGTTTCCAGGAAGACTTGCCCAATGACCACGGCCCCCAGAAGTTTTCCTTCGATTCGCACTGCTGCTAAAGCATCGCTCAATCCCAGTCCGCACTCGATGACCCTTATCTCCTCTGTTTCTCCCCACGGCGCTATAAATTGCTGATTACTTTGATTGCACACAATCGCTGAGGCCGGCCAAGCCCGATGAAACTTCTCGCAAACCGCCTGCCAGGGAACAGCAACTAGAATGTCCAAATCTGGGAAAGCCACCAGTTCGACCGTTATTCCCAAGAGTTTAGAGAACTCCTCATACACCTGTTGTAAATGAGTAGCATTCAGAAGGCTTTTAAGAGAATATCCTTCTTCCCACAATTTGTCTTTGCACAATCGAGCCGAGAATTGTTGTGTCATGTCAAAAAGCCTGAGAGGGCATCCTGCCGCTTCAAATCAGATCAGAGGATGGCTTCTTTGTTTGATTGTACAACAAAACAAGCCCAAAAATCCCCCTGTGTTTTGGCCTATCCAAAAAAGCGAATCATTCCCACTCAGGCTGCGACCGTATCAGGCCTGGCCAGAGGCAACACAACGGTGAAAGTACTACCCTGTCCCAACACAGAATCGACCCAAATGCGCCCCCCATGACTGTCCACAATGGACTTGACAATCGCCAGTCCCAGGCCCGCTCCGCCAACCCCTCGCGGCACATTGCTGCCACGATAAAATTTTTCAAAAATATGGGGTTGGTCAGCAGGCGGAATACCAGGTCCCGTATCGCGAATCTGTAAAATCACTTCGTGGTCCTGAATCTCAACTCTTAATTCAATCTTGCCTCCAATCGGTGTATATTTGACTGCATTGCTCACCAGATTATCCAGCATCTGACGCAAGCGAATCGGATTGCCACGCAGCCGAGGCAATTCCTCAGGTAATTTCAAGGACAGCGTTTGATTCTTGTTCTTGATTTGCACATCAAGCGCTTCCAGCGTAGATCGGACAACTTCCTCCAATGAAACAATTTCTTTCTGCGTATCCAGACCCGCTTCGATCCTGCTTAATTCCATCAAGTCATTGAGCAACAAAGTAATACTTTGGACACTCTGCTGGACGCGATTAATAAAATCTTTTTGATGGTCATTCACTGGCCCAACCCGCTGAATCAAATCTACATAGCCTAAAATAGCCGTTAAGGGTGAGCGCAAATCATGGGACACAGTGTGAATAAATTCTGTTTTCAGACGGTCAATTTGCTTCAAATACGTAATATCTTGAAGCGTAATGGCTACCCCAACATTGGGAACTGACACAAACTGCGCAGAAAGGACTCGACCATCATCAAAAGTAATTTCATTGTGAGGAAAAAGATCGGCCACACCACGATTAATCAAGTCCAACAAATCCGGATGAGAAATCACTTCTGCAATTGGCCTGTGCTGCACCGCTTCTTCTTTCCAGATTCCGAAGGTTCGCCGCGCAGCAGGATTAATCAACAACACTTTAGATTGTTCATCCAAAATGATGACACCATCTTCAATGTTATTCAAGATGAGGTCAAATTTCTGCAATTCATTCACCCGCTGTTCCAGCGAGGCAGTTGTGCGTCGAACTTCCCGACGAGTCCAATCTCCCAGGCGGTTGGCACGGCGTTTACTATTCTCGATGGCCTGGATGATGTCATCAAGTCGCAAAGGAGCACTGAGAACATCGCTTATTCCAACACGCAAAGCCTTTTTCAAGTATTCCGGTGTCACCTGCTCAACAAATAAGAGCACCGGCATCGTCGGGAAACGCTCGAGAATTTTCCCCGCCAATTCCATTCCACTGCTACCGGCAAAATTTTCCCCGACAATAATTAAATCCGGAATAGACTCGTATAACACGCGCTCAATCGCCGCGCAGTCATTCGCCAGCGCTACTTTACATCCTGCTGAAGCAATCGCGCGCTGGAACAAACGCTGTAACTGTTCATCCCCGAGAGCAACAAGAATAAGTTCTGACGATACCATACCCTCACACTAACTTTTCCTGGCCCCGGCCACAGGTCTGGTAGGCCTGTCGGTAGTGACCAAAAGAATGCATTTTTGAACAGCATCTCGCACCATCTTCAACGCTTTCACCTGTTCCTCAGACAGTTTCCCAAGTTTACCTCTGAGAAACAAATCTAATGGATAGGTGATCGGTTGCAAGACCCCATAAATACTCTTTTCCAGTTCATGCAATTGTTCCCGCTTGCGTTGCTCGCCAGATTGCGCCGCTTCAACTGCATCCTGCAATGCTTTGAAAAGTCGGGCATTGACCAGTGAAATCGTCGCATAATCGGCAACAGCCTCTAAAAGAGCCTGTGCGCCTTTATCAAAAGGCTTTTCCGCCTTTCGAACAACAACAAGCAAGCCAACAACCTCAGAACGAACCTTAAGCGGGGTCACCATCGCTGCCCGCCCCAGCGCAGACACCTTAAAACGCTTGAGTGGCTCCCCACTAATCGAAAGTGTCTCACCAGAAAGAGCCACCAACGGACTCAGCCCATCATCCACTGGCTGTCCTATCTTCTTGGCCCACGATTCCGGCAAATTCCGCTGCGCCAGCAATTCAAACGCCTGCCTTTGCTCATTACGCACCAACAACCAGGCGTAATCGGCTTCCATCACATAAATCATGCCCTCGACAATTTTATCAAACAAAGCCCGTTGATCCGTGATTGAAAGAACAGCCTTTCCGACCCCAAATAGAGTCGTCAGTTCGCGCAGCCGCCGCTCCAATTCCTGATTCGTCTTTTTGAGTTGCTCATCCAGCCGCTGGCGAGCGCGCTGCTCCTGGCCCCGTCTCACAATCCGGTCCACTGCAGCAATCACTTCAGCCTCTCGCACCGGCCAAAGCAAGTAATCACTCGCACCCAACCGAAACGCTTGAATGACCTTTTGTTCCTCCCCTTTACGAGCCACCACAATTACCGGCACATCCACCCCTTGGGAATTGAACGCCACCAGCAAATCTTTTGCACTCAACCCCGGCAAACTAATATCAGCAATCACCACATCAGGCAAAAAACGCCCAATTTCTGTGATGGAACTACTCACATCCTGCACAACACGGATTTCATAACCCACCGGTTGCAAAGTCTGACGACTGATAAAATCGGCAACATCCGGATCATTTGTGACCAGTAAAATGTGTTCTGCCATAGCAATCACCAGTTGCGAATCATAGCACAATTGTCAAAAATCTGTGAAAAGTACCTGTCTTTGTAACCCTTTTAACACTAACTCGATACACCTCTCCTGATCTTCTCCCACCCCTTTCAGAAAACATGAAACCCAAGAGGCAGATTCCCAAAAACCGATTCCCCTCAATCAGCGGAATGATAAAATAAGACGCTGAAAATACCTCAATCAACTCCCCTGCGACAGAGGCTCCCATGAACAACCATCCCTGGTGGCAACACGGCGTCATCTACCAGATTTACCCCCGCTCCTTCTCCGACAGCAACGCCGACGGCATCGGCGACCTGCCCGGCATTATCAATCGGCTTGATTACCTGGCCGATCTCGGCGTTGACGCCCTCTGGCTCTCGCCTTTCTACCCCACGCCTGACAAAGACTTCGGTTACGACATCAGCGACTACTGCAACGTAGACCCGCGTTTCGGCACCCTGGCCGATTTCGACACCCTCGTCTCAGAAGCGCATCGCCGCGGCCTGCGCATCATCATCGACATGGTCATGAACCACACCTCCGACCAGCACCCCTGGTTCCTCGAATCCCGCTCCAGCCGCGAAAACCCCAAACGGGACTGGTACATCTGGCGCGACCAGCCCAACAACTGGGCCGCCTGCTTCGGCGGCAGCACCTGGGAATACGACCCACACACCGGGCAGTACTACCTCCACCTCTTCACCCGCGAACAACCCGACGTCAACTGGCGCAACCCCCAGGTCCGCCAGGCCCAACTCGACGCCTTCCGCTTCTGGATGGAGCGCGGCGCAGACGGCTTTCGCCTGGACGTGTTCAACGCCTACTTCAAACACCCCGATTTTCCCAATAACCCCCCTCGCCTCGGCCTGCGCCGCTTCGACCGCCAGAAACACATCTTCGACATGGACCAGCCGGAGATGATTCCCCTCCTCCAGGAACTGCGCGCCCTCCTCGATTCCTACCCCGAACGCTACGCCGTCGGCGAGACCTACCTCGGCACCGCCCAAAAAGCCGCCTCCTACTGCGGACCCGATAAACTGCACGCTGCCTTCAGTTTCGACTTCACCTCCGCCGACACCTCCTTCCTCGGCCTCCCCCGTTTCCCCTTCCACCCGGACTGGATTGCCCGGCGCATCGCCCATCGCGATTCCGTCTTCGACGCCGCCGGAGTCTGGCCCACGACTGTCATGAGCAACCACGACCTGCCGCGCGCCGCCTCGCGCTACAGCCGCAGCGAAGACGACTCCCTGCCCAAAATCGCCATGACCATCCTCCTCACCGTGCGCGGCACCCCCTTCCTCTACCAGGGCGAAGAAATCGCCATGCGCGACCTGCCTCTGCGCAAAGAAGACGTCCAGGACCCCGCCGGCAAGCCCTACTGGCCCTTCTACAAAGGCCGCGATGGCTGCCGCTCACCCATGCAATGGGACGACTCTCCCAACGCCGGCTTCTCCAGCGCCAAACCCTGGCTGCGAGTGCACCCCAACTACCGCCAGCGCAACGTCGCCGCCCAGCAGGCCGCCCCGGCCTCCATGCTCAACTTCACCAAAGCCCTGCTGGTCCTGCGCAAACAACATCCCGCCCTGCGAACTGGAAAATTCCTCCCCATCCTCGCCGCCGGCCCCCTGCTGGCCTACCTGCGCCAGGACGAAACAGAAACCATCCTGGTCGCAATGAACTTCAGCCGCCGGACGCAAACACTCCCCCTGCCCTCTGGCCTGGCGCTCCAGCAACGGCTCCTCACCAGCGCCGCCGCTCCCCTTGCCATCTCCGCACAAACCCTTCCCCTCGCTCCCTACGAATCCGCTCTCTGGCTCTGCTAACCTGCCAGATACGCCCATCCACAAGTGCCATCCAGCGGCACTTGTTTTTTTTAACTCGAATCATTATACTGAACGGTGATGGAACCATTTGCCTACCTCCCCGGCGACGACCGCGGCGACCTGCGTCCCCTCAGCCGCTACCTGCCCCCCGTCCCCGGCGGTATGGCGGCTTCCTTCCTCGCCCGCTACGCCGGACCCGCCACCTGGGTGCTCGACCCCTTCTGCGCCGCGCCCTCTCTCGCCGTCGAAATGGCACGCGCTGGGAAAAAGGTGCTCGTCGCCGTCAACAACCCCATCACCCGCTTCCTCCTGGAACTCGAAGCCAATCCTCCCCCCCGCAGCGACCTGCAGGCTGCCCTGGCCGAACTGGCCGCCACCCGCAAAGGCGACGAGCGTCTCGAGACGCACCTGCGCTCCCTTTACCTGACCCGCTGCGCCCAATGCGGGCAAATGGTCCCTGCCGAAGCCTTCCTTTGGGAAAAAGGCGGCACCCAGCCGGTTGGCCGCCTCTATCGCTGTTCCTGCGGCGCAAGCGGCGAATTTCCCATCGAGGAAGCTGATCTCGCCCGCGCCGCCCAAAGCGCTGCCGCCGACAACCTGCACCGCTCGCGCGCCCTCGAGCGCGTCACCGCCCCCGACGATCCCGACCGCCCCTACGCCGAACAGGCGCTGGAATGCTACCTGCCACGCGCCGTCTATGCGCTCATCACCATCGTCAACAAACTTGACAGTTTAAGCCTCCCCCCAGCCCGCCGCCGCGCCCTGCTGGCGCTCGTCCTGGCTGCCTTCGACGAAGCCAACACCCTCTGGCCTTACCCCACCGAACGACCGCGCCCCAAACAACTTACCATCCCGCCGCGCTTCCTGGAAAAGAATGTCTGGCTGGCGCTCGAACGCGCCGTCGAACGGTGGGGAACGGAACCCGCCATTCAGGTAGCAGAATGGACCGGCAGCGGGAGCAAGCCCGAGGTCCCGCCGCGGGTGGAAGGAGAATTGTACGTCTTCGAAGGCCCCCTGCGCGACCTGGCGCCGGCCCTCTCTGTCCTCCAACCCGAGGCCGTTGTCACTGCCCTGCCGCGCCCCAACCAGGCCTTCTGGACACTTTCGGCGCTGTGGGCAGGCTGGCTGTGGGGCCGCGAAGCCGCTGCCCCCTTCAAAGCAGTGCTGCGCCGCCGCCGTTACGACTGGAACTGGCACGCCGCCGCCTTGCTGGCTGCCATGAAACGCCTGCCGCCATATCTGCCGCTCAACGCCCCCTTCTTTGCCCTGCTCGCCGAACCGGAACCGTCCTTCCTGACCGCCGCCCTGCTGGCCGCCGCCGGGGCCGGCTTCGACCTGCATGGCCTGTCCCTGCGCGCCCGCAGCGACCCGGTGCAGATTCTGTGGCGACGCAAGGCTTTTTTGCGCGAGGAACAGGAGGCACCGGAAATAGACCCGCAAACCGTCCAGGATGCCATCGAAACCTTCCTGCACGAGCGCGGCGAACCGGCTCCGTACCTGCACCTGCACGCGGCCGCCCTGGCGTCCATGGCCGCCGACCACTCGCTGCGCTGGCGCGAGGAGGCCCTGAGCCGATTGCACGCGCCCATCCAGGTGGCGCTCACCCGCCCCAGTTTGGTGCACCACAGTGAAAGTTCCAACCCCGAAACCGGCCTGTGGGGACTGGCCGACTGGCCGCTCCTCGACCCGCTGCCCGACCGGGTGGAAATGGCGCTGGTCAACTACCTGCAAAAAAATCCCGGCATTTCTCTGCGTGACATCGAACTCCACCTCAACGCCGAATTTCCGGGGCTGCAAACCCCCTCGCTGGGGCTGATCCATGCCATTCTCACCTCCTACGCCGTTGAAACCAATGGCCGCTGGACGCTGCGGCCCGAAGATACTCCCTCCGCCCGCCGCGCCGACCTGGAGACTGCCGCCCGTCTCCTGGGCATGCTGGCCGCCCGCCTCGGCTACGCCGTCGCGACGAGCCAGAGCCCCTGGCGACTTGTCCGCTGGCTGGACCCCAACGGGCAAACCATCTATGCTTATTATCTGATTGCCTCGGCGGTAGCAGGCCGGATTCTGCACAAGGCACTGGACCCGCCCGAGCGCTGCGTGCTCGTCCTGCCGGGTGGACGCGCCGGCCTGCTGGCCTGCAAACTGGAGCGCGACCCCGACCTCCGCTCCCGCGCCGAACGCTGGCGGATGCTCAAATTCCGTCACCTGCGCCGCCTGGCCGAACTCTCGCACCTGACGCCAGAGCGCTGGCAACGAGCCATCTCCGAAGACCCGCTGGAGCCGCCAGAACAGATGAAACTGTTTTGAAGTTACGTCGTATTGCAAAATGTAGATTTTTCCGCCCAAAATCAAGAAAATTCTTTTGTCCACCGGTATCATAATCGTTTATAATTTGACAATGTCAAGTTAAACTCTTGTTCTATAAACTCTACGCATTTTGTCACTGCGAGCAAAGCGAAGCAGTCTCCTGGTTTGCGAGGGGATTGCTTCGTCGCAAAAAACGCTCCTCGCAATGACAA
>DAOTZT010000179.1:0-3555 GCA_034434255.1 Anaerolineales bacterium | reverse complement strand
CGAGCGGCGCAGAGGTGCGGGCTTACAAAACAGCCTGGCTCTCCGGATCAAGGGGTATGGTAACTATTCAGCCCTGCCTCAAAACCGTTTGGGATGTCATTGCGAGGAGCATCCTTTGCGACGAAGCAATCTCCTGGCAGACCGGGAGACTGCTTCGCTATCGCTCGCAGTGACAAAAAACATAGCGTTTTTAGAACAAATGTTTAATGTGACATTGTCAAGGTAGTTACGAATGAAATTGCCTATGGATACCTATCGCATTCTTATTGTGGAAGATCATCGTGAAGTCAGCCATTTGCTGCGCACCTCGCTGGAAACGCTGGAGCATCCACTGGAAGTAGTGGAGATTCCTTCGGGGGAAGAGGCGATTCTGGAGGCTTCGCGCCATCGGGTGGACCTGCTGGTCGCCGACTACCGTTTGCCGGGCATTTTGGGCATCGAACTGATGCATAAAGTCCGGCAGTATCATCCTCAGGCCAGGGTGATTCTGATTACCGGCCTGGCGGACCCAAAGGTGCGCAAGCAGGTGGCCGAAGCCGGCGCCGACTCGTTCTTCCTCAAGCCGGTGCCGATTGCCGATTTTCTCGATGCCGTTGAACGTCATCTGGGACTGGTCAAGACGCTCCTGCATCCAGAGCCAGTGGACCGGGAGCCTGTGTTGCAGGAAGAAGAAGCCCGCACCATCGCCGATCTCATCATTGCGCTGCGGCAGGAACTGGGCGCTCAGGCGGTCGTTCTGCTCGATGACAAAGGGCAAGTGGTAGCACAGGCCGGCGCGCTGCCCGATAAAGCGATCGAGACCAGCCTGTTTGACTTGCTGATGATCGTAGCCAGCGCCGGGCAAAAAGTGGGACGGCTGATCGGTCAGAAAGCGCCGGACAGCTGGCATGTCTTTGTCGGCAAGGGGTATGATTTAATCTTTGCGCCGCTTGGTTCCAATCATGCCCTGCTGATCGCTGGCGAAAAATTAGCCGATACCTCCACCATTCTGGATACAGTGGCAGTCTTCTCGGCGGCGCGACCAGGTATCGAACAGGCGTTGGGGGCGATTGTCCTGCCGGCCCCGCCGCCTGCGTCGGCTGAGGTTGAAGTTGAAAAGGAAAAGCCAGCGGAGAAGGCAGAGGAAGCAGGGGAGGAAGACCTGGAACCCCTGTTCAAGGCGCAGAAAAAGATCAAGGCTGAGGACGCGGATAGTTTCTGGGAGCAGGTGGCTGAAAAGCATGGTTCCGCTCCGACGAAGCCCGATGTCTTGACCTATGAGCAGGCCCGTCAGTTGGGCCTGACGCCGGATGCCAAACCCTAGCCCCTTCGCTCGCCCTGTGATAAAATTTGCCCACCCTGGGGCGTGGTGCAACGGCAGCACACCAGACTTTGGATCTGTGGATCTTGGTTCGAGTCCAGGCGCCCCAGCCTTGCTTCCTGTTCCCCAGGCCAGAGTCGTCCACGGGCGTTTGAGCGCGCGACCCTCAAGGTGGCTGCTCTTTTTCTTTTGAGACCCCGGGCCGGACCTCGTTGGAGGAATGTGCATAATACTCCCCTGTATCCTGTCGGTCGGGACAGTCAGGACAGGGGATGATTCCCCGATAGAAGCCCTCTGGCGAAATCGTTTCGGGGACGGAATACTTTGTACTTTTGTAACCACTCAGTTCTGTATCAAAACCGTTGTGCATGTCATGGCGAGGAGCGCTCTTTGCGACGAAGCAATCCCCAGGCGAGTCCCTTTAGCCTGATAAATGGGAGATTGCTTCGCCAAAAAAAACTCGCAATGACATGGCTGAGTAGTTACGTACTTTTCAAGGAGGATTGCCATGCGTTCACTCGGTTTCGCTCTTGCGTTTCTGGCCTTGCTGGCTCTGGCTTGTGGCACCACGACGCCACTTCCTCCCACGCCGGATGTGGGCACCCTCGTGGCCCAGACCATGGCGGCATATACTCATGAGGCGGAGGCCACCCAGGTGGTGCAAACGCTTGCAGCGCTCCAGACTCAAGTGGCGGCTTCCAGCGCGACTCCGCTATCGGTTCCCCCCACCGCGACGAACACTGCCGAGCCGGCCCCTACGGTTGCTGCTCCATCCCCATCGCCCGTGCCGGCAGAGTTTGCTCCCTATCCTTTACCGGCTGCGTACACCGGGGTAATACTCCAGAACGGGGAATGTTTCGACTTTGACAGCGGCCAGGTTTTTGCCTCGGCGGACAGTCAATGTGACATTTGGCTGGTGAAGCCGGGCTTGATTCGTCAGCGAAACGGCGCGCGCGTCTCAGGCTACGACGTTACCAGAACTCCGCCGGGCCGCAGCGCCTGTCTGGGGGCGCGCTATGAACCCGGCGATCTGGTCATGCAGCCCGACTTTTACCTTTGCTTTATCACCAACACCGGTCAACCGGGGTTCCTGGTGACGACCCATCATCTGGGCGGGTTTCCGCCTACGGGCATCGTTTTCGATTACTGGGTGTTCCGTTGAGGCAAAGGCGCTCCTGTCCACGCGCGACAGGGATGAGCGGCGGGAACAGCAAAACACCAGGCAAAAGACCTTGAATCCGGGCTGGCGCAGGCCGACGCCATGAGGTCGCCGGTTTAAAGTAGCCCTTGTGCGTGGCGATGCAGATTTTTATACCTGCGCCGGGGCAGCCAGGCTTTGCCGGAGGATACCGCGATTCAACGTTGACGGCTCTTTTCAGGGCACCACGACGCGGGGATTGATCCACACCGCCCAGTCTTGCGCCGAGGAGCCGTTGGCCGCCACTACCAGGACAAACTCGACGGTATGCCCGACCAGCGCGCTCAAGTCAAGATTAATGTTCTGCAAGGTACCGTCACAACTCTTGGTCCAGGAACCCAGGGGATGCAGCGTGCCTCCTTCGAGGTAATTGACCTGGAAGAGGGCATTGCCGACGCCGCAGGTGCCATCCGCCTGGGCCAGAAAACCAATTTTCGCCAGGAAGCGTTCGCCAGCCTGGACCGTATAGGCGGGGTAGCGGCCAGCGATGATCCCATCGTCAATCCATATCGGGTGTGTCTCCAGAACCTTACTGGGGGTTGAACCGTCTTCCACTTTTTGCCCGTCCTTGTACATAGCAAAGCCGTTGGCGTCGGTGTCTGGGCCGCCAAACGTTAGGGTGACATAGGGCGGACCGGCTGCGTGCCATGTTGCCAGCGGCGCCTTCTCGTGCAGGTTGAAGCCGGTGCTGACTGCCTTGACCTTGATTTTCACCCAAACCTGAGCAAACAGCACGCCGGCCGCGTTGCGCATTTTCCAGTAGCCGATGTAGTCGCCCGGCGTGGCCGGCGCTTTCAAATCAACGGAAATATCCACGCTCTGACCCGGAGCCACGTTGCCTGCCAGCGGTTGCGCTGCCGGTCCACTCATCGCGTCGCCATGGTCGAAGACCAGCGCGTAGGCAGTAGTCCAGGTGCAGGTGCCGGTATTTTGAATACGCCAGGTCTTGGTGAAGGTGGTATTGGGAGCGAATTCGGTATCATCGGGCACGGTCACATCGGCAATGAATTTTGCCCGGTCGCAAGGCGTGGTAGGGGTGTAGGTGGGCGTAGGCGGG
>DAOTZT010000178.1:0-3062 GCA_034434255.1 Anaerolineales bacterium | reverse complement strand
GTGCGTGCATTGCCGTTGGATGGCATGGTCGGTGAAATCACAGTCCCTTTTGCCGAAAGTTGGTGGAGCATTCCGCGTTCCCCAACGCCGGGGCCGCGCCTCTATTATGCCTCGACCCACTGGGTCACCGATGTTCTCGCTGACCAGCGGGATGGCAGTTTGTGGTATAAGTGCTATGACAATCTGTCGAATTCACACTACTACGTCCGACCGGAATACATGCGCATCTATACCCCTGCCGAACTCGCGCCGCTCTCGCCTCTCGTGCCGGAAGACGAACGAATGATTGAAGTGGTGCTCGAGGAGCAAATGCTCTACGCCTTTGAAGGAGAACGACTCGTCTATGCAGCCCGCACGGCCACCGGTCGGAGGGGGTTTGAGACCCCCTTGGGCCTGTTCAGCACATTTCACAAACGTCCCACTTACCACATGACCGGCGGGTACGACTCGGCCAGTGTATTCGACTTGCCCGGTGTCCCCTGGGACACGTACATCACGGAAAGGGGGGTTGCTATTCACGGCACTTACTGGCATAATGACTTCGGGACAACCCACAGCCACGGCTGCATTAACCTGACACCTGCTGCCGCGCGTTGGATTTATCGCTGGACCCGGCCCCCGGTCCCGCCGGGCGAACGGCTCGTTCTCGCTCCGGGCAGCGGAACCTGCGTCCAGGTTGTCCCCAGTCGGCCTTTCATCCGAAGGAGTGACACATGAATCCTGCGTTCCTGCAAGTCGATTCCCGGCGCGATGCCGGTGTCTTACCTGCCAGAACATCTGGGAGGGAAAGATGACGGGTCAACCTCTCTTTGCTGGCCTTGTCTTTGATGAGTTCGACCGCCCGGTCGAGGTGGCCTACGTGGGCGATGAACCCTGCTATGTCGTAGATGATGCCGGTTTTAAGCGTCACATCCCCTCGGTAGATGTGGATCGCACCGTGCTGGAAATGATGCGCGAGCAAATCAGCGGCAACGAAGATATCCTGTCCCAACAGGCTGCCCAGATGTTGGGCAGCGACGATATTTTCACCCAGGCAATCTTGCAAAACCAACTCAAAAACATAGACAAGCAATTCGAGGCATTACTCGAAACTGGCATTCCTGAAGAAGCGCGTCTATTCCTTGGAATGTCGGGGTTTAAGATTGTCATCAACGTCCACGGCGAGGTCATTCGCTTTGATCAACCTGTTGCTCCCGAGGAAGATGGGGAATGAGAGATGCTTACAGAAGATTAATAAAAACGTGGTCTGCTATCTGCAGAATTTACCCACTTTATGGAGGAAACTATGATCTCGAAAACCATGCAAGATGCCATCAATGAACAGATCAACAAAGAATTCTACTCTTCGTATTTGTACCTCGCGATGGCAGCCTACTTTGAAGACAAAAACCTGCCCGGCTTTGCCCACTGGATGCGGCTTCAAGCCGAAGAAGAACGCGAACATGCGATGAAGTTCTTCAATTACCTGGTTGACCGCGGCAGCCGCCCAGTTCTGAAAGCCATTGCCACGCCACCGGCTGAGTGGAAATCCAGCCTCGAAGCCTTCCAGGAAGTGCAAAAACACGAGGCTCATGTCACGGCCTCGATCAATGCTCTGTATGAACTGGCCCTGCAGGAAAAAGACTATCCTACGCAGGTATTGCTCCACTGGTTCATCCAGGAACAGGTCGAGGAAGAGAAGAATGCGGCTGAAATCGTCCAGCAACTGGAGTTGATTGAGGCCCACGGCACGGCGGTATTGATGCTCGATCATCGCCTCGCCAAGCGCGGCAAAGAGTGATTTATTGCTCCATACTGACCTGGCAAGTCTGTTCGACTTGCCAGGTGTTGTTTTAATCCAGTGTTTCCTGCCTAAACCGGCTTCGTTTACACACCTCCACGCATCTCAAGGAAAGAGTCTATTGACTTTTCTCCTTTCTCGATTGTATGATGATGGTGCAGTGCTACGGATAGTCTGTTCTTTTGGCCGTATCTTCAAGACGGAGGCAAAAGTGACTGGACCGCTGACTGACGAAGAGAAACAAATCTTGCTGAAGTTGGCCCGGCGGGCGATCGAGGCGGCTGTGAACGGCCAACCGCCCCCGCCGCTTGATCCCGCTTCTCCGACCCCGAACCTGCTTGCGGAGGGAGCGAGTTTTGTGACCTTGACCAAAAACGGCGCCTTGCGCGGCTGTATCGGCGCGCTGGAACCCTATCAGCCGCTTGCTGCCGATGTGCGGGAACATGCGGCTGCAGCCGCCCTCGAAGACTACCGGTTTCCCCCTGTCCGCCCCGACGAACTGGACGACATCAAAATCGAGATTTCTCGTCTCACCCTGCCGGTCATGCTGGATTACCGTGATGCCGAAGACCTTTTGAACCAATTGCGCCCCGGTTTGGATGGCGTGATCCTGCGTGATGGCTGGCGGCGGGCTACCTTCCTGCCTCAGGTCTGGGAAAAGATCCCCGATAAGGCCGAGTTCCTTTCTAACCTGTGCTACAAGATGGGCGCGGCTCCCGATACCTGGCGGCGCAAACATCTCGAAGTGCTCACTTATCAGGTTGAGGAATTTCACGAATAAACAGGGGATTGTTCCCTTTGATGCCGTCCGTTGTGGCTATCCTGTCCCTGAAGGATAGGCCAGAATCGTCTGTTTATTCTTTATCAGTGCGCCCCCTGATGCAGACCCGTTCTTTGCCAGGCCAATCAGGCCCCTTGATTGACACGATCTTTTGAGATTGTCGGTTTCGGTTGCCTGCCAGGATGGGCGTGGGGCCAAATGGCTTTCTCAAGAATGCTTGATAAAATTGCGATGTCATTGCGAAGCGGCGGTTTTTGCCGCTGAAGCAATCTCCTGAAGACCAGTTTTATCCATTAAGCAGGAGACTGCTTACCCTGCGGGTACGCTTCGCGGTTGCCAAAGATCGGCTTGCAGTGACATTTTCAAAACATTTCGTAACTATTCAGCCATCCACTCGAAACAGGGGTGTCACTGCGAACGAGCGCTTTTTGCGAGTGAAGCAGTCTCCCAAAGCATGGTTTTTCCTGTTCAAGACGAGATTGCTTCGGGCAGAGAACGCCC
>DAOTZT010000177.1:0-9143 GCA_034434255.1 Anaerolineales bacterium | reverse complement strand
GAGGGCGTTCTCTGCCCGAAGCAATCTCGTCTTGAACAGGAAAAACCATGCTTTGGGAGACTGCTTCACTCGCAAAAAGCGCTCGTTCGCAGTGACACCCCTGTTTCGAGTGGATGGCTGAATAGTTACGTGGGGGGATTAAAAATCCGAGTTTGTCTGTGTCTATTTGGGCAAAACTAATAGGCATAAATTGTTCTGCTTGTGCGAACTGATGGTGTGATTAGGTTCTAAAATCCAAGTCAGGCTCCCTGCTCAGGGAGCCTGATTATTGTTTAGTTGAGAGGGGGGATTACAAAATCGTAACGTTTGCTGCCTGCAGTCCCTTGGGACCCTGCTCGATAGAAAATTCGACTTTTTGGTTTTCAACCAGTTTTTTGTAACCGTCCATTTGGATTGCTGAGAAGTGGACGAAGACATCTTCGCCATCTTCACGGCCAATGAAGCCGTAGCCTTTGGTGGCATTGAACCACTTGACGGTACCAATATAACGTTGTTCTGACATTTTTCTTTCTCCTGCAAATTAAAAA
Source organism: Anaerolineales bacterium (assembly GCA_034434255.1). Lineage (GTDB taxonomy): Bacteria > Chloroflexota > Anaerolineae > Anaerolineales > Villigracilaceae > UBA877. The sequence continues at coordinate 8,616 of DAOTZT010000177.1, read as the reverse complement.
TTTTTGCGCCGGTTAGCCCGCCAACTTTCCGGCAGACCCGGCGCGTGCACTGGGGTAAGATTATCATGGGTGGGATGGATTGTCAAGGCAATGTGCTGATCTCTGATGAGATTCTATTCTATTCATCTTGACATAGAACGCATGTTCGTGTATGATTATAGCACAAATGAGCGAGGATGCTCAGAAAGGATGGCTCCCATGATGGTACGCACGCGCAAAGGGATGACCGAAAGACACCAGAAAATCATGGATTTTATTATCGAACGCTATGAGGCCGGCTTTCCGCCTTCCATTCGTGAAATTGGTGAGGCAGCCGGCATTTCCTCTACTTCTGTGGTCACGTATTATCTCAAGCAATTGACTGAGATGAATCTGATCGAGCGTGACCCGAAATTCTCGCGTGCGGTCCGCCCAACGCGCTTTGCGAGCCGGGACGTGGTGCGTATTCCCATCCTGGGGCCGATTGCTGCGGGTCTTCCCATTCCCGTTCCAGATCCGCAGGCGACTTACATTGGCGATGAAATTAACGGCGTGGATGTAGCCCGCAGCCTCTTGCCCGAAAAAGAAAAGACGCGTGAACTGTTCGCGCTGCAAGTCCAGGGCGATTCGATGATCGATGCGATGATCAACGATGGCGATATTGTTATCTTGAAAAAGGTAGTCGAGGCACGCAATGGTGAGATGGTGGCGATCTGGCTTCCGGATCGGGACGAAACGACCCTCAAGTATTTCTACAAGGAAAAGGATCGCTATCGCCTGCAGCCTGCCAATCCGACCATGGGCCCCATTTACATTCCGAAAGAGGTTCCATTAGAGATCAAAGGGAAAGTTGTCATGGTTATTCGGCGGCTGGCGACTGTAGCCGCTTAATCTTCTGTTAATGCCTAGAAAACACTGACAGTTACCACAAAAAAGTGGTAACTGCTTTTGTTTTTTGCAGCAAGATGGCAACGGAATGGAATGTGTTCTTGTTTGGCTGCTACGCCTTACCCCCACTGGAAATTGCGAAGTGTCCTAATAACGGGAAACAATCTCTCATTTGTGCTGCTCTTTGCGTGTTCTGCGCTTGCCTTTGGGCCAGCCAGACGTTTTTTTCGCACAATTTGGGATGCTGAGGGGGCAATCTGCACGAAAATTGTGCCGATGCTCTGGCATACTTGCTCTTGCGTCAGCAGTCTTTGTGCTTTTGCCAGGGCAAGGGAGTATCCTTGACGATTGAACGCGCCAGGAAGAATATCCAATGTCAGCAGTGATGAAAAATCAGGGGAAATCTGTATAATCTGTGTAATCTGTGTAATCTGTGTAATCTGTGTAATCTGTGTAATCTGTGTAATCTGTGGCAAACAGTGCTTTTGCAAGAGGCTGATGAGAGAATGTGGATTGCACTTTGCTAGAGTGCTCGCCGCAGAAACAGGCGCAGGCGCAACGGCAGCCTGGCGTAGAACAAACGGCGCGCCTGATACCGCAGCCAGAGCCAGGAAAGTCCGCCGCCGCGTTCGCGGGCGTAAATTTTGAGCATGTCGGGGTAACAGACCGAGTCGTCCTTGACCGATTTCCCGGCCTCGTGCAGACGGAAGGTGGCCCAGCGTCGCGGCACGTAGAGCAGGCGCGAGATTTTGGCCAGTTTCACCCACAAGTCATAATCGAACGCAAAGAAAAACTCCAGGCTCAGCGGACCAACCTGGCGATAGAGATCGGCGCGGAAGAAGGTCGTCGCTTGTGGAATGTGGACCGAGCCGCGCAGCAGTTTCTGATAATTGGTTTGGCGAGAGGCGAACCGACCGATGATCCGGCCCTCTGCGTCGGTGATGTCGGCATCGCCATAGACCATGCCCACGTCGGGGTTGGCTTGCAAAGTTGCTACCGCATCGGAGACGGCGCCGGGGTAGTAGGTGTCGTCGGAATTGAGCCAGGCCAGAATTTCTCCTCTGGCGCGGGCAAAGCCTTTGTTGAGCGCGTCGGCGTGACCTTTGTCCTTTTCGGAGACCCACCAGGCCAGACGGTCGGCATATTTTTTGATAATTTCCACCGAGCCGTCTGTCGAACCGCCATCCACGATGATGTATTCAATGTTCGGGTAATCCTGGGCAAGGACTGACTGAACGCAGGCTTCCAGGAAACGCGCCTGGTTGTAGGAAGGAGTGATGATCGAAACGAGCGGAAGTTTGGTGTTCACGTTATTGCCTCAAGTCATAGATGAGATAATCGTCTGTCTGTTCAATGAGAGGATAGTGGCTATCCAGATAGGATTTTAATTCAGGCTGGTTTTCGAGTTCTGGCAGGGAAGTGATGACAAACAGGTGCATCCCTTGGGTGTACTCACGAAAGAGTTCATCAAAAGGCAAAGGAGATTGACCGGCCAGTTGGCGGATTTTAATGTCGGCCAGCGAGGGCCAATTGCGAGGAACGACCCACCCAAAATAGGAGAGGCGACTGCCGTAATCACCCGACAGTTCGATAAAGGGCGTGTCGTACCCGATACGCGCCCCTAAATCGCGCCAATAGGGAATTTCAGAGCGGTAATCTACGGCTGCCATGTCATTGCGAGAGAGCCAGACGCGCATGGCCACGCCGAGTAAGAGCACCAGAGCAACGACCAGTTGTCTCCAGGGGCGGAAACTCGTTATTTTTTGTAGCACCACTTCCCCAATTGGCATCAAGCCAATGGCAACGATCCCCAGTAAGGGCAGGTGATAGTAATCGTGGGTAAGGAAATGGTAGGCAAAGGCAATTCCATAGAAGAAATAGCCTGCCAAGCCGCCCAAAAGCGTGCCGCGCAAAGATTTGTCCTCGGTGAACCAGACGCCGAGCAGGGAAGCGAAGAACGCCGACGAACCTGAAAGGTTAATCGCCAGCAGGAACCAGCGGACGTAAAAGGACGGATCTTTCAGCAGGGCTGGGAAGAACCGCAAGGAGAACTGTCCTCCCAGCGTGCCGACGATGAAAATGCCATACAGGTAGTACAAAATGGTGGGAAGCGCCGTGAGGCCGACGATGCCCCAAACCTGCCTGTCGGCAAGGGCCTGTTTGAGCGGGCCGCGGCTCAAGACAACCCCAACGGCTGCGCCAAACAGCATAAAAACTGCCACTGATTTGACCAGAATCGCCGCGCCCAGCAGAATGCCTGCCCACAAGGCCGTTTTCCAGGTGTGTTGTTGCCCCCAACGGTAGAGCGCCCACAGCGCCCATAACATCAACGCGACCATGAGCGGGTCCGGTAAAAAGGCGCGGCTGGCGGTGATGCCGAATGGGAGGAACAGGAAATAAAGCACGGCCAGGATTCCGCCATAACGCATCTGGACTTCCCTGGAAAGCAGCCAGAGCGCCAGGCCGCCTGCCAGCCAGAACAAGGCCGAATACACCCGCCCTACCCATATATGCTCGCCGATGAGGCGGTAGGTGAATGCCACCAGGCCTTCCAAAATCGGCGGTTCGATCAGGCCGGCTTGCTCCCACTGCGCTTCGGTGACCTGATGCTGCCATGCCGGCGCCTGAGGAAGCAGGCGGTAGTACAGGGCGCGGGCCATGATCAGGCCGCGATACTGGCGCACCATGTAAAAATCGTTGGGCAGGTCGGTGATGTCATACAGGCGGATCCCCAGCCCGGCGAGGAATAGCACACCGATAAAAATCACAATCCATACATTTGGCCCGATCCGGCGCATCTTCATTTCTCCAATCAAGGCTGCTTCAACGGATGTTCCAGGTCGAAGATGATGTACTCATCGGTCTGAACGTACACGGGATAATTTTCATACAAAAGGTTCTTGATCACCGGCTGGTTGTCGAACTCGCCCAGCAGGGTGACCAGGAAATACTGTTTTCCAGCAGTGTCTTCCTGGAATTTCTTCAGATAATCAATCTCCAGGCCGGCCTGATAGCGCACCTCGATATCGGCGCTGGTGTACCAGGGCGTACAGGCTTGCCAGCCCCAGTAGGCCAGCCGATAGCCGTAATCGTGCGTCAGGCAGGCCACCGAGGCGTGATGCCCCAGCCGGTCGCCGATTTCGGCCCAAAAGGCGGCCTCGTGACGGTATTCTCCTAACAGGCGATCGCGTGCCACCCAGGCCTGCCAGGCTGTGCCCGCTACTACCAACCCAATCAGCACGAGACGCGGCAACAGCCCCGGACTGCGCTCGAAGAAACGCTCAAAGAACAGTTGCAGGCTGACGGACAGGGAAATTGCCACCAGCGGAATCAGCGGCAACTGGTAGTAATAGTGCGTGTAAAACGCGTAGGCAAAAACCAGGCCGTAGAGCAGGTATCCGATCCACAGGCCGAGCAGGAGCGGACGCTCCCGCTTTGGGCCGCTGATGAAGATGCCCATCGCCGCCAGCATGCTGACGCCGAAACCGGTCACGTAACTGATGACATATTCCCAGCGGAAGTAGAAAGCCGGGTCCATCCACAAATTGGGGAAAAATCGCAGGGTGAAGTATCCTTCCAGCGAGCCGGAAAGTGACCCGTTCAGCGCATAGACGAGGGTCGGCAGCAGGAACAAGCCTGCCACCGCCCAGACTTGCCCATCCCGCACGGCGCGCTTCAGGCCCAGCGACCCCAAGACCACGCCGGTCACCGCGCCGCCGAGCATAAAGACGATCACGTTCTTCACCAGCAGCGCCGCCCCGCCAAACAACCCCAGCAGAATGGCCCACTTCCAGGAGCGGGTGTTCTGCCAGCGGACGAGTGCCCACAGAGCAAAGACGAACAGCGCCGTCATCAACGGGTCGGGTTGGAAGGAGCGGCTGGCCACCACCCCAAACGGCGCAAACAGATACAGCAACAGCCCCACCAGCGCCGGCCAATTGGACGTCAGTTCACGGATGAGCAGGAAAAGTGCCAGCCCGCCCAACACCCAGAAGAGCGAAGAATAAATCCGCGCCACCCACAGGTGCTCACCGGTCAGCCGCCACGTTTGCGAGACGATCGTCTCCATGATGGGCGGCTCGAGGTTGCCTACCCCGCCCAGTTGGATCGCTAGCGCGCGGCGCTCTTCGTCCACATTGGGCAAGGACTGGTAATACATCGCCCGCGCTTTGAGCGCCGAGAACAACTGCCGGGTGGGGGCAAAATCCAGCGGCAGGTCGGTCAGGTCGTAGAGGCGCAGGGCAAACCCTGCCAGCAGGGTCAACCCCACGGCGAGCGCCCACAACCAGGGACGCGGACGGAGAAGGAAATCGGTCAATCGTTTCATGGATTCACTCTACAGACAAAGATATGTATCTTGCCAATCTCTTCCAGTTTTTCGCAAGACGGCGGCTCTGACAGCGCCGGGCCGCGCTCGGCGAGGACCGTTGCGGGTGTCTGACCCTCGGCCGGGTTCACCAGAACGAACAGCCGGTCGAACGCCGATGCGCCGCCATAGACCCGCTCGCGCAGGCCGTGCAATTCGGCATAATACCACACCGGGGCGTCATCCGGCGGAGCGACGACCAGGAAGTCGGCCCCTTGCAGGTGTTCCTGCACGAACAGGACGGCGTTCTCTTCGTCGCCGCGCATCGCCCACAGGTCAGGGAGTTCCGGGGCGAGATGGGCAGCCCGCCAGGCAAAGGGCAAGATGGCCAGCAAAACAAGGACGCTGGAGATGGGGAGAGATTTCCATGTGTGTTTCCCGGCCCAGCCCAGCAGACCGGCGGCGGCCCACAGGAGCGCCAGCGGCAGGAGGAAGACCCACACCTTCGACCAGGCGTTGGGCCGCTGTACCACCAGCAGGAGCAGAATCCAGGTCGCGGCCGCGGCCTGGAGCGGGACGCGGGTGGAAGAAATCTTTTTGTGCAGGAGCAGGCTCAGGGTCAGCCCCGCCGCGAGCAGGGCAACGACCGGCCAGGGAACGCGGAAGGTCCACTCGGCCCACGTTTCGGCCAGGCGATGCGCCAGCGTTTCGGGGTAATCGGGCCAGGGGACGGCAGAAACGAACTCGTTGGCAAACAGTTGCGCCGGTCCGCTGTAGAGCAAAATGGGCAGGTACAGGATCAGTGTCAGGGCCGCCGCGCTGAGGCCAGAAGCCAGCCACCAGGTCAGGAAGTCGCGGCGGGAGGCGTAACCGGGGGCGGCGGCGCGGACGTTTTCCCACAACATCCACAGATAGGCAATGCCGAAGGGGAAGAGGAAAACCGGCAGGGTGTACATGCCCAACGCCGACACGAGGGTGATGAGCAGCCAGTGGAAGCGGTTCTTGCTGGCGCGGACGGAATGAGCCAGCAGGAGAAGCAGCAGGCCGAAGAGCGTTTCGAGGGTGTAGCCGCGGGCGTTGTCGGAGTAGTTGATGAGCGCAGGCGAAACCGCCGTCAGGAGCGCCGCGCCCAGCCCCACCCAGCGGTCGTAGTGCCGCCTGCCGAGGGCATAGATGGCGGGGACAATCAACACGCCCGCGGCGAAGGCTGGCAGACGCACGGCCCAAGGGGCGTTGCCGAAGGCCTGGGTGGAGAGGTAAACCAGGACGGAATGAAAGACGTGGTTGTTGGGCAGGTGGTAGTCACGGATGGCCGTGCCGAGGGAATGGGCAAAGGCCATGTAGGTGTAGGCTTCGTCGTGATGGAGGGAGGAGTAGATATATTCGAGCCGGTAGAGAACGGCAATGACGGTCAGGACGAGCAGGAGCGCCAGGGAGGGGAGTTCGCCTTTGGAGAGACGCAGGCCGCGCAGGGAGGCGATCGCATCCTTCCCCAGTTGGCGGAAGAAGGCGCGTACCTGCAGCCAGCGGCCCAAAAAGGTGAGGGCGGCCAGGACGAAGAACGCTGCGCTACCGGCCACCAACAATGCCTGGAAGATGATGTGATTGGCAGGGGTGAGAGTCTCGAACTCGCCATCGGGCATCAGGCCATCGGCGAGATGCTTGAGCGGGGCAAACGGCAGGATGGCCAATGCCAGCAGGACGAAGCCGAGAAGGTAGAAGAGGATGGTCAGAAGCCAGGAGAAACGGCGGCGCATCTTATCGGTCCAGGCCCAGGCGGCGGGCGCGGAAGCGGTCGTACCCGTCGCGCAGTTTTGTCAGTCCGAGCAGGGAGAGGACGGCCAGCAGGATGTGCTTCCAGTCACGCAGGGCGGTGGGAGGGTGCAGGCGAAAGGAGGCGGCGTAGGCGCGCAGGGCCTGGCGCGGCTGACCGGCGTCGGTCAGGTAGAAAGCGTCGAAGCGGTGAACGCCCGCCCAGATGCGGCGGCGGTTGGTGGCGATGAGTTCGGCAAATTCCGGCTGCGCCGACAGGGATTCGATCAGCCGCTTCGCTTCCTGACCGTAGGCCGGGCCGCGGGTGCGGTTCTTGGCGGCCTCGTGGTAGCGCGCCGCTGCCCAAATCTGCGGCACGTACACGATGGGGGCCAGGCGCGCCATCTTCATCCACAGGAGATTGTCGAGCAGGAGGTGATAGGTGGGATCGAGATAGTTGACCTGCTCCAGCACCGAGCGGCGCATGAAAGCCGCCGGCTGGCAGATGATGTTGAAAGAGAGCAGGTCCACCAGGGAGTATTGGCGGGCGCGCATGATGTTGAACGGCTTGCCGTCGGCGTCGATCGAGAGGGCGTCGCCATAGACCAGACCCGCCTCGGCGTGGGACCGGAAGGCGGCTACCGCGGCCGCGACGGCTCCCGGCTGGTACACGTCGTCGGAGTTGAGCCAGGCGACGAATTCCCCGCGCGCCCGCTGCAGGCCCTTGTTGATGGCCTCCGACTGACCCGAGTCCTTTTCCGAGACCCACCAGGCCAGGCGGTCGGCATAGCGCTGGATGATTTCCACACTGTTGTCGGTCGAGGCGCCGTCCACGATGATGTACTCGATGTTGGGATAGTCCTGTTCCAGCACCGAGCGGATGGTCGCTTCGAGAAAGCGGCCTTGGTTGTAGGAAGGGGTAACGATGGTGACGAGGGGCAGGTCGGTCATAATAGATTTTAGATTGATGATTTTAGATTGATGATTTTAGATTGAGGATTTTAGATTGAGGATTTTAGATTGATGATTTTAGATTGAGGATTGGTGATTTCAGGAAGAGGGGAAGAGGGAGGAGTAGTCCACTTTGGGGAAGATGGTCAATTTGCCGCCGATGGTGGCATCCAGCACCTGGCGCCCGGCGGCTTCGTAGGCCTGACGCGCCAGGCGGTAGCCGATTTCGGAGGTCTCCAGATCGGGCAATTGCCAGCGAAAGCCTTTGCCGAAGTAAGCGGGGGAAAAGTGGTTGGGGTCATCGCCCTCGGAGACGATGGTTTTGTTGGCTTCGCCTTTGCTGACGAAGTTATGGTCCACGCCGATCAGGATGACCTGCTCGAAGCCCATGTGGTAAGCCAACTGGAGGGCGACGTAGGTGACGGTGGCGCTTTCCCAAACGCGGCCGCGCACGTCGCGGGCGAAGGCGGGGTTGTCGTAGGTGGTGTAGAGGAAAGTCGCTGGCGGCGGGCCAGGAGGAAAGATGTGATGGGTGCGCCAGGAGAGGAATTTGGGCATGGGCAGGGTGAGGATGTCGTCGCGGCATTGTTCGATGACCAGATCGTTGACCGCCACGTAGTAGGTGGTGTGGAAGCCTAATTCGGGGAACATCAGGTAGATGCGGTTCAGCCCGAAGGTGAATTCGCCTTTGAGTTTGCTCAAATCGGTTTGTCTCAGGCTGGGGCCGTTGCCGATGATGA
>DAOTZT010000176.1:0-2706 GCA_034434255.1 Anaerolineales bacterium | reverse complement strand
CGCGGCGGCAGTTCGGGGGCGACTTGCTCTTTGGTGCGGCGCAGGATGAAGGGGTAAACCAGCCGCCGCAGGGTCTGCAGGGTGGTTTGCGAGGCCTCCTCGCGCCGTTCGATGGCCGAACCGAATTCGCTCTTGAAGGTATCCAGATTGCCAAGCAGTCCGGGGTTGAGGAAAGCAAATTGCGACCATAGCTCATAGACGTTGTTCTCCACCGGCGTGCCGGTGAGGCACAACCGATGGTCAGCCTGCAAGAGGCGCACGGCTTTGCTACTCTGGGCAAGCGGATTCTTGACGGCTTGCGATTCATCGAGGATGACGTAAGAAAAACGATAGTCGCGCAGGAATTCGATGTCCCGCAGGACGATGCCGTAGGTGGTGATGACCAGGTCGTATCCCTCGAAGTGCGCCGGCTCTTTTTTGCGACCCTGCCCTGTGAACTGCAGCAGGCGCAGGTCGGGGGTGAAGCGTTCGGCTTCGCGCTGCCAGTTCACCAGCAGGCTCTTGGGGACGACAAGCAGGGCCGGGCGGGGCAGTTCGCCGCGTTCTTTGAGCGAAAGCAGGAAGGCAAGGGCCTGAACGGTCTTGCCCAGCCCCATATCGTCAGCCAGGATGCCGCCGAAACCGTATTCGTGCAGGAAATGCAGCCAGTCGTAGCCGCTCTTTTGATAGGGGCGCAGTTCGCCGCGGAAGCCCTGCGGCAGGGGCTGTTCGACGATGCGCTCAAAGGATTTGAGCCGCTCGCGCCGGGCATGGAACTCCGGGGCGATGTCTTTGGTTTCAGCCTCAGCCAGCAGTTCATCGAGCAGGGAGAGTTGCAGGTCGCTGACGCGCAGCCCGTCCTCGGTCTCTTGCGCCATGTTGAAGAGGTGCCGGTAGCGCTCCAGCCACTCTTCGGGGATTTGCCCGATGGAGCCATCGGCCAGTTTGATGTAGCGCTCACCGCGTTTGAGGGCGCGGCGAATCTCGTTCAGGTTGACCTGCTGGTCGCCGTAGTGTACAACCGCCCGCACGTCGAACCAGTCTATGCCGCTGGAGATATTCAGGCTGAGCACCGGCTTGTTGCGGTTGATTCTGGCAATGTCTTTCTCGCCGAAAATCTCGAAGCCGGCTTCAACAAGGGCTGGAACACACCGGATCAGGAAATCGTAGGGATGAACGCGGGCGCGAATCTGAAAGACGCCGGGGCGGTCGGCGCCGGCACGCTTGAGGCCGTAACGGGGATCGGTCAGCAGGTTGTAGTAGCGCAGCTCCTCCTCCGCATCGCGCAGCACCTTGATTCCGCCCCACTCACCAGGGGGTTGGATGATTTCCTCCTCCGGGACCCTGGAACCCTGCGAGACGAGTTCGTACTCCCCATAAGCGAAGCGCATTTCGGCTTCGAGCGGCTCCTCCCCTTTTTTGGAGAGATACAGGCGAGGGATGGGCTTTTGCTGAACGACTTCCCACTTCACCGTTTTGCCCCCGATGGGGAGATATTTGTTCAGGCGGGTGAAGTAGCGCTGGCGGAAGGTTTCTACCTCGCTGCGCGGGACTTTGAGCGGAAAGAGGGAAAGCACGGACAGCGACTCGGGATTTTCGATCTGGACCAGCGTTTCCCCGGCCAGTGCCCACATGGGGTTTGTTTCGGAGAAAATTTGCAGATTGCGCCCACTGAGACTGTAGAGCTGCCCCTCCAGTTCCAGGCCTGCCTGTAATTCCAGATGTCTTTCCTCTTCCATCAAGATCGCCTTCAAGGGGGCTGGCTCAGAAGCAACGCGCAACAGGGAGGAAAAGAGTTTGTCTTTCTTGAGGAAAATGGGAATCTTCAAGTGCGCAAGCAGTGGCAGCCTCTGGAAAGAAATGGAGGGCAAATAACTGCTCGAAAAGAAGGAAGGATAGCCATAGGAGCTTCCTACCGCCAGATTGAGCAGTTCCCGCCCCTCCAGGCTCAGGTTGATGGGATGGATCGAGTCGCTGCTCCGATAGGGTTGAACCAGGGAATGCCAGTCCCTGCTGCCGGTCAGCAGGTCGAAGATTTCTTGCGGGAGCGGATGGTCGCCCAGATCACCCACTGGCGCCCATGCCTGCGCGCTGAGTAAATAGGGACGCAGATTTGCCTGGAAGAAGGGGCTGTTGCTCTGTCTGGCAGTTTCCAGGCCAATCAATACCAGAACTGGCAGAGGAGTCTCTGGGGATTGGGACGCTTTTCTGGCGGACGGCTCTGGGGTGCTGCTCAGGGTCAACTCCAGCCGATAGTGCCAGTCCTTTTCGGCTACGTTTCTCAAATAATCCCGCAAAGCATAGGTTGCGGCCAGTGTGTGGCGGCAAAGGCGCGGGTCGGGGTTACCCGCCTGGCAGGTACAGGAAAATTGAATCTGAAAGCGAGCGGCCTGGACCCGGACAGTAAAGGTCTCGTTCTTTTCTTTGACTTCACAAACAGCGCTTTCGCCCGTAAACTCGGTGACTCTGGCCTGTTTTTGCTGGTACAGAGTTTTGCCTTTTTCTTGTTCGCGCCAGTCCAGGTAATAGCGAAATCTGTTGGGGTCAATATTTTGACGGGTGAGGAGGTACATAAGGAACTTTCCTTCAGTAAAAATTGGTAACTATTCAGCCATGTCATTGCGAGCCGTTTTCTGGCGAAGCAATCTCCCGTTTCTCAGGCCAGCTTGACCGCCTGGGGATTGCTTCGTCGCAAAGAACGCTCCTCGCAATGACAAACACAACAGT
>DAOTZT010000175.1:0-2269 GCA_034434255.1 Anaerolineales bacterium | reverse complement strand
ATCGTTGCAGCAGCATCTCCAACTCGCCTACCGCTTTTTCCATTTCCTGGAGGGCAGCGATAGTCTCCTGCCCTTTCAGGATGCGTGCGTAGTTGCGCCACAAGGCGCGTTCGTGGCGGGCGAGGGTGTGCTGCCAGGAGGCCGACAGGAAGCGGCTGTCATCTTTCCTCTCTGCGACCCATTTTCGAATGGCCCCTTCGACCTGTCCGGCGAATTCGAGGGCGTGGTCGTAGCCGCGGCGTAAGCCGAACAGTTTGATCCAGCCGGAAACATCATCTTGCAAGGCGACACGCCGCAAGGCCACGAATGGTGCTTCCCTACGACGCTGCAGGGAGGCCCAGGCTTGCAAGCCGCCGAATTCGTGCAGGGCATAGGCCGGGTCCCACAGCAGTTGCCAGCGTTCGGCTTGCAGGATGGCAATCGTATCTTCATTGTTGGCAATTCGTTCTCGATCGGCTATTTCGAAGGAGGCGTGATTGAAGTTGTGTCGGAAATCGCTCAGTAAGGCATAGTGCAGCGCCTCGAATTCCCATTGTTGCAGTTCGGCGCGCAGGCGGTCGCGCTCCTCCTGTTCCCGACGGGGAAGGGGAGGAAATTTCACCTCCAAGGCCAGGGAGGGGCGCTCAAAGCGGAGTTGGCGTTCATCGTGGGCCTGTAGGTCATTTAATTCTTTTAGGCGTACCTCTAATTGATGCTGTGCCCAGGCTTCCAGTTTGCGGTAGAGCAGCTTTCTGGCCTGGGTTTCGGCTTCGCGGTCCTCTGCTCTGTGCTTCAGGGCGTTCGTGTAGATGCGATAGACCTCGTCCTGTAGTCCCAGCCGTCCATCCGGGCGAATTTTGACGATGGCCAGGCGCTTCAGGGCCTCGAGTTCAGCAGCGATGTCCTGACGCCATTTTTGTAACTCGGCATTTTCCTGGGCACGTTGCTGCCATTCTTGCGGCGTTTCCTCCGGCCGGGCGCTCAGGACGTAGTGCAACTGCTCGGCGTTCAAGCCGCGCGGCGCCCGTACCAGCGTCTTGAGAATCTCGGCGCGCAAATTGGGCCTTCCAAAGAGCAGACGGATGAGGCCAGCCTCGATTTCCTGGCGGGCGTTTTCCAACTCATTTTCATCGGCGAGCAATTTTCTGGCTTCAGGGGGAGATTCTTGCAGCCGCTCGGGAGGCTGCCAGTCTTCGAGCATCAAGTCGGTATAGAGGGCCAGGCGCACCGGCTGCCCGCCGGTATAAATCCAGAGCGTCTCGATGCGCTCAGGGTCATTGGCCAGGCTTGCCAGAGCAAGGGCGAGGGGTTCGAATTGGGGAGCAGACCTGGCTTGCTCTCGCCACGAAGCGACCAGCGTGGAAAAATAGGCCTGGGTGTCCTGCAGCGAGAACGAACCGATTTCGGGTAAAGACGTTACTTTGCAGGAAGAATTCTCAGCAGCGGCTTTCTCGATAGCGCTGAAGAATTTTTTTCCTTCCTCGGCGCGCCCAACTACCAGCAGGGTGGTGTTTGGCAGACCACCATCTCGAATTTTATGAAGCAGCCACTGATAGGTGTAAAACTTGATGTCCTCAGGGCGAAGCGAGCCCTCTTCCAGTAATAGCTCAGTTCCTCCGATAGGCTGGAGTTTCTCGACCGTGTCCAGGGTCAGCACGATGCGTGTCTCTCGAGCATTTTGGCGGTAGTCTTCCAGGAATTTTCGTTCGGCCTGTTGCTCTAGTTGTTGCAGGTAAGCGTAATCGCCCATGTAGGCCTGATGACGGCGGAAGGTCTCGAAAGCGGTATCGTAGCGGGTGAAATCGGCCTGGCCTCGCCACACGAGTGCATCGCGGACGGCACGCAGGAAAGCAGTGCGGCTGTGCAGGGTCGGAACGCTCATGTCAATCAGGTCGGCAAAGATGGCCTTGCCGTGCTGAGTCCAGTCCCATTCGGGGTGAGAATCAGGAACAGGGCCGCGCTGTTCGGCTTGTCGAAGCAAGGGGTTGCCGCCGCGCCAGAGGACTTCTTCGACCAGGCGCGACTTGCCCATGCCGCCCTTGCCGCGAACAAGCACAATCTGGCAATTGGCCTCGGGCTGATAGACAGCCTGACGGATGGTTTCCAGTTCTTTCATTCGGTTGATGAGCCTCGGCGCCCGTTGGGCTGCAAGGAAGGTGGTTTCACTCATCTCTGTGCCTCCTGCGTGTTCTTGTGCAAAATTAGCATTATGGTTGCGGAATAATGAAGTTTAAAAAATTATTGCCGTAATCTGGCAAGATGCGACTATCAGCCGTCGTACCACCGACCT
>DAOTZT010000174.1:0-9652 GCA_034434255.1 Anaerolineales bacterium | reverse complement strand
GAGGGCGTTCTCTGCCCGAAGCAATCTCGTCTTGAACAGGAAAAACCATGCTTTGGGAGACTGCTTCACTCGCAAAAAGCGCTCGTTCGCAGTGACACCCCTGTTTCGAGTGGATGGCTGAATAGTTACATGATAACAAATTTTTCAAAAAAGGAGATCTACAATGCCTGCACTCAATCGTGTTCAATTGATTGGCCGCCTGGGGAAGGACCCGGAAACCCGCTTTACTCCCACCGGCAAAAAGGTGACTCACTTCAGTCTTGCTGTGAGCAACCGCTGGAAGAGCGCGGACGGCGAACTCAAAGAGTACACAGAGTGGGTCAATATTGAAGCATGGGGACGCCTGGGGGAAATTTGCCAGCAATACCTGCACAAAGGCAGTCTTGTGTACCTGGAAGGACGTCTTAAAACTGATAAGTACGAAGAGAAGGGCGAAAACAGATATTACACCAAAGTAGTTGCCTTACTGATGCAGATGTTAGACCGTAAACCAGAAGAAGAGCCGCTCTCGGTGATCGAGGAGGAGCAAGCCGAGTACGAGGCGTAAGTAACCTGAAACAAGCGGGATAAACAAATAAGCCTTTTTGTTGTCTCTCTGGCTTAAAAGCCTGTCCTATGCTGTACAGGGGAGGAATATGCTTGTTGTTTGCCTTTGATCGGTGACATCCTTGGTGGCAGAGCATTCCCCACAAGGCCCATTTCTGGGCTTTGTGCATGCCAGAGCACCTGTTCTCCCGGTTTTGATGAAACGGGCTCTAGGCGTATACACCCCACGCGCATATTCCTGGAGACAAAACAAGCAGAATATTCCTGCAATAATAGAGTGCTCCCAAATACTGCTTGCCCATCCTCTCAAAAGACGATACAATCAATCCAAGATGACTGCTGAGACCTTGCGTACTCTGCTGGTGGCGTTTGGCTTTGCCATGTACTTGCTGGCAATTTTGTATCTGCGTCGCCGACCGCTTACGTGGAGCCAGTTCGTCGTATGGGGGACATTTGCGCTTGTTGTGCCAATTCTGGGACCCTTTCTGACCATTCTGGCGCGGCCAGGAGGAAAACAAAAGCGTTCCGAGATCGTACGTGCCCGCCGCAGGAGGAGTGTATGAAACAAGATCGTTTCCTGATTGGAATCCTGATTTTTATCGGTGTGCTGGTGATTGTCTCTCTGGCGATGTTCTTTATTCGCCAGGAGAGCCGTGACTACGGCCCAGAAGATACGCCGGAGGGGGTGGTCTATAACTACGTGTTGGCAATTGAAAAGGGAGAGTTTGAGCGTGCCTATGGTTACCTGGCCGAAGAAAACAAGCCTTCTTACGACTCTTTTATGCAAAATTTCTACTACGTCGCCGAAGACGCCGCTCTTGAAATTCAATCCAGCAGGATAGAACAGGATCAGGCATGGGTGTCGGTTGTTGTGCACTACACTGGCACAGGCCCCTTTGATACGGGCTGGAGTTCCCCTGATACTGCCCGGCTGGTAAAAGAGGGCGGCCGCTGGAAGTTGATCTACATGCCCTCGCCTTACTGGGGTTGGAACTGGTACCAGTCCCCTGTAGAACCCGTTTCACCATAAATTAGGATTTGCTATGCGTACTGTCCGTCGCCTGTACTTTTATGCGGTTGCCTTCGTCAGCCTGGAAATTATCTTGTGGGGCTTGATCGGGCTGGGGCGTTCCTTGATTTGCCCCGAGCAGGTCATTTGTGCAGACGGTGCTTCTTTGGCCAATGCACTTGCCCTGATTCTGGTGGGAGTTCCGTTCTTTGGTGTTCACTGGTGGTTCGCTCAGCAGATGTCAGCGCGTGAAATGGAAGAACGCGCAGCCGGGGTGCGGGGATTTTTCCTCTATGCCGTGCTTCTCTCCACCCTGATTCCGGTGGTGCAGAATCTCCTGGCGCTGACCAATCGCCTGACGCTGACCGGCTTCCGCCTGGCTGCCAGCCGCGCCCTTGTGGGCGGAGGGCAGGTCTGGAGCGACAATCTCATCGCCATCTTCATGAATTTGCTCGTGGCGGCTTATTTTTACTCGGTTTTGCTTGCTGATTGGAAGGTCATTCAGCCTGTCCACGCGTTTGCGGACTTGCGGCGGCTTTACCGCTATCTGTGGGTGCTGTATGGTCTCGGGTTGCTCGTCACCGGCGTAGGGCTGTTGATTCGTTTCTTGATGGTCTTCGACCCGCAGTGGATTTCTCTTGGCACCTATCGCTATTGGGGGGTGAATGGCCTGGTGGCTACTCTCCTGGGCATGGTGATTTGGGCCTATGCCTGGGGGGTGGTTCAGAAATCGCTGGTAGAGCCGGCCGAGAGAGAATCCTATTTGCGTTTGGGACTGCTTTATCTGCTTTCGCTGGTGGGGGCAGTGACCGCTCTCATCGCGGGTGGGGGGATTCTCAACAACCTCTTGCGCCTGCTGTTTGGAGTCAAAGCCGAATTGCCCCATTTTTTCAGCGCTCTGGGGAGTCCGATGGGTGTGTTTGTCCCGGCGGCGCTCGTATGGGCTTATTACGGCAGTTGGCTGACGCGTACCTTGCGCGAGATCCCCGAGGCCTCGCGTCGGGCCGGAATGCGGCGCCTGTATTTTTACATTTTGTCTGGCATCGGGCTGGTTGCGACCTTCACCGGTCTCACCTTGCTGGCCAATTTGCTGGTTGACTCTTTGCTTTCCTGGCGCTTTTTGGACAAGATGGTGGCAGCCATTCGTCTGGCGAATGGTCTGACTACCTTGCTGGTGGGCCTGCCCCTCTGGCTGGTCACCTGGCAGCAAATGCAAACCGAAGCCATGTCTGAAGGCGACAGCGGTGACCATGCGCGACGTTCCATCGTGCGGAAGGTCTATCTCTATCTGGCGATTTTTGCAAGCGTGGTCGGAGGAATGATCACTGCCATTGCGGCATTGGCGCTCTTCCTGCGGGTCTTGTTGGGCGTGCCAGAAACTGAGTTCCTGCGCAATCTGCTTTTGCTGGTTACCGTCCTGGTTCTCTTTATCGGTTTGGGTTTGTATCATGGCCTGGCCCTGCGCCGCGACGGGAAACTGGCGGCGCGTGGCTTGAACGACAAACATGCTGCCTTCCCGGTGCTGATTTTCGACCCCGGCGATGGCTTTGGGGCTTTCCTCCAGGAGGCGATTGGCAAGATTGCGCCCGCGTTGCCGGTGACACTCCACCCGCTGGATCAACCTGTGGACGCCTCGCTTTCTGCGCGGGCGGTTGTCCTGCCTTCGGACGTGGCCCTCAATCCGTCGGAAACGCTGCGGACGTGGCTCGGCCAGTTCAACGGGAGCAGGCTGATTGTCCCGCGCAGCGTGGCGGGCTGGCACATCATCGGGCAAACCCCTCAGCCGGCTTACTCTCAGGCGGCGCGTCTCCTCCGCCAACTGGCGGAGGAGCAGGAGATCCGTTCCTCCGGCCTGCCAGCGTGGCAGATTGTTCTGTATGTACTGGCGGCGTTGTTTGGCTTGCCCTTTGTGGTCTCGTTGATTGGAACGCTGATTGCGGCATTTATGCGCTGAAGTTTGGTTGTGTCTTTTCACTTTCTTGTCTTCAGGATATACTCATAGCGCCGTGATGCATCATCCTTGCAAAAAGGAGAGGACTGATTATGAAAGTGACCGTACTGCAAGAAAACCTTGCCCGGGGCCTGGCTGTAGTTTCTCGAGCCGTTTCGCCGCGCAGCACCCTGCCGGTGCTTTCGAACGTTCTTCTCGCGACTGACGAAGGCCGTTTGCGCCTCTCAGCCACCAACCTCGAACTGGGAATTACCTGCTGGATTGGGGCCAGGATTGAGGAGGAAGGTTCGACCACTGTGCCGGCGCGCACCTTCGCAGATTTGATCAACACCTTGCCTGCGGAACAAGTCAATCTGACGCTCAACCAACAGACTCAGGTCTTGAATGTGCGGGCTGGTTCTTCGAACACGGACATCAAGTGCATTGATGCCCAGGAGTTCCCCCCGCTGCCTGTTCCCGACATGGATGGTGCGATTTTGCTGAACGTGGCTGATTTCAAAGATATGGTCTCGCAGGTGGTGTTTGCCGCTTCGCAAGATGAAGCCCGGCCCGTGTTGATGGGGGTGCTGGTCAGGGTAGAAGGGGATACCATCACCATGGCGGCGGCAGACGGGTTCCGGCTGTCGGTGCGCAAAGGGACGTTGAGCCAGGCCGTAGCAACACCCGTTTCGGTCATTATCCCGGCGCGGGCGCTGAGTGAACTGGCGCGCGTGGCTGTGGACGGGAATGAGATGATTTCGATGGTGCTTCCCAAAGGACGCGGCCAGGTCGTCTTCCGCATGAAAGATGTGGAAGTCGTTGCGCAGTTGATTGACGGCACTTTTCCCGATTATCAGCAAATCATCCCGCGCTCATATAAATCTCGCACGATTCTTTCGACCTCGGCACTCCTCAAAGCCTGCAAGCAGGCAGAAATTTTTGCTCGTGAAGGCTCAAACGTCGCCCGCCTGGATATTAAACCCTCTGCCGATTCGGAGCCGGGTGCGGTTGAAATCTCGGCGCAGGCAGAAGAAACCGGTTCGAATGAAACTGTCATCGCCGCGACGGTCGAGGGGACAGGGTTGTTGATTGCCTTCAATGTCCGCTTCTTGCGCGAGGTGCTGGAAGTCATCAAAACGCCTAATGTGGCTCTTGAGACAACGGCCCCGAACGCTCCTGGTGTGATCCGTCCGGTCGGAGATGACAATTTCTTGCATGTCATTATGCCCATGCACTTGGGGTAAAAGACATCAGAATTTTCAGAGGGGCACAGGGTGCTGTGCCCCTCGTTGCCATTAAAATCGAGCGATTTAAGCAAGAGATCGTTGTCTTCCAAACATCGAGCCTATGTCTTCTCTACCAACCGGTTACTCCGACAACACCCTGAAAATTTATCTGACCATTCGTCAGTATCCGATGTTACGTAATCGAATTCGTGAGCGTATGCGCCAGGAACTCTTTGCGCGCGGCATTATCACGCCCGAGGCATTTGAGCAGGATGTGCGCGAGAAGGCCATTCAATCGCAGATTCGGGAAGGATTGCATAATCCATACGTAGAAGAGTCTTACGAAGATTGGGAAAAGCGCCTGGAACGGGTGCGCGACGCCCAAACTGATTTCTACTTTGCTTATAACCTGCTTTACTCCGACTTAGAGCGAATCATTCAGGAAATCCTTGCCGAGCGCGGCGGGACCCCTGACCTGATCACCTTTAACCCCGAATTAGCCCCCCAGGAGATGCTCTTTGAGCAGGCTGAGCAAATCCTGGCCATGCCAGAAGAGGAGCGACGCAAGTATGAAGCGCGCTTGCAGGAAATCAAGGTGGTGCTCATCCGCACCATGATCAGTGACCAGTTGGCCTATCTCAAAATCGCCCGCCGCTGGTTCACTTTTGACGACCTGAAGCACATCCGCAATCGCAAAATCGGCTACGGCAAAATTGGGGGCAAGTCTGCTGGTATGATGCTGGCTTACCGCATTCTCCAGGATGTCGCGCCGTCAGAAATTCGCCAGTGCATCCGCATTCCAGAGTCCTATTTTCTTGCCTCCGACCTGTTTTATACCTTCATGGCCACCAATGGTTTGGTGCATTGGTCGGATCAGAAGTACAAAAGCGAAGAAGAGATTCGCCGCGAATACCCGCTGATTGTTGAAGATTTTGTGCGCGGCGAATTCCCTGCCGACATCCGCGCCCGCTTGCAGGCATTGCTCGAACGGATTGGCAAACGTCCCTTGATTGTCCGTTCCTCCAGCCTGCTGGAAGATAATTTTGGCACTTCCTTTGCTGGCAAATATGACAGTTACTTTTGTCCCAACCAGGGCTCGCTCAGCGAAAACCTCCAGGCCCTAACGGAGGCAATTGCCCGCGTGTATGCCTCCTGTTTCAACCCCAATGCCTTGCTGTATCGTCACCACAAAGGACTGGTGGACTACGATGAGCGCGTGGCTGTTTTGCTCCAGTGTGTGGAAGGCGAGCAATTCGGTCGCTATTTTCTCCCCCATGGCGCTGGGGTGGGATTCAGCCATAACCTGTACCGCTGGTCCCCGCAAATTCGACGCGAAGACGGTTTCCTGCGCCTTGTTTGGGGGCTGGGCACCCGCGCCGTGGAAGCCGTAGGAAATGACTATCCTCGCCTGGTGGCGCTTAGCCATCCTTATCTCCAGCCGGCCAAGTCTCCCCAAGAGATTCGCTTGCACTCACAACAATGCGTGGACCTGATTGACCTGGAGGAAAACGTTTTCAAAACCCTCCCCATCTCGCAGGTCCTGACCGCCCGCCACCCTGCCGCCCGCTACATTGCCCAGGTGGATGAAGGGGGCTATCTTACAACGCTTCGTTCCAATGCTGTAGAAGCCGAGAACCTGGTCATCACCTTCGACGGTCTTCTGCGTCGCACGTCTTTTGCCAGCCACATGAAGACCATTTTGCAGATTCTCGAACAGCACTATCAGTCGCCAGTGGATACGGAATTTACCTTCCACATCGTAAACCCCGACGAAATCAAGCCTGAGGTGCAAATTACGCTTCTTCAGTGCCGTCCGCAAAGTTGCTTTGAGGAGGAACAGGATGTCACCATTCCGACCGACCTTGCCAGCAAAGATATTCTCTTTTCCACATCCCGCATGGTGCCGCGCGGCAGAGTGGACAACATCCGTTGGGTGATCTTTATCCCACCCGAAGGCTACTTTCAACTCGACCCGACTGGGAGGCGGGAACTCATCCAGGCCATCGGCAGGCTCAATCATCTGCTCGCAGCAGAGGGGTTCATTTGCGTGGGGCCGGGGCGCTGGGGTACGTCCACGCCGGACCTCGGCGTGCCGATTGCTTACGGTGACATCTACCATACCCGCGCCCTGGTCGAATTGACCGGCGAAGGCCTGGCGCCTGACCTCGAGCCCTCCTTTGGCACGCACTTCTTCCAGGATTTGATGGAAGCCAAAATTTACCCCCTGGCGGTGACTCTCGGAGAAGGCAATACCGTTTTCAACCAGCAGTTTTTCTACGCCAGTCCCAATCACCTCACCGACTACCTGCCCGCGGCGCAAACTTTGCAGGGTTGCCTGCGCCTGCTGGATGTCGAAGATTACCGTCCCGGCCATCGCCTGACGCTGGTCATGAATGATGATGTCAGTCAGGCGGTCGCCTTTGTCAAAATACGGTAAAATCCACTTTTTGGAGAAACTCTTATGGAGAATGAGAACAAACTTGCAGAACTCAAAGCCCGTTTGAGCGAAATTGCTGACTTAAACGGCGCAGCCAGTGTGCTGGGCTGGGATCAGTTGACCTACATGCCTCGTGGGGGTGCTGCAGCCCGTGGACGGCAAATGGCCACCCTCTCACGCCTGGCGCAAGAAAAATTCATCGACCCCGCCATTGGCAAACTGCTGGATGACCTGCGTCCCTATGAAGAAAGTTTGCCCTACGAAGATGACGATGCCAGCCTGATTCGAGTCACCCGCCGCGATTACGAACGCGCCACCCGCGTCCCGCCGGACTTCATGGAGCGCTTCAACCTCCATGCTTCTGAAGCCTATATGGTCTGGGCTGAGGCCCGTCAGGCGAATGACTTCAAAAAAGTCCAACCCTATCTCGAAAAAACGCTCGACCTGAGCCGCGAACTGGCGAACTTCTTCCCCGGTTACGAACACATTGCCGACCCCTTGATTGACTTCGCCGATTACGGCATGAAAGCCGCTACTGTGCGCCGTCTCTTTGCCGATTTGCGCGCCGCACAGGTGCCCATCGTCCAGGCCATCACTGCCCAGGAGCCGGCAGACGACTCCTGCCTCCGCCGGCATTTTCCTGAGGCCGAACAAATGGCCTTCTGCGAAGAAGTGGTTCGCCAACTGGGGTACGATTTCGAGCGCGGCCGCATTGACAAGACCCATCACCCCTTCACCACCTCCTTCTCCATCGGCGATGTGCGCATTACCACCCGCGTCCGCGAAGATTACCTGGGCGAATGCCTCTTCAGCAACATTCATGAGGCCGGGCACGCCATGTATGAACAGGGGGTGGACATGAAGTACGAAGCCACGCCCCTGGCAGGCGGCACCTCGGCAGGCGTCCACGAAAGCCAGTCACGGTTGTGGGAAAATGTTGTCGGGCGCAGCCGCGAATTCTGGGAATTTTTCTTCCCCAAACTGCAGAAAGTCTTCCCCGAACAACTCAAGGGCGTTTCCCTGGAGATGTTTTACCGCGCCGTCAACAAGGTGGAGCGCTCCCTGATTCGCACCGATGCCGACGAAGTTACCTATAACTTGCATGTCATGTTGCGCTTTGAGTTCGAACTGGCCATGCTCGAAGGCACCTTAGCGGTCAAAGACCTGCCAGAAGCCTGGCGTGAGCGTTTTCAGGCCGACCTTGGCATCCTCCCGCCCGATGACAAAGATGGGTGTCTCCAGGATGTTCACTGGTACGGTGGCATGATTGGCGGCGCGTTCCAGGGGTACACCCTGGGCAATGTCCTCAGCGCTCAGTTCTATGCTCAGGCTCTCAAGGAACATCCAGAGATTCCCCAGGAAATGGCGCAGGGAAAATTCAGCACCTTACACAACTGGCTTATCGAGAACATTTACCGGCATGGGCGCAAATTCACGGCCCCCGAACTGGTGCGGCGCGTGACGGGAGGAGAGATTACGATCGAACCGTACATTGCCTACCTGAAAGCCAAATACGGTCAACTCTATCGGTTGTGAGGAAGGAATGGCAGCAAAATCGTTCTTCGATGGTAAACTTGCGCTGATTACCGGCGGATCGAGCGGGATTGGCCTGGCCCTGGCAAAGCAACTGGTGGCGCGCGGGGCGCGGGTCTGGATCAGCGGGCGGAGGGAAGACGCTTTAACGGCGGCCAGTCTCCAGATCCAGCAAGCCACGGGCCGGACCTGTAACCTGTTCCCGGCTGACGTGGCCGATCCGGCCCAGGTCGCCCGGCTCGTGGACGAAATCACCCGCCGCGACGGGACTCCCGACCTGGTGATCAACTCGGCTGGTATTACCCGCCCTGGCTACGTCCAGGACTTACCGCTGGAAGTTTTTCGCCAGATGATAGAAGTCAACTACCTCGGCACGGTGTACGTCGTCAAGGCGGTCTTGCCTGGCATGCTGGAACGGGGGAGTGGGCATCTGGTCAACATTTCCTCGGGAGCGGGTTTTCTTGGGGTGTTCGGTTACTCGGCGTATGGTGCCTCGAAGTACGCAGTCCGCGGTTTTTCCGACGTTTTGCGGGCAGAGATGAAACCGCATGGCATCCGCGTTTCGATTGTTTTCCCGCCGGATACTGATACGCCTCAACTGGCTTATGAAATGCCCTTCAAACCGCCTGAAACGAAGGTCATTTCGGGCAATGCTAGAGTGCTCACAGCGGATGCGGTCGCGTCGTCTATTTTGCGCGGGGTGGAGCGTAATCGCTACATCATTCTGCCTGGCTTCGATATCTGGTTTTTCTACCACTTGAACAATTTGCTGGGAAGTGCTGTCTATCTGTTGATGGATTGGATGGTTGCAGATGCCCGGCGCAAAAAAATCAAACAACAGAGGTAACTATTCAGGCTGTCATTGCGAGGGCGTTTTTTGCCCGAAGCAATCTCGTGTTGAACAGGAAAAACCATGCTTTGGGAGACTGCTTCACTCGCAAAAAGCGCTCGTTCGCAGTGACACCCCTGTT
>DAOTZT010000173.1:0-40750 GCA_034434255.1 Anaerolineales bacterium | reverse complement strand
AAAACGCTCACTCTGGCTCAAGTAGGCGAAAGAAGCAAATGTCCCGCTGGACAGCAAAGCATCCAGCGTATCAAACAGGGCATCGCGGCGTTTCCGAAAGACGTGCTCATAAACCGCTTGACGAAATTCGATAAGAATGTTAATGTTCTCTTTGGTAGAAGTTGGCGTGTTCACAACTCCAAGTTTCTACCAAAGGGCGGTTTTGCTCAAGGGCAAGACCGCCCACAATTTTGTCTAAACTCGAATTCAACGGCCTTATGATTTTTTTCCAGAAAACGCCGAACAGTTTGCACTTGACGAGTGTGGTAACTCGCCTGATACTTAGGGCAAACTTTAAATCATGATGGGAGCTTAGCATGAAACATTTTCTTGATATTTCTGATCATTCCTCTGAAGAACTGCAGGACTTGCTTGACCTTGCGGTTCGTCTGAAGAAAGAGTACTTTGCTGGAGGAAATCCCCCGCTTTTTAAGGGAAAGGTGCTGGGGATGATCTTTCAGAAACCCAGTCTGCGCACGCGCGTCTCGTTTGATATGGCCATGCGCCACATGGGAGGCGATGCGCTCTATCTCTCTCCGAATGAAATCGGGCTGGGGAAGCGCGAGTCCATCGCCGATGTTGCACGGGTGCTTTCTGGTTATGTGCATGCAATCATGGCCCGTGTGTTTGAACATGCGCACGTCCTGGAACTGGCTCGCTGGTCGTCGGTGCCGGTGATTAACGGCTTGAGCGATTTCAGCCATCCCTGCCAGGCAATGGCTGACGCGCTGACCATC
Source organism: Anaerolineales bacterium (assembly GCA_034434255.1). GTDB lineage: Bacteria > Chloroflexota > Anaerolineae > Anaerolineales > Villigracilaceae > UBA877. The sequence goes on along the minus strand of DAOTZT010000173.1, from coordinate 39,974 downwards.
CAGGAAAAATTCGGTAAAGGCAAAGGCTTGAATGTGACCTTTGTCGGCGATGGCAATAATGTGGCTGTTTCTCTCATGCAGATTTGTACCAAACTGGGGTGGAATTTCACGATTGCCAATCCGGAGGGGTACGATATGCCGGCGGTGGCAGTGGAACAGGCTCGCCAGGTGGCAGCCGAGACCGGGTCGGTGCTGCGTTTCCTGCGCGACCCGCACGAAGCCGTGAAGGGCGCTCAGGTCATCTACACGGATACGTGGACCAGCATGGGGCAGGAGGAGGAAGCCGCAAAGCGGGAGGCGGTCTTCCCGCCGTACCAGGTGAATGCCAGACTGGTGAGCGAGGCCGATCCCGATGTGATTGTGATGCATTGTTTGCCTGCGCATCGCAATCATGAGTTGACCGACGAAGTGGCTGATGGGCCGCATTCGGTCATCTTCCCGCAGGCGCACAATCGTTTGCATGCACAAAAAGCCATTCTCGCTCGCTTGTTTGGCGTTGCCTGAGATGGAATTGTGTCAAATTCGTAGCCTCTCGACTGCGTGGCGCTCGGGGCTAAACACTCTTTAAAAAAGGTCAAACCATGAACACGCAGGAATTTATTGAAATCGAAGAGCGCTATGGGGCGCACAATTACCATCCCCTGGATGTGGTGATCAGCCATGCCGAAGGGGTGTGGGTCTACGATGTGGAAGGCCGCAGATATTTGGACTGCCTTTCGGCTTACTCAGCGGTCAATCAGGGGCATGTTCATCCAAAAATTCTGGCAGCGCTGATCGAGCAGGCCGGCAAAGTCACGCTCACGAGCCGTGCATTTCGCAATGACCAGTTACCCTTGCTGTATAAAGAGTTGTCTGAGTTGACCGGCTATGAGATGTCGCTGCCGATGAACTCCGGCGCGGAAGCGGTTGAGACGGCGCTCAAAATTGCCCGTAAGTGGGCCTATCGGGTCAAAGGGGTGCCGCGTCACCAGGCGGAAATCATTACCGCGACAGGCAATTTCCATGGACGCACCATTACGGTGATTTCCTTTTCCACTGAGCCGTTGTACCGGGATGATTTTGGCCCCTTTACGCCCGGATTTGTCACCGTTCCCTATGGAGACGCTGAGGCCATTGCCGCGGCGATTACCCCCAATACGGCGGCGGTCTTGCTTGAGCCGATTCAGGGAGAAGGTGGCGTGATCATCCCACCGGCCGGGTATCTGAAACGGGTGGCAGAAATCTGCAAGCAGAACAACGTCTTGTTGATTGCGGATGAAATTCAAACCGGCCTCGGACGGACCGGGAAACTGTTCGCGGCTCAGCATGAGGGGGTGCGCCCCGATGTGACAATTGTCGGCAAGGCACTATCGGGCGGATTTTATCCCGTCTCGGCTGTGCTGGCCGACCGCTCAGTCCTTGGCTTGTTCCAGCCTGGGGAACATGGTTCGACGTTTGGCGGCAATCCGCTCGCTGCGGCGGTGGCACGCGCGGCCCTGCGCGTTCTGGTGGAAGAAAACCTCGTCGAGCGCGCAGCCGAACTGGGTGGATATTTTCTGGAGCAACTGACCGAAATCTCCAGCCCATACATTCGGGAAGTGCGCGGCCGGGGCTTGCTGATTGGCTTCGAACTCAAACCGGAAGCAGGCGGAGCGCGCCGATTCTGCGAAGCATTGCAGAAACGCGGTATCCTGGCGAAGGAAACGCACGAACACGTCATTCGTTTTGCTCCACCCCTGGTGATTGACAAGGCTACGATTGATTGGGCGTTACCTTCTATTCGTGAAGTTTTGAACAATCCTGGTGTATAATCAAAATGTTGTCTGCCGCAAATCCAGTTGCTGACAGCATTTACTTCTTAACGAAACTGGAGGATTATTATGAATATTGGCATTCCGAAAGAATGTCGCCCCTGTGAATATCGCGTGGCGCTCTCGCCGGCCGGCGTAGAAATGCTGGTTAAGGCAGGACACCGTGTCTATGTCGAGCATAACGCGGGAGCGGGAGCAAAATTTTCCGATGCGGAATACGAGCAAGCAGGCGCAAATATCGTCTATTCCAGCAACGAAGCCTATGGCCGCGCCGATTTAATTCTCAAGGTCGCTCGCCCCACCGACGATGAAATCGAGAAAATTCCCGAAGGGGCAACGATTGCTGGTTTGCTGCACCTGGCTTCGGCCCGCCGCAGCAAAGTGGAGCAATTGCTCGCAAACAAAGTCACAGCCATTGCGTATGAGCAGATTCAGGAAAGCGATGGTTCCTTGCCGGTTTTGCGGCCTTTGAGCCAGATCGGCGGCGTGATGACTGCAGAAATTGCGGCTCGCTTCTTGCAGAGCCATTTTGGCGGTCGTGGTGTTTTGCTGGGAGGTATCCCCGGTGTTCCCCCGGCGGAGGTGGTTATCCTGGGAGGTGGGACGCTGGGCACCTACGCCGCCCGAGCGTTCCTGGGCCTGGGGGCGCATGTCACGATCCTGGACCGGGATGTGAATGTTCTGCAGCGCATTAACATGCAAATGCCCGGGGTGGTGACCATGATCTCTACAGAACGCAATATCAGCCGCGTGTGCAAGTATGCCGATGTGTTGATCGGCGCTGTGCTCAGGCCCGGAGAGCGCGCTCCTGTATTGGTTACGCGGGAAATGGTGCGCAGTATGCGTCCGCAGTCGTTGATTATTGATACCAGCATTGATGAAGGTGGTTGTGTAGAGACCTCCCGCCCGACTACGCATGATGCTCCTACCTTCATTGAAGAGGGAATCATTCACTACTGTGTGCCCAATATGCCTGGGGTGGTGGCACGTACGGCCACGCACGCGTTTGTCAATCCCGTCATGCCGTATATCCTGGAAATTGCCAACCTGGGCGTGGAAGAGGCGATCAAAAAGAATCCGGCGATTGAGAAAGCCGTGAATACTTACAAGGGCGAAGTGCGCCATCTCTCTCTGGCCTAACTTCAGGAGTGCATTATGGACTGGATGAAAATTTACGAATCGCGCCAAACGACAGCCGAAGAGGCGGTGAAAGCGATTAAATCTGGTGATCGTGTGTTTATGACCGGCAATGTGTCGGTGCCGCAAAAATTGTTAGCGGCTCTTGTGGACTATGCCCCCAACTTGAAGGATGTGGAAATTTGTCAGGCGCTCTCAATTGGGCCAGCCGATTATGTGAAGCCCGGCATGGAAGAGCATATTCGGGTGAATACCCTCTTCATCAGTGCCAATGTTCGCAAGGCTGTTTGGGAAGGACGCGCAGACTTTACACCTGTTTTGCTTTCTGAGTTTCCCTTGCTCTTCAAGAACGGCATTTTGCCGGTAGATGTAGCGATAATTCATGTCTCGCCGCCTGATGAACACGGTTTCTGTTCTTTTGGCGTGGAAGTTGGCCTGACGAAGTCTCCGGCTGAGTCGGCGAAAGTGATCATTGCCGAGGTCAATGATCAAATGCCGCGCACTTTAGGAGACTCTTTCATTCACGTCAGCCGGCTGACCCACATTGTTCGCGTCAACTACCCGATTGTGGAAATGCCGATGGGGGAAGAAGGGGATGAAACTGCGCGCCGGATTGCGGAACACATTGCTGATCTGATTCCGGACGGGGCGACGATGCAGATGGGCATTGGCGCGATTCCTGATGCTGTCTTGAACTTCCTGCATACCAAGAAGGATTTGGGCATCCATTCTGAAATGATCTCAGACGGTGTGATTGGTCTGGTGGAGTCTGGCGTCATCACCAATGCCCGCAAGACCATCCATCAAGGCAAAATTGTCGTGGGCTTCATCCTGGGGTCACAGCGCCTGTATTCTTGGGTGGACAATAACCCTCTGCTCGAATTCCATCGCACCGAATACGTCAACGATCCGTTTGTCATTCAGCAGAATGACCGCATGGTGGCCATCAACTCGGCGATTGAGGTGGACCTGACCGGTCAGGTCTGCGCCGACAGTATTGGGCCGAAGTTCTTTAGTGGCGTGGGCGGCCAACTGGACTTCATCTACGGCGCCTCGCGCTCGAAGGGCGGCGTGCCGATTGTTGCCATGCCCAGCACGGCTGTCATGAAAGATGGCACGGTGGTCAGTAAGATTGTGCCGATGCTCAAACAGGGAGCCGGTGTGGTTACGAGCCGCAACCATGTGCACTATGTGGTGACTGAATATGGTGTAGCCGACCTGTATGGCAAATCCATTCGCCAGCGCGCCCGGGCGCTGATCGGCATCGCACATCCCGATTTCCGCGCTGATCTTGAAAAACAGGCGAAGGAACTGAACTGGATTTAGTCGTTTTTTGCTCTGTTCTCGCCGCGCCGATGGACTCCTGTTCCTGTCGGCGCGGCGCTTTTTGCATATAATAAAGACATGGACAGAAAAGTTAAAATTGTGGCTACGATTGGACCAGCAAGCGATGATGAATCTGTGATCGAAGCGCTGATCCATGCCGGGATGAATGTCGCCCGGCTGAACTTTTCGCATGGCGCACACCAGTCCCATGCAGAACGGGCGGCGCGTCTGCGCACGGTGGCAGCACGTCTCAATCGTCCACTGGCAATTCTCCAGGATTTGCAGGGACCGAAAATACGCGTCGGGGCGCTACCTGCCCCGGTGATGCTGGAACCCGGTCAACAGGTCTCGCTTTACCCGGAGGGAGGGGAACCGCCTCAAGGGAACAGCATTCCTGTAGATTTTCCTCAGTTGTTCTACTCGGTGAAATCCGGAGATCGCATTTTGCTTGACGATGGCAGGCTGGCGCTTGTGGTCTCCTCGGTGCTCAAGAATCTGGTTCTGGCAGAAGTTCAAACGGGCGGACCGTTGACTTCTAACAAGGGGATTAACCTGCCAGGGGTGCGCCTGAACTTGCCTTCTTTTACGGAGAAAGACGCGGAAGATTTGGAATTTGGCCTTTCCATTGACGTTGATCTGGTGGCCGTTTCTTTTGTCCGTCAGGCAGAAGATGTCAGCCTGGTGAAGCAAATTGTGCGGACACGGCTGGAAGAACGGGCTCCGCTGGTGATTGCGAAACTCGAACGCCCCGAAGCCATCGAGAATCTCGATGCAATTCTCGATGTCGCTGATGGGGTGATGGTCGCTCGTGGCGACCTGGGAGTGGAAATGCCGCCGGAGGAAGTTCCGGGTGTTCAAAAGCACATTATTCAGGAAGCCAATCGTAAGGGGAAACTGGTCATTACGGCCACGCAAATGCTGGAAACGATGATTCAGAATCCTTTGCCAACTCGCGCCGAGGCTTCTGATGTGGCCAACGCAGTCTACGACGGTACCGATGCGGTGATGCTTTCTGGGGAGACGGCCGCCGGCAAGTATCCGGTCGAAGCGGTGATGATGATGGATCGCATTGTACGCCGCGCCGAATCTGATTTTCCCCGCTGGGGGCATGAACAAATCATCCAGGCCGGACACGATGATGCGATTGCCATCTGCCTGGCGGCGCGTGAACTGGCTCATGACCGGGACGTGGAGGCGATTGCGGTTTTCACCCGGACGGGTCGGACAGCGATTCTCCTCTCAAAGGCGCGCCCATGTGTGCCAGTCCTGGCCTTCACGCCAGTAGATGAAACGTATCGTCGTCTGTCAGCGGTGTGGGGGGTGGTGCCGCACCATGTCCCCTGGGCAGATACGGTGGAAGAGATGATTGCCCATGTCGAGAAGGCGCTCAAGGAAAAAGAGACGGTTCAGGCTGGCCAGCAGGTGGTGATTGTGTCGGGTTTCCCGGTGCGCGATTTCCCTCAGCCGAACATGGCGTTGCTACACACGGTACATTGATGAAGCCCAGCCAGATGTGATCAAGGCTTTGCTGCCTTTTGCAGCCCCCCATCACTTGACCCGGATGGAGGGCTTGTCAGTCAGGCCATTCAGCAGGATGCTACTCTTCTGAAACGCCCGGTTTAACTCGCTGACGCTTGACTTCTCCCCGCCGCCGCTTTTTTTCCAGTCGCTTTGCCCTGGCCCCCGCGCTGGGACGGGTGACCCTGCGTTTTTTCGGAGCGGTCAGTGCCCGACGAATCAATTCTGCCAGCCGCAGTTCGGCCTCAGCCCGATTTTGTTCCTGCGACCGGTAACGCTTTGCCTCGATGACCAGCACTCCCTCGGCTGTCAGGCGCTTGCCTGCCAGCCTCATCAGACGACTTTTGACCTCCTCCGTCAGCGATGGAGAAGCGCGCACGTCGAAACGCAACTGGACAGCAGTCGCCACCTTGTTGACGTTCTGCCCGCCCGGGCCGGAGGCGCGCACGAACTCAAAATGCAGTTCCTCGTCTGGCAGGGAAAAAGAGGGCGTGATTTGCATACACCGAGTCTAGCACATCTTGAATCAAAAGGCCTGACGAATCTTCTCGACCCGTCAGGCATCAGATCTGGTCTATCCAGTTTGGTGCTGGCTAAAACATCATCGCGTTGATCTTCTCGATCGTCTCTCGCCCCGGGCGCAGATCGGCTTCGCTCAGGCGGTTGAGCGGTGTGTCCACCAGGTTGAACGTATCCAGCAGGGTGGGGCGGCTGGTGTCGATGTAAATCAGCCCTGTCACCAGGATATTGTCTCGTTCGGCATCTTCCAGCATCTGCATGGCTTTACTACGATCGGTGGGGTCGTAATCGCGGTCGAGTTTCTTCAGGATGATGCTCGAACCATCGTGCAGCGTGACCTCACGTAGCTCGCCTTCCGCAAATTCGCCGGGCAGTTCGATTTCGTCCAGAGCGGGGACGAAGGAAATCTCATGCAGAGGCGCTTCGTGATCCTTGCCCCAGGTGTAAGAATGCAGCGCGTTTTCCTGGTTGTTAAACGTCACGCACGGGCTGATGATGTCCAGCACCGCAATCCCGTTGTGGCTCAAGGCAGCCTTGAGCAGTTCCTTCACCTGCTTCGGGTCTCCGGCAAACGAACGCGCCACAAAGGTCGCCCGCGAGGCCAATGCTTCCATGCAGATGTCCACCGGCATGTACGGATTGGTGCCCTGATGTTTCAGCGTCAGCCCTGTTTCGGCGGTGGCCGAAAACTGGCCTTTCGTCAGGCCGTAAACGCCATTATTCTCGACGATGTAGGTCATCGGCACGTTGCGCCGGACGAGATGTTTGAATCCCCCCATGCCGATTGAGGCCGTATCCCCGTCGCCGCTGACGCCCAGAGCGCGCAGGCGCGTATCGCCAAAGATAGCACCGGTGGCCAGCGAAGCCATGCGGCCATGCAGGCCGTTGAAACCGAACGAGCGGCTCAGGAAATACGTCGGGCTTTTCGACGAACAGCCAATGCCCGAAAATTTCATCAACGTCTCTGGCACAATGTCCAGTTCGTAGCAGGCTGCAATAATTTGATTGGCAATCGAATTATGGCCGCATCCAGCGCAAAGCGTTGAAGGCAGACCTTTGTAATCATTTTTCGTCAGGCCGGCGCGATTGACCGGGCCAGAAGCAACAGGCAGAGCGGTAGCCATTATTTCACCTCCTGAGCGAGAATGGCCTCTTTAATCCAGCGAGCGGTCAGCGGCAGACCGTCGGAGTGACAGGCAGAGCGCAGTTTGGGCGCTTGCTCGGGCAGGGCAGCAGAGAGAATTTGCCGCAACTGCCCGTCGCGGTTGGCCTCCACCACGTAAATGCGATCGTACTTCTGGATGAAATCAACAACGGCTTGGGTGCAGGGCAGGGCGCGCAGGCGCAGGAACGATGTTTTCAGACCTGCGTCCTGCTGCAGCAAGACCCGCGCCTCTTCCACCGCTGGTTCGGTCGAGCCGTAGGCGATGATTCCTACCCCGGCGCCATCTTCCTCTTTGATCACGGGAGCCGGCACCAGCGTCCGCGCCGTATCGTACTTTTTCTTCAACCGCGCCATGTTCCGTTCCCAGGTTTCGTTATCTTCGGTATAGCGGGCGTTTTCATCGTGGCCGGTGCCGCGCCCAAACCAGGCCGAGGCCGGGTGCATGTTCCCCGGCACCGTGCGCCAGGGGATGCCGTCGCCGTCCACGTCTTTGTAGCGTCCCCAGACGCCCTTCAATTTTTCCAGGTCTTCCTCCCAGAGCACTTTGCCGCGGTCCATCGGCGTATCGGGATAGCGGAAAGGTTCGGTCATCCACTGATTCATCCCCAGGTCGAGATCCGAAAGGACGAAAACCGGCGTTTGCAGCCGCTCGGCCAGGTCGAAGGCTTTCCAGCCGAACTCAAAGCATTCGTTGACAGAGCCAGGCAACAGAATGACGTATTGCGTATCTCCATGACTGAGGAAGTACGTCTCGGTCAGGTCGCCCTGGCTGGTGCGGGTAGGCAGGCCGGTGGAGGGGCCGATGCGCTGCACATCCCAGATGACCACCGGCACCTCGGCGTAATAAGCCAGGCCAGCGTATTCGGCCATCAGGCTGATGCCGGGGCCGGAGGTGGAGGTCATGGCGCGTAACCCGGCCCAACCTGCGCCGATGGCCATGCCAATCGCAGAGAGTTCGTCCTCGGCTTGCAGCACGGCATACGTCTGCTTGCCGTCTTTCTTGCGCAGAAGGGGCAGGTACACGTTGAGCGACTCGGCCAGCGTGGAGGCCGGGGTGATAGGGTACCAGGCGGCAAACTGCACGCCGCCGTAAATGGCGCCCAGGGCAGCGGCGGTGTTGCCGTCTGTCATGATCAGGCCACTGGTCTTATCCATCGGTTCGACGACAAAGGGATCGGTCTTGGTCAGGTTTTGCTTTGCCCACTCAGCAGCGGCCTGGATGACGCCAAAGTTCGAGTTGATCGGGCCTTCCTTGCCCTTGAAGTGAAAGGTAAGCGCCTGCTTGATTTTCTCGAGGTCTATGCCCAGCATGTGCGCCAGCACCCCCACATAGACCATGTTGGCAATGTAATCGCGCAGGTTCGGTGAGACATCCGCGGCCCGCGCCAGGGCCTTGACCGGCATCGGGTACACCGAAATATCCTTGCGCTCCAGGGGCAGTTTGATGTCGTCGGCGTAGAAAAAGGCCCCGCCCGGTTGCACAGCAGCCAGGTCCCGCGCGAACGAGGTCGGGTTGAGTGTGACGACGATTTCCGTTTCGTCGCGGCGGGCGATGAAGCCATCCTTGCTCAGGCGGATGGTGTACCAGGTGGGCAGTCCCTGGATGTTGGAGGGGAACAGGTTCTTGCCCGAAACCGGAATGCCCATCTTGAACAGGGCGCGCAACAGGGTCACGTTGGCTGTCTGCGAGCCAGAGCCGTTGACGGTGGCAATGGTAATACTGAAATTATTGACAATTTTTTCTGACATAAGAACTCCCGTGTTTGATCGAAAAGCATCACGAGGCCGTGTGTAGCAGGGCGGCAGCCGAGGCGGCCAGCAAGGCCGCGCCGCGCGGCAGGGCGGCCTCGTCAATGTTGAACTTCGGGTGATGATGGGCGGCGTCCAGACCCTTCGCCGGGTTGGCCGACCCGATGAAAATGAAGCAGCCTGGTACTTTTTCCAGGATGTAGGCCATGTCTTCTGACCCCATGGTGATGTAGTTGCGGGTGTCGAGCGTCTCTTGTGGGAAGAGAGCGCGGGCGGTTTCCTGGACCCGCCGCGCGATGCCGTTATCGTTGATCACGGCTGGCGTCAGGCGTTTGACCTCCACCTCGGCGCGGCAGCCGAGGCCCTCGGTCACCGCGCGGACGGTTTGCTCGAAGCGCTCCAGCACTTTGCTGCGTACGACTGGCTCAAACGTGCGAATCGTGCCGGTCATCTCGACTGCTGGCGGGATGACGTTGAAGGCCTCGCCGCCGTGAATGGTGCAGACGCTGACAACAGCCGTCTCCAGAGGGCTGACATTGCGGGCCACGATGCCTTGCAGGGCGTTGACGACCTGGGCCGCGGCCAGGATGGGGTCCACGGCCAGGTGGGGGGCTGCTCCGTGTCCACCCTTGCCGATGACTTTGATTTTGAAGATTTCTGCTCCTGCCATCGAGGGGCCATCCGAGACGCCGAACCAGCCGATTGGCTTTTCGTTCCAGACGTGCAGGGCCAGGGCGTAGTCCACTTTGGGGTTTTCCAGGACGCCATCGGCAATCATTTTTTCTGCGCCGCCCATGCCTTCCTCAGCAGGCTGGAAGACGAGTTTGACTGTCCCGGCCAGTTCGTTGCGGTGGGCAAGAAGCAAGCGGGCAACGGTCAGCAGGATTGCGGTGTGGGCGTCGTGGCCGCAAGCGTGCATGATGCCGGGGGTCTGCGAGGCGTAGGGCGCGCCGGTTTCTTCGGTGATGGGCAGGGCGTCCATGTCGGCGCGCAGGAGGACAACCGGTCCGGGCTTTGCGCCCTCGATGAGCGCCGTCACGCCTGTGCCGCCGACGCCGGTGGTCACTTCCAGGCCGAGGGCGGTCAATTCTCTGGCCACAATGCCCGCCGTGCGGAATTCCTGGAAGCCAAGTTCGGGGTGCATGTGGAAGTCGCGTCGCAGTGATTGCGTGTATTCGAAAAGGGATTGGGCTTCGGAGAACCAGTCTGTCATGGGAACCTCAAATGTTGGAGAGTGCCTGTTACACTCGAAACTTCAAGACCCGGAATTTTTCCTCGTAACGCGGGGCTTCGTCGTGGCTGTCTTCGGTGTGGCGTGAGCGCATCCGCTTTTCGAATTCGGCCGGGTCGCCAATTTGGGACTTGTGTTCTTTGAGCGCCTGAATTTTGATTTCCCAGGTGTCGGTTACGTCCAGGACGACGTTCGGCTGGCTGGTGAGCGAGATCCAGACCTCGCGCGGGGTGTGCGGCTGGAGGCCCTCGTCTTGCAGGAGTTCGGGGAAAAAGTGTGCGTTTCCGGCGGCGGGGAAAACAGCATCCAGCACGGCCTGACCGGCGGCGCGGTGGTCGGGGTGATTGAGGCCGTAACTGCCGGAGGGGAAGAGGTTGGTTGGGTCGCAGGTGACCAGGATGTCAGGTCGCACGCTGCGGATGGCGCGGACGATGTCGCGGCGCAGGGCCAGGTCGGGGACGAGGTAGCCGTCCTCCCGGTCCAGGAATTGTACCGAGCGGACGCCGATGACGCGGGCGGCGTTTTCCTGCTCTATTTGCCTGGACGTGCACAGGTCAGCAGGCGTGACGTTCAAATCACCGCCTTTGTCGCCGCAGGTGAGCAGGAGGTAGTGAATTTCATGACCGGCGCGTGCCCAGCGGGCCAGGGTCGCGCCGCAAAAAAATTCCGGGTCATCCGGATGGGCCAGGATGACCAGGATTTTTTGCAAGGTATCCCAGGAGTCAGGGCGTTCTGTCATGGCTTTTGTTGACAATTCTCACAAGGTTGTTCGGCCTTGCGGCGCAGGGCTTCGAGTTCGTCCCAGGGTTGGATTTCGTCACGGTGAAATTCGCGCCAGCCTCCTTGAGCGAGTTCAACGCGTATGGTCATCTGGAGGGGGTTGACGTCGAGGACTTTGCCTTCTCCGAGCGGGGTGACGACTCGTTTGTTCTTTTTGGGCAGTTCTTTTCGGGCGGCAGCGTATTGTTCGTATTCGTAAACGAGGCAGCAGCGCAGCCGACCGCACATGCCGGTAATTTCTTCGGGGGTAAGCGAGATGCCTTGCTCTTTGGCCATTTTGATGGAGACGGGGCTGAACTCGGTCAGGAAGCGCGAGCAGCAGCGGGTTTCCAGTCCACAAGCACCCATTCCGCCCATGAGTTTGGCCGCGTCACGGGGGCCAATCTGGTGCAGTTCTACCTGCGATTGTGGATATAGTTTTTGCATGTCCTGACGCAGGGATTTTAAATCAGCCTTGTCTTCGCTGTCACTGCTGAACATGAGGAAGAGGCGTGTGCCGTCGAATGAAAATTCTGCTGCAATGATTTTGATGCCTTTTAACTTGAGTTGGGCGGCACGCTCCCGGCAGGCAATCATCGCTTCCAGTTCTTTCTGTGCCCAGACGCGGCGCAGGACGAGGTCGCGGGGGGTAGCAATGCGCTCGACGGGTTTCCAGCCTTCGGGGGGCGGAGTGGGGTCTTTGACCATTTGAACCACTTCGCCTAGTTGCTGACCACGACTGGTGTTGACAATGGCAAAGTCGCCGACTTTAATGTCGGGGAAGGCAGAGGCGTTGAAGTGGTAAATTTTGCCGACTTCGGCAAAGCGAATTCCGACAATCAGCGGTTGCATGCTGGAATTATACAACGTTTATGGTGGGTGTTTGTTTTTGATTGAGGGCTTCCACGCTGATGCGGGCGGCTACCTGTTCGGCGATGGTGCGCAGGGCTTTGGCGGCTTCTGAATCGGGGCGGGAGGCAACAACCGGTTGGCCGGTATCGCCGCCGAGGCGGACGGCGCTCTCCATCGGCACCGCGCCCAGGAAGGGGACGCCGGCCATGCGTGCCAGGTCCTCGCCACCGCCTGCGCCGAAGAATTCGCCACGCATGTTCTCGATGACGCCCAGGATGGGCACATCAAGGGTGCGGAACATTTCGAGGCCGCGGCTGGCGTCTTCGAGGGAGACGGATTGGGGCAGGGTGACGATGACGACGCCCGAAAGCGGGATGCTCTGCGCCAGGGAGAGCGGCGCATCGCCGGTGCCAGGCGGCAGGTCAATGATGAGGTAGTCCAGTTCTCCCCATTCTACGTCGCTTAGAAACTGGCGGATGGCTGAGTTGAGCATGGGGCCGCGCCAGATGAGTGGCTGCCCCGGCTTGACCAGGAAGCCCATGGACATGAGTTTGACGCCGTAGGCTGTGGCAGGAATGAGTTTGTTGTCTTTCATCCCTGGCACTTGGTGAACGCCCATCATGGTGGGGATGTTGGGGCCGTAGATGTCGGCATCCATCAGGCCGACGCGCGCGCCGCTCTGGGCCAGGGCAACGGCCAGGTTGGCGCTGACGGTGCTTTTGCCCACGCCGCCTTTGCCAGAGGCAACTGCAATGGCGTTGCGCACCGGTAACTGCATCAGGCCGCGTGCCCGACCATCGTTGGGAACGTTCGCATCCATCTTGACCTGGACGGTTTTGACGCCGGGAACGGTCAGGACGGCTTCTCGTGCGGCTTTTTCGATGTTGCCTTTCAAGGGGCAGGCTGGGGTGGTGAGGACAATGGTGAAGGAAACGGTATCGCCTTTTATTTCCAGGTCACGGATCATGTTGAGGGTGACCAGGTCTTTGTGTAATTCTGGCTCCTGAACTTTGCTGAGGGCGCGCAGGACGTCTTCTTGTTTGGGAGAAGTCATGGAAAGTCTCTCTTTCTGATTGGTGTACCGGTAAATGATAATTGGTTTGTCCAGGAGTTCCTGGACGGATGATTCGGGCTGGGGAGAATGGATTGGAGGGTGAAATTTATTTTGTTCCTTGCAATTTTGTTCCTTGCAAGATAAATTTCACCCTCCATTACCTGTTTTATCCAGCGTTCGCTCTGGCGGCGGCGCGGCTGGCTTGTTTCGCGGCGCGGGCGGCGTTCTCGCGGGCGGCGTTGCGTGGGCGAATTTGTTCATAGTAGGAGGCCGGTTTGGCCAGACGTTCTTTGTTGAACAGATTGCGCCCAAACGAGGCCAGTTCGTAGTCGTGGTCCATCTTGATCGCGTCGAAGGGGCAATATTCGGCGCACAGGCCACAGTTCATGCAAATATCGGCATCAATGTAGAATTCAGCCGGGTCGGGGATGGGGCGTCCGGTGGCCGGATCGGTGGTGCGCACAATCCAGATGCATTGGGGAGGGCAGACGCGAGAGCAAATGCCGCAGGAGGTGCAGCGCATGATTTTTTCGCCATCGGGCCCTTCGTCATAGACAAGGAAGGGGATAAAGCGGAATTCTTCCGGAACGGGGATTTTCTCTTCGGGGTATTGGACGGTGAAGATGCCGCGCGCTTCTTTGCTGGCACGATGAGCAATGCCTTCCGGCGTGCCGTAGCGCTTGCCCAGCCACTTCAGATCGTCCAGATAGGTCTCGACGAATCGCTTGAGAGAAACGCTCAGTCCTTTGAGGATGCCTTTCCCGTACATTTCTTGGGTCATAGTTTTCTCCTCTCTCTTAGCGGTCCACTTCGCCGAGGACGATGTCAATGGAGCCAAGGATGGCCACCATATCGGCTACTTTCTGGCCAGTGCACATCGGTCCAAAGGCAGTCAGGTTGATGAAGGATGGGGCGCGGACATGGTAACGCCAGGGAGCGGGTTTGCCGTTGGAGATGATGTAGAAGCCGAGTTCTCCCTTCGGCCCTTCCACGCGGGCATAGGCTTCACCAGGAGGAACGCGCACGGTGTAAGCGGGTTTGACAGCCATGATCGGCCCTTCCGGCAGGCGGCGCACGGCTTGCTGGATGATGCGGATGCTCTGCCGGATTTCGTCAAAGCGGATCATGAGCCGGTCGTAAATATCGCCGTTTTGGCGGACGCATACGTCGAATTCGAACTGGTCGTAAATGCTGTATGGTTCGGCGCGGCGGATGTCGTAGGGGACGCCGGAGGCGCGCAGCAGGGGGCCGGTGGCCGAGTAGCGGATGGCATCCTCGGCGGTCAGAACGCCCTGCCCGATGCCGCGCGAGCGGACGATTTCGTTTTCGCTCAAGAAGCGGTCGAGTTCGTCAATCTTACGGGGCAGGCGCTCGAAGGCGAGATCTTTGATTTTTTCGAGTGTGCCTTCGGGCAGGTCGCGCACCACGCCGCCAAAGCGGAAGTAGTTGCACATCATGCGCGAGCCGGAAACGGCCTCAAATACGTCCAAAATGAGTTCGCGCTCTTCCAGGGCGTAGAGCATGGGGGTGAAGTAGGCACCCAGGTCGTTGGTCAATGCGCCGATGGCCATCAGGTGGTTGGCGATACGGGTGAACTCTGCCATCATCACGCGCAGGTATTCGGCGCGTTCCGGCGGCTTGATGTTCATTAGTTTTTCGACCGTCAGCGCATAGGCGAAGTTGTTGCTCATGGAGGAGAGGTAGTCGAGCCGGTCGGTGTAGGGCATGTTCATCAGGTAAGTGTTGCGCTCACCGATTTTTTCGTGGTTGCGGTGCAGGTAGCCCATCACCGGCTTGAGGCTGACGATGGTTTCTCCATCGAGCATAACCGCTGCGCGGAAAACGCCATGAGTGGAGGGGTGTTGCGGCCCGATGTTGACGATGACGTGGTCGGTCTCCAGGCCTGTTTCGTCGCGGACCTGGTAGCGGGCCAGGGCACCGTACAGCGCCTGTTCCGGGTCGGTGGGGACCCACTTTTCGGGGTCGAAGCCGGCGGGGTAGGCCACGTTATCAGCGAAGGGCGATTTGCTTTCGGCGTAAACGTGCCTGCCTTCGGGCCAGCGGGATTTGTAGGGCTTGATTTCTTCCTCGTAGTAGGCTTCTTTCCAGTCTTTGCGCAGGGGGTGACCTTCGAACCCTTCCCACATCAGGATGCGGCGCAGGTCGGGGTGACCGGTAAACCGGATGCCGAGCAGGTCCCAGGCTTCGCGTTCCTGGAACTCGGCGCCGGGGTAGATGGAAACGATGGAGGGGACTTCGATCGGGTCGCGGCGTTCGACCTGAACTTTGAAGTTGATTCCCGGCCCGCCGGTGGTCTTATAGACCTGATAAACGACCTCCATTTTGCCTTCGGGGAGGTAGTCCACGCCGGTTACGTGGGAGAGGTAGTCGTAGCCCAATTCGTCTCGCAAGGTGCGGGCGACTTCGAGCAGGTGTTCTTTGGGGATGATCCAACCCGAGTAGCCGGGGCGGGTATCGGGGGTGGCGATGCCCGGGAAGCGGGCGGCCAGGTCAACGGTTTGAGTAGAAACGGGAGAAGACGCGACCATCTTAAGCCTCCGGGCCTTTGACGGCGGATTTCAGCAGTTCCATTTTGCGCGGGTCAATCAGGTCGGGGCCGAGGATGGGGATCGGAATCTCGGCAGCGTCGGGGCCTTTTTGATACCAGCGGGCGGTCTTGATGCTTTCGCCGCGAATCTTTTCCTGAATCTTCATCAGCCCGTTGAGCAGCGCCTGGGGCGTGGGCGGACAGCCGGGCACGTACACGTCAACGGGAATGAATTTGTCCACGCCGGAGACGACATTGTAGCCTTCTTTGAAGGGACCGCCACCGCAGGCGCAGGCGCCCATCGCCAGGACGTATTTTGGCTCTGGCATCTGATTGTAGAGGCGAACGATGATGGGAATCATCTTTTTGGTCACTGTGCCAGAGACGATCATCAGGTCGCTTTGGCGGGGGCTGGGACGCATGATTTCCATGCCGAAGCGCGCCAGGTCGAAGCGGCTGGCGGCAGTACAAATCATTTCAATTGCGCAGCAGGCCAGGCCAAACATCATCGGCCAGACGGAGGCACTGCGGCCCCAGTTGTAAATCCGGTCAAGGGTGGTGATGGCTACCTGCCCACGTGCTTCGGGGGGGATGTCGTAGCCGGGAGAGTTCAAGTCTTCGGGAACCATACTGTTCTCCACACGAATAGGATCAAGGCGAAGGGATTATAGTCGTGAGAGAGAAGGGCGTCAATTGATTTTTGAAAATATATTTTTGCAATATAATAGGGGAATGAAACCAACGACCCGTTTACGTATTCTGGATTATTTGCGCAAACAGCAGACGGCCTCTGCTCTGGAATTGAGTCGTGCGCTGGGGATGACGCGCGCCAATATTCGTCATCATCTGGTTGTGCTGGAGATGAATGATTTGGTGGAGGTGGTGGGCCAACGCCAGCAGGGGAGGGGGCGACCAGAAAATGTGTACGGGCTGTCGCGGCGGGTGTTGGGCGATAGCCTCGATGAACTGGCATCGGCGTTGCTGGGGGAGTGGCTGGGGCGGCTGCCCGAGGAGGAGCGGGAGGCAGGACTTCGGTCGCTGGCCGGGCGGCTGGCGAGTGGCTCCGAAGGAACATGGGATGGGACGCTCGTCAGGCGGTTGGCAGAGACGGTTCGTTTTTTGAATGCACACCATTACCAGGCGCGCTGGGAAGCAGGCGCGGCCGGGGCGCGGGTCATCCTGGGTCATTGTCCTTTCCTGGCGATTGTTGATAAGCATCCCGAACTCTGTCAGATGGACGCTTTTCTCCTGGAGCGCTGCCTGGGGCAGAGGGTCGTGCAGCGCTCAAAATTGGAGCGGCAGGCCAGCGGGATTTTGCAATGTGTATTTGCGATGGATTGACCTTTTCGGTGTTACTCAAATCGGTTATAGTTACAGGAAGAATTTTTATCCCGTAATGTGTGTGAGGAGAGTCTTATGTCAATCAACATTCTAACGGACAGCACTTCTGATCTTGGCGCAGAGATCGTCCAGGAGTTTGGTATTGATGTGATTCCCCTGCCTGTAACGATAGGCGGGCAGGTTTATCTGGATGGGTTGGAAATTGACCAGGATAAACTGTTTGATCTGGTGGAACAGTTTGGGACGCTCCCCAAAACGGCGGCCCCTTCGATGGGGGAGTTTTTGAAGTTCTTTGATCGTCCCGGGGAGAGCATTTTTATTGGTATTTCGTCGCGGCTTTCGGCTACGATTCAGAATGCGAAGTTAGCCGCGGCCGAATTGCCTGCAGGCCGTGTGCGGGTCGTTGACTCCCTGAACCTGTCCACGGGGATTGGGTTGCTGGTGCTTCTGGCTGCTGAGTTGCGCCGGGCTGGCAAGTCTGCTGATGAGATTGAGCAGGCTGTCCTGGCTAAAGTTCCCAAAGTGCGAACCTCGTTCATCATTGATACCATGGAATATCTGTATAAGGGTGGTCGTTGCAATGCTTTGCAGGCGATTGCGGGAAGTGTGCTTAAGATTCACCCGATTATTGAAGTTCGCTCCGATGGAACGCTGGGAGTCAAGGAAAAGGCGCGTGGTGTGCGTCAGAAGGGACTTCAGATGATGTTGGATGATTTTGCGGCTCACCTGGATCAACTTGACCGTCACCGCGTCTTTGTGACTCACACGACCTCGCCGGAGGATGCTGAGTTTCTCAAGTCTGAGATTATTCGTCTGGCTGCTCCAGACGAGGTGCGCATCACCAAAGCCGGCAGTGTGATCTCCAGCCATTGCGGGCCGGCAACAATTGGCATTCTTTACATGCTCAAGTAACCATTTGGTTTTTTAGACAGGATTGGGGACTTACAGGCCGACTATCTACTCGCTACTCCTGTCTCAGGTGTCGCGCTTGCTGATGGCCATGCGCTATACGCTGGATTTGATTGTGGGGGACTTGGCATTGCAGTCCTGGTCCTAAATTTAAGAGGGGTGATTACTTGTCCATGCTCTCTGTTGTCATAGCAACGGGCGATCTGTAAATCTCAACGGCCTCGAGGGGCGAATTTATCTGGAAACCTGGGGCAACTTGACTGAACTCTAGCAGAGGTCTGATTAGGGGGGGAACCGCGCGTTCCATCTTCTCGGCATGTTGCATTGAGGGCAGTTAGTTTTGCTGTCAATTTTCCTGGGAAAGGAAGAGGAATTTTGGATGCAAGGGAAAAAAGGCGTAACTTCAGAGCCTTGGTCAGGGTTATATTGAGGGAAAATTTTTGGCAATTGGAGGTTGAAGACATGATAAACGTAGCTCTTGCACCTACTCTACTCGATTTATATTTTCCTCGCCTGAATCAGCGCGTGCGTGCTGCCTTACTGGTAGTAGGAGGCAGTTTACTTGTAGCGCTCATGGCGCAAGTCAGTATTCTGTTGCCGTTTACTCCCGTTCCACTGACTGGGCAAACATTTGCGGTTTTGCTGGTTGGAGCAGTGCTTGGGGCGCGATATGGCGCATTGAGTCTCTTGCTTTATCTTGTGGAGGGGGCTGTAGGGTTGCCGGTGTTTGCGGGAGGAACGGCTGGTCTGGTTCGCCTGTTTGGACCGACGGGTGGGTACTTGGTAGGATTTGTGGCTGCCGCTTTTGTGGTTGGGTTGCTGGCTGAACGAGGCAAAGACCGTCGTTTTGGGACTGCGATTGTGACTTTCATGGCAGGAGAAGTTGTTATTTACCTTTTTGGGCTGCCATGGCTTGCAATTTTTGTCGGCTTCGCCAAAACTCTGTCTGCTGGCTTTTTCCCCTTTTTGATCGGGGATGCAATTAAGGTCATAGCGGCAGCGTCTGCTTTACCGGCGGCCTGGAAGATTGTTGGTTTTCTTCGAGGTTTCCAAAATCGTTGGGGAACCGTTTTTCCTTCTCAAGAAGAATAAAATTGCAATCGGGATGGAGATGCCACCGCTATGACTTTGCAAAACCCTACGCTTGCCGAACTCCGTGCTGAAGCCCTTGCTGGTGGAGGAGCAGCACGTATTGAAGCTCAACATGCTAAAAATAAAAAGACCGCTCGTGAACGTCTTGAAGTGCTTTTAGATCCTGGTACTTTTCACGAAATTGGGATGTTTGTTACCCATCGTTCTACCGGCATGGGGATGGAAAAATCCCACCCATACACGGATGGGGTGGTGACGGGCTATGGCAAAATAGATGGCCGTACGGTGTACGTATTTGCGCAAGATTTTACGGTCATGGGAGGGTCGGTAGGAGAAGCACACGGTCGGAAAATTGCCAATCTTTTGGAACTTGCCAGAAAGACGGGCTCCCCGGTTATTGGTCTCAATGATTCGGGCGGAGCACGTATCCAGGAAGGGGTCGATTCGCTGGCTGGCTATGGGCTTATTTTTCATCAAAACGTTCAGGCGTCGGGTGTCATCCCTCAAATTTCGGTGATCCTGGGCCCATGTGCAGGAGGGGCAGTTTACTCGCCGGCCATCACTGATTTTATTTTTATGGTTGAAAAGACGGCTCATATGTTCATTACTGGCCCCGAGGTGGTCAAAGCCGTGACTCACCAGGAGGTTAGTTTTGATGAGTTGGGGGGGGCCAACGTTCACCGGACGCGGAGTGGGGTGGCGCATTTTACTGCGCCGGATGAAGAGACGCTTTTGAATCATGTCCGTTGGTTGTTGTCTTTCTTGCCGTCAAATAACCTGACTTCGCCTCCCTGGCGTCCTCCGGAAGATGATGCTGCTCGAGAGACCCCCGAACTTGCTGACCTTGTTCCTCTTGATCCTCAGAAGCCTTATGATGTGCGCGAGGTGATTCACTGCATTGTAGATAACGGTGAGTTCTTAGAGGTGCAGGAGGAATACGCACCTAACCTGGTTATTGGCTTTGCACGGCTGGATGGGCACCCGGTGGGGATTGTGGCGAATCAACCGTTTGTTTTGGCAGGAGTTTTGGACATTGATGCTTCGGACAAGGGAGCCCGTTTTATTCGCTTCTGTGATGCCTTCCATATCCCCATTGTTACTTTGGTAGATACCCCTGGATTTTTGCCAGGTACCGACCAGGAACATGGCGGGATTATTCGCCATGGCGCCAAATTGGCTTATGCTTATTCTGAAGCAACCGTGCCAAAGGTGACTCTCATCTTGCGCAAAGCATACGGCGGCGCATATATTGTGATGGGGTCCAAACATTTGGGCGGTGACATCAATCTTTCGTGGTTAAATGCCGAAATTGCGGTGATGGGGCCGGAAGGAGCGGTCAATATCCTTTACTCGAAAGAATTGAAGGCGAGTCCTGATGCTGAAACGCGCCGTCGAGAATTGATTGAGGAATATCGTTCCAGGCTGGCTACACCGCTTTTAGCGGCTAATCATGGCTATCTTGATGACATTATTGAGCCTGCTGAGTCTCGTCAGCGATTGATCGTCGCGCTGGATGTGTTACGCCAGAAGCGTGCTCCTGTTCCGGCGCGGAAACATGGCAACATCCCCCTCTAGACAATAGTAATGACAATGAAACGAGAAAAGATACTTGTGGCCAATCGTGGCGAAATCGCCGTGCGTATTTTGCGAGCCTGCAGGGAAATTGGCCTTCCCTCCGTGGCAGTGTACACGGATGTGGATGCTTCTGCTCTCCATGTACGCTATGCTGATGAAGCAATCCCGCTTGGGGAAAAGCAACAATATTTGAACCCTGCTGCGATTTTGGATGCTGCCCGGCAGAGTGGTGCAACAGCGATTCATCCCGGGTATGGATTTTTGTCTGAAAATGCCGAATTTGTTCGCACTGTGGAGGCGGAGGGTTTTCGATTCATTGGCCCTCGCCCTGAGACGGTGGCGTTGATGGGCGATAAACTGGCGGCACGTCGCTTTGCGCGGCGGGTAGGTTTGCCTGTGATTTCTGGAACGGATGAACCTCTTCCTCGTCAGTTGCCAGTAGAGATGGCAAAAAAGATCGAATATCCTGTGCTGGTTAAGGCTGCAGCGGGAGGTGGGGGGAGAGGAATTCGTTTGGCACATTCTGCTGAGGAATTACCTGCCATGATCGAGGCTGCTCGTCGCGAGGCGCGTTCGGCGTTTAAGGATGATACGGTTTTTCTAGAATCCCTTGTTCAGCCAGCACGACATATCGAAGTACAAATCTTGGGCGATGGGGAAGGCAATGTTCTCTGTTTGGGAGAACGCGAATGTTCCATTCAGAGACGACGTCAGAAACTGATTGAAGAAGCGCCTGCTCCTGCTCTTTCCAATGATCTTCGTCAACAGATTCATCTCGCTGCGATCAAACTAGGAAGCAGCCTACGCTACCGCAGCCTGGGTACGGTCGAATTTTTGCTGGATAAGAAAAACCGTTTTTATTTCATTGAAGTCAATCCGCGTATTCAGGTGGAGCACCCCGTCACTGAGATGGTTACGAATCTTGATCTCGTGGTAGAGCAAATTGCTCTTGCTTTGGGCGAACCTCTCCACTGGCGACAGGACGAAATCATTCTTCGCGGCACTGCGATTGAGGCCCGTATTCTTGCGGAAGATTCACAAGCCGAGTTTATGCCTTCTACGGGGGAAGTGCTCTATTTGAAAGAACCCGGCGGCCCAGGAATACGGGTTGATAGCGCTTTGTATCAGGGAATGAGCATCGGTAGCGAATATGATTCTTTGCTGGCCAAGGTTATCGCCTGGGGAAATGACCGGAGTATGGCGATTCAACGCTTACGGCGGGCTTTGCACGAGTATCAAATTGGGGGGGTGAGCACCGACATTGACTTTTTGTTGCAAATCATTGAAAGCGCACCGTTCTTGCGTGGAGACGTCACCACTACCTACCTTGATTCTTTTCGCCCCGCTTCTCCCTCCATGCCTCCTGAACTTGAACGTCAATTGGCTTATGCTGCAGCGCTTTTTGCCGATCGGCAGCAAAAACAAACCGATCACATGGCTCAATCTTCTCCACTCAATTACTGGCAAATGATAGCCTGGAAAGAGCAGATGAGAGGCGAATAGAGAAAAGCACTTCATTGATCGTCAACGCGAACCGAAATCGCTTTCTTTGGGTTTCTACTGCCTGAGAGAGAATTCCAGCGAGAACTTACTGAAATTGGTAGAACAAGGAGATGAAAATGTCCCTTTACACTGTCCAAATTCAAAATCGTACTTACCATGTCAATATCTCACGCAACAAGTCAACCGTCAATGGGGAGCCAATTGATGCAGAAATGTTTTTGCTCAATGCAAATGGCTTGCACATGCTGCGCCATGGACCTTATGCGTTGGAATTGTTTTTGAGCAAACTGGATGATGAAACTTGCCAGGTGATGCTGCGTGGTGGTCAACGTGTTCTCTCTCGCATCTCCACACGGGCCACTCGTAAGCGCACTCGCGAAGCCGATACGAGCGTTAAATCTCTCTTGGCCCCTATGCATGGACTGGTTGTCGAGGTTTTCGTCCAGGAGGGGGCGGAAGTAGAGAAAAATCAGACGCTGGTTGTCCTGGAGTCTATGAAAATGCAAATGCAACTCCGCTCACCGCGTAGTGGCAAAGTTCGACAGGTTACGGTGAAGCCTGGCAACCAGGTCGAAAAAGGGGCCTTACTGGTTGAATTTGAGTAAGGCTTACTGCTATCTTCATAAACCTCTTTAGCAAACTCTTTTTTTAAGTCGGTTGCGCTGCGGTAAGGCCGGCGCAACAGAATCTTTTTGTTATGTGAGGACTAGTATGAAAGATTTAATTGCAATTGTAGGTCTTGGTGCGATTTTACCTGATGCGCCCGACGTGCCTACTTTTTGGCAAAATTTGCGTGCTGCTCGTTACTCTATCTCTGAGTTACCTCCTGATCGTTGGAGTGCCGAACTTTTTTACGACCCTGATCCAAAGGCTCCTGATAAGACTTACAGCAAAATTGGTGCATGGGTGCGGGGGTTTAAGTTTGAACCGTTCAAGATGGGGTTGGCGATTCCTCCCAAGATTCAAGGTGCAATTGACGAAGCCCAACAATGGGCAATTGTGGCTTGCTATCAGGCCCTTCAAGATTATGGTTATCCTCAGCGCCCCCTGAACCACGAGCGTGTAGCCGTTATTTTGGGGAATGCAATGGCAGGAGAACACCACTACCTCTCCACTATTCGTATTCATTTGCCTGAATACTTGCAGATTTTGAAAGGAATTCCTGCTTTCCAGGCACTTTCAAAGGATGCGCAAGAGGCGCTCATTGAGGGCATGAGCAGAGGGGTCCAAACTCGTTTCCCTGAGATTTGGGAAGATACCATGCCAGGCGAATTGGCTAACGTGATTGCTGGTCGGGTGGCCAACCTTTTTAATTTCTTGGGCCCGAATTTCGTTACAGATGCAGCATGTGCTTCCTCTCTGGCTGCCTTACAAGCCGCTGTGGATGGATTACGCTTTGGTCAATTTGATGCGGTTCTAACGGGCGGGGTGGACCGTAACATGGGGCCCGAGTCATTCGTGAAATTTAGCAAAATCGGTGCCCTTAGCCCGGATGGCTCACGCCCCTACGCGCAAGGGGCAAATGGTTTTGTCATGGGGGAAGGGGCCGCTGTCTTTCTGCTTAAGCGCCTTGTTGATGCTGAGCGAGATGGGGATAAAATCTACGCTGTCATTCGTGGTATTGGCGCCAGTAGCGACGGAAAAGGCAAAGGCATTACGGCTCCTAATCCACTGGGGCAGCAGCGCGCCATCGAACGTGCCTGGAAGAATGCTGCTGTTTCTCCTGCCACAGTAGGTCTGATTGAAGGCCATGGAACCTCAACCGCTGTGGGGGACGTCGTCGAGGTGGCTACCTTGAATACTGTCTTTGGCGCTACTGATCTGCGGGTTGGCAGTGTAGCACTCGGTTCGGTAAAGTCTAATATTGGTCATCTCAAAAGTGCAGCAGGGGCAGCGGGGCTACTGAAGACGGTGCTGGCTCTCCACGCTCGTGAATTGCCTCCATCAGTGAATTTTGAAAAGCCAAATCCGAACATTGATTTTGCTCACAGTCCTTTCTATGTCAACACCCAGATTCGTCCGTGGGAAGTGCGTCCCGGTGAGGTGCGTCGGGCGGGAGTGAGTGCCTTTGGCTTTGGTGGCACGAACTTCCACGTT
The DNA here is from genome assembly GCA_034434255.1 of Anaerolineales bacterium. GTDB lineage: Bacteria > Chloroflexota > Anaerolineae > Anaerolineales > Villigracilaceae > UBA877. Next base: position 15,809 of record DAOTZT010000173.1, on the reverse strand, counting down.
GTATTGGAAGAATATCGGCCTGGAATTTTGGAGGGTGAGCGCAAAGTGTTCCCCGCTGCTATCCCTGCCAGAGAAGCGCCTTTGCCTTCGGTGGTTGCTTCCGACGCAAAGCAACAAGATACCTCTCTCAAGCCGTATCGTGGCTTGTTCTTCATCGGAGCCAGTTCAGTAGATGAGTTGCGCCGTTTGTTACAAGAAAGAATTCGTCAAACTGAGCAAGGAGAAATGCCGCCCTCTTTCTGCCCTGCTCCACACGAGGTTGGCCAGATGGAGCGGCTGGTCATTGATTTTAGCAATCGCGAGGAATTCCTTGCTCGCGCCCACAAAGCCGCTCATGCTTTAGAAACTGATTCACCCTCGGCCTGGCAAGCCCTTGCTTTGCAAGGAGTGTATCGAGGAAGCGGGAGACCCGGTAAGGTAGCTTTCCTGTTCCCTGGGCAAGGGTCTCAGTATGTGAACATGCTGCGCGAATTACGAGACATCGAACCGGTGGTCGCCGAGACCTTCCGCGAAGCAGATGAGACCATGACGCCGATTTTAGGTCGCTCTCTCTCTGAATGTATTTTTGTTGACGGCGATAAAGTCGCTATTGAACAAGCCGAATTGAAACTGCGAGATACAACGCTGACTCAACCTGCTATCCTGACTGTAAACGTTGCGCTTTTCAGGCTATTACAAAAATACGGCGTTCATCCCGACCTGACCATTGGTCACAGTTTGGGCGAGTATGGCGCTCTTGTTGCTGCTGGCGTATTTGCTTTCTCGGATGCCCTTCGCGTGGTCAGCGCGCGCGGTCAAGAAATGACGCGTGTTACCCTGGTAGATACTGGCTGCATGGCGGCTGTTTCTGCCCCCATCGAAAAAGTTGAAGCCATCCTGAAACAGATTCCTGGCTACGTTGTCATCGCAAATCTCAATAGTCCTCTCCAGTGTGTCATCGGCGGAGAAACTCCTGCCGTTGAAGCCGCGATTCAGGCTTTTCTGGCAGCAGGTTTTCAGGCGACAAAAATTCCTGTTTCACACGCATTTCATACCAAAATTGTTGCTCCTGCCAGTCAACCTCTTCGCCGCTTCATCGAAAAAATGAACCTCCAGCCCCCTAAATTACCTGTGATTGCAAATGTAACCGGTGATGTCTATCCGACAGATCGCGAAGAGATTCTAGATTTGCTGGCTCAACAAGTTGCCTCACCTGTTCAGTACGTGCGGGGTGTTCAACGTCTTTACGAGTTAGGAGCGCGTGTTTTCATAGAAGTCGGTCCCAAGCGTGTGCTCAGTACCCTGGCAACCGATATTCTCAAAGAAAAAACAGATGTGGTCGTCTTCTCAACCAATCATCCTCGCAAGGGCGATGTTCTCAGTTTCCATGAGGCTTTGTGTCGCCTGTATGCTGCTGGTGTCACAGGGGACTTTACTACCCCAGCAGTGTCTGTTTCTTTGACCGAAAGAGCCCTTCCTTCTTCTCATCAAGAAAATGTTTCTGCTGTACTGCAAACAGGTCGTTTGCCTATTACCGGCTCAGTGGTTATTAGTGGAGCGGGGCTGGGCTTGCCTGGTCGCAATCGCCGCGTTTTTGAAGACGACAACATCCTCGCTTTGCTCAAGGGCGAAATGCGCATTGACGCTCTTCCTGAAAAGGCGCGTCAGCAAATGCTGGACAGACGTCCTGTGCGGCTGGTCAAAAGCGAGGCAGGAGCCATCTTGCAATCTATTGAGACGCTCGACCAAACTATCAAATTAGCCGGTTTGCGGGGTGAATTTGACCTGACAGAAGAATTTGGTGTTCCTGCTGAAAGGTGCAAGGTTCTGGACATTTCTACACAACTTGCCATCGCTGCGGGGATTGAGGCTTTGCGAGATGCCGGTATCCCTCTGGTGATGTCCTACAAGCGCACCAGTACCAATTCTTACTTGCCCGATCGTTGGAAATTACCCGAGGCCCTGGCCGATGAAACCGGCGTCATCTTTGCCTCTGCGTTTCCTGGGCTAAATCGCATGGCGGAAGAGGCAGAGAATTTCTATGAGGATCTCTTCCTTCGCCGCCAGATTGACGAATTACGTCGGATGCTTGCTCTTATTCCTCCTCAGCAAGAGGAGTTAAAGACCGCAATGGAGCAGCGGATTGTCGCATTGGAATCTGAGATTGCTCGCCTCGATTATCATCTCGATCGTCACTACATCTTTCGCGTTTTGGCAATGGGACATTCCCAATTTGCCGAATATATCGGTGCGCGTGGGCCGAATACCCATGTCAATGCGGCTTGCGCTTCGACAACCCATGCTCTCTCCATCGCAGAAGATTGGATACGCAGCGGGCGCGCTCGCCGGGTTATCGTCATTGCCGGCGACGATGTTACCAATGACACTTTGCTACCATGGATCGGTACCTCCCTCATGGCAAGCGGTGCGGCCACAACAGAGGGCGAATTACGGATGGCAGCATTGCCATTTGATCGCCGCCGGAACGGTATGATTATTGGCATGGGCGCGGCTGCTTTAGTGGTGGAATCAGAAGATGCTGTCCGCGAGCGCGGCATGCGGGCTATTTGTGAGCTACTGGCGACGGTGACGGCTAATAGCGCCTATCATGGCACGCGCCTCCATGTTGAACATGTCGGCCAGGTTATGGAAACTCTCCTTCAAACTGCCGAACGTCGTTTTGGGATTCAGCGTGCCGCCATTGCTCCTTACACCGTCTTTGTCTCCCACGAGACCTACACACCTGCTCGTGGAGGAAGTGCCTCTGCTGAAATTTATGCTCTCCGTCGTGTATTCGGCGAACATGCTGATCGGCTAATCATCGCAAATACCAAAGGATATACCGGTCACTCCATGGGAGTCGGGATTGAGGATGTTCTTGCTACCAAAGCGCTGGAGTATGGACTCGTTCCGCCCGTTGCGCACATTCACGATGGCTTCGAACCTGATTCAGCATTAGGTAACCTCAACCTGTCAACTGGAGGCAAATATCCTGTGCAATACTCGTTGCGTCTTGGTGCAGGTTTTGGTTCGCAAATTGCCATGGCCCTTTTCCGCAGAATTCCAGGTCAGGGCGAGCGCATCCAGCGTCCTCAGTATCAGCGCTGGCTCGCAGAAATTTCCGGTTATACGGAGCCAGAACTGGAAATTGTCAAACGAACGTTGCGTATCCGCGACCAGGGCGTGCCTCCTACCCAACCGATTGCCTCCCGTTGGGAATACGGTTGCGGACCGACAGCCTGGGCCGCGTCCCCTGAGCAAACAATCATGCCCTCGGCTGTTTTGCCCCCAAGCAACTCCCTGCAAGTTTTTACTGCAGGAGAAGCAGCCTCCCCTGCTGTAGAATCTGCTGCTGTGGAATCTGCGGTGTCTCAGCCTGTTGTGAGGGTTGACCGCGAGGAAATCAAATCGTTCCTGCTGGAGGCAGTGAGCGAAAAGACGGGCTATCCGGTGGAGATGCTCGATCTCGACCTGGACTTAGAGGCCGACCTGGGGATTGACACAGTAAAACAGGCGGAGTTGTTTGCGGTGGTGCGCGAGCACTATGGCATTCCGCGGCGGGAAGATTTGCGCCTGGCTGATTACAACACGCTGGCGAAGGTGATTACTTTTGTGGAAGAATCGCTGCAGGGTGGGGAGCAGGTTGTCTCTGCGAGGGTAGAAGAGAGTATCCGTGTGGATTCAGCGGAGAAAACGCCTGCGCCTGTTGTGGAATCTGCGGTGTCTCAGCCTGCTGCGGGGGTTGACCGCGAAGAAATCAAATCGTTCCTGCTGGAGGCAGTGAGCGAAAAGACGGGCTATCCGGTGGAGATGCTCGATCTTGACCTGGACTTAGAGGCCGACCTGGGGATTGACACAGTAAAACAGGCAGAGTTGTTTGCGGTGGTGCGCGAGCACTATGGCATTCCGCGGCGCGAAGATTTGCGCCTGGCTGATTACAACACGCTGGCAAAGGTGATTACTTTTGTGGAAGAATCGCTGCAGGGTGCCTCTCCTTTGGATACGGCTTTGCCGCTCTCGACTGCTCCTGAAATCTCTCCAGATACTTCCGCGGCACCTTCGCTCTCTTTGCAGGCCGAGAAAACTGGTGGACAGGAAGAGCGAGAGCCAGAGCAAACTGAACAGCCCAAAGCCGCGTTACCTGCTCGGGGTCAGGGGCCTGTTTCCCCGATCCGGCGACGGGTTCCGGTGCCGGTGCTCCGGCCGCGGCTGGAAGTCTGCCTCTCGAGCGGGATCAAGTTGGAGGCGGGGGAACGGGTCCTGGTCGTTGAATCGGGTAGAAAAACAGCGGATGCACTTGTCCGTAAATTGCAGAGTCGGCAGGTGGAAGTGTTGCGGTTGAATCTTCTTGAACTTGAGCGTCCGCTGCGGGAACAAATTCGAGCCTGGCAGGCTGTGCAACCGATTCGTGGGGTATATTTCCTGGCGGGTTTGCGTCCGGAACCGTCCTTGCAAGAAATGACCCTGGCCGAGTGGCAAAAAGGGCTTGAGATGAGCCTGTACTCTCTGGCTGAGATCATGCGAGAAATGCCTGAGGAAACCTTCCTGGTAGGTGCTACCCGGCTGGACGGAATGCATGGATACAGCACTGAGGGAGCGCAAGGTGTGTTTGGAGGAGCGATCAGTGGCTTTGTCAAAGCCCTGGCGTGGGAGCGCTCCTCTGCTTTGATCAAGGTGCTGGACTTTAGCGCCGATGCTCGACCATCTGAAATTGCCTCGGCTCTCATCGAAGAGACTTTAAGCGACCCCGATGCAGTAGAAATCGGTTATCGTAATGGCTTGCGATACGCAATTGCAGCCCAGGAAATTTCTCTTCCACCGGATGCCACTTTTGAACTCAAGGATGGGAGCGTTTTCCTCATCAGTGGCGGCTCAGCAGGCATTTTGCCCTTTATCCTCGAAGACCTTGTAGCAGCCACGCGCGGGGTTTTCTACTTACTCACCCGTTCTCCCTTGCCGCCTGCTAATGATCCCGATTTGGTACGTTTGACAGGCGACCGGGATGGGTTGAAGCGAGATTTGTTTGTGCGCCTTTCCGGTGATGGCAAGAAAGCCACTCCTCTCCAGGTGGAGCAAATGTTGTTCGCTTTGGAGCGGGCTGCTGCCACCCATCGCGCTATTGAGAAAATTATTGCTCAAGGAGGGCGTGTCCATCTCTTAACGTGCGATGTCACGGATGCTGATGCCGTTGCCAGAGCCATTGAACAGGTAGCGGAGGCAGAAGGGCGTCTTGATGTCTTCATTCATGCGGCCGGGATTGAGCGCAGCCGCAAACTTGAAAGCAAACCCGACGAAGAATTTCGTCAGGTGGTCTCAGTCAAGGCAGATGGTTTCTTCAACATCTACCATGCATTACGCAGCAAAAATCTGCTCCCGCGAGGAATGGTGTTCTTCTCTTCATTGGCCGGACGATTCGGCAATAGTGGTCAAACCGATTACAGCGCGGCGAACGACTTGTTGTGCAAAGTTGCTTCGGTCCTGTCACATCTCCATCCAGAGATGAAAACGATTGCAATTGACTGGAGTGCCTGGGGAGGCGCGGGCATGGCGACGCGAGGAGGCATTCCCCGCCTGATGCAAATGGCCGGTATTGAGATGCTCCCGCCTACCGAGGCAGCCTCCTGTCTGCGTGCTGAACTGTTACGGGGCGGAGGAGAAGTGGTCATTGCGGGTTCTCTTGGAATTCTCCTGAGTCCGCGGCGCGAACATGCTGGTCTCGACCTGGAAAAAGCGAATACACTCTTGCAGACCCAAAAAGGCATTCACTCTTTGTCGGGAGAAGTAACCAACTTCGATGTTTTGAGCGGTCTTGTCTTTGAAACAGAACTGGATCCGCTTCAGCAGCCTTTCTTGCGCGATCATGCCTTGAACAGCATCCCTGTTTTTCCTGGCGTGATGGGCATTGAAGGGTTCTCTTTTGTGGCTCGCCAGGCGGCATTTCTGCTAACTCCTGCCAAAACCCCTTGGGAAGTTGTTCGATTGGAGGAAATTGAATTTCTAACTGCTTTGAAATTTTATCGGAATCAGCCCCGGCGTCTTATCTGGCGTACCTTCGCGCAGGGACAAAGCGATGAAATGGTAGTGTATGTCACTCTTGAGTCCTCTCCCCGGTTGAAAGTAAAAGAGACTGCACCTGTAGTTCATTTTCGCAGCAAGGTTTATTTGCGCCGTGGAGAGATGCCTGCCCGCCTCCTCTCCACCTCTGCCCCTGCCTGGAATGGGCAGCCCATCTTAGAAGCCGACACGATATACAAGGTTTACTTCCATGGGCCGGCCTTTCAGGTATTAGGAGGTGTTCAACATGCGAATGGTGTGGTTCTTGGCAAGTTGAACACAGCCTTGCCTCCTTTTGCCTCCCAATCTCATTCCTGGCTGACGTCTCCTAAACTGGTTGAACTCTGTTTGCAGACTGCTGGTGTATGGGAAATTGCTCGTCAGGGAGTGCTTGCTCTTCCGCATGCAATTAACCGCCTGACTTTTTATAAAGTTCCTTCTGAAGAGACAGAACTGTATGCGGAGGTGGAACCGAGGCAAAGTGAGGAGGGCAGTCTCTATTTCAATGCTCGCGTCGTAGATTCAGGAGGCCAGATTTGTCTGGAGTTGGAAGGGTATCGGACTGTACCCTTGCCTTACAAGCCACCGGTAGATTCACTGGCTCCCTTCAAAAAGGCGCTGGATTAAATGTCTGACAGTAGAGTCTATTGGATTCTGGTAGAAAACGTTCCCGCCCTGGAAGAACGGGCGGGAACGTTCCTATCTGCGAGGGAACAGGTTATCTTTTCTCAGTTACGCTTTGCAAAGCGACGCCAAGACTGGCTTTTGGGACGCTGGGCAGCTAAGTCGCTGGTTTGTAGTTTGCCTGCTTATCGTCACTTTTTACCGAGACAGATTGAGATTCTTCCTACCCCTTCGGGCGCCCCTCAACTGGTTTTGGCAGAAAAACCGATGCCCTATGCTGATTTGTCGCTCAGTCATTCCCATGGGGTAGCCTTTTGTGCGATTACGTTTTGTCCATCTTTTCGGGTGGGGGTAGATATTGAAGCAATCGAGGAGCGTTCTCCTGTTTTTGTGAGCGATTACTTTACCTCCAACGAACAAGGTTTGCTTGGAACAAAGTTGGCAGATGCTTGTTATGTCACGGCAATATGGAGCATGAAGGAATCTATGCTTAAGGCTTTGCGAACAGGATTGCGATTGGACCCCCGCATGTTGGAGGTGAAGTCTCTACCTGTTTTGGTCGAGCGAAAATGGCAGGACGTTCAGGTTGGTGAAGCGGGCCGTTCTACACATTCCTGGGTTGCCTGGTGGCAACAGAGAAAAAATTTTGTTCTCACCCTTGCTTTGTTGATCGCCGAACAATGCGACGACGAGATTACGTTGATTGAAAGTGAAGATAACAAAGTTGAGTAAATTTTCGGCGCGAGCACAGCGCATGTCCAAACATAAGTGCGGGGAAAGCAATCTCCTGGCAACAGGATGGATTGCTTTCCCTTTGGCTGCGCTTCGCAGTTGCCGCCATGGCGCTCGCAATGACACAGATTAAAGCGGTTCAGGGATGTACTTCTGCAACGCAGCAGGAAAGGAAATTCCTTGCATTTGGAGCATGCGCAGACGGGCAAGATACGCCCCTCCCCGCAAAATGTGCTTGTTGACATCCGTCACGTGGCGGTTGGAGGGAGATTCAAGGTAGGTGCCTTTAACCCAGCGGTTGAAAGCGCCCATGGCTGGCCCGCACCAGATTTGATAATCCATTTCTCGTCCCTTTTCTCCCTGATTTGCCCAACGGGACGAAAGACCAAGATACCAGCGGAAAACAAGAGCCATCTTGTCTTTTGGGTTGGAATTGCCACGCTCGATTTGGCGGGGGTCGCGCTGTTGAAAGAAATTGATGGTATCCTGCCAGATTGAATCAAAATCGCGCTTGAAGACTGTTTTCTCCAGCCTTTCTCGCTCGGAGGCTGGAATTTCTTCCCAGGCGTTGTAACGACTATAGAGTTCGTACAATTTTTGAGCGCGCATGGGAAACATTGTTCCCCGTTTGAGAACCTGGACTTTTACGCCCATCTCAAACATGTCTCCTGCGGGCGCCATAGCCACATCAGCCATGTCGGCTTGGGAAAGCAAATGACGGACATGCTCTGAAGTACCGGCTTCTATGCAACTTTGATTGATTGAGCCGGTGACTACATAGGCTGCGCCCAGCATGAAAGCAGCAAGTGCAGCGTCTGGCGTGCCGATTCCTCCTCCTGCTCCGATACGCGGTGCTTCAGAATACTGATATTTTTGTTGAATTTCATCTCGCAGGTGCAGAAAAGGAGGAAGCATTCCAATGAGAGGACGGTTATCAGTATGTCCACCTGAATCTGCCTCGACGGTGATATCATCGGCTACAGGAATGTGCCGGCTCCATTCAGCCTGTTCGGCGCTGATCTTGCCTTCGGCTAAAAGTTGACGGACAATGTCTTCGGGCGCTGGCTCAAGGAATTTTTGAGCCATTTCCAGGCGCGATAACTTCGCGATGACCCGGTGTCGGATTCGGATTTTGCCTTGCTCGTCACGCTGTAAACCCGATAGACGGTAATGTACAAGGGGGGCCGTCAGGTTGATGTAAGCAGAGGCTTCGACAACAGGAATTTTGTACTTCAGATACAGGTCCACCACACGGGCCTCGAGGGCGGGTTCGTTGGGGCTATGGAGGAGGTTGAACATGTACGGGCCTTGTGGCAGCACCTGCTGGATTTTTTGGATTGCCTCCTCGATTTTCTGAGGAGCGAGGCCGCCAGCGCCAAAGGAGGCGAGCCAACCGGCTTGTCCCATTGTGGTTACCAATTCGACCGAAGCGATACCATTGGCCATTGCTCCTGTGTAGAGCGCATACTTGGTGTGGTAAGTCTGCCGAAAACTTTCCTCACCCAGTTGCTCAAGAGAAACTGGAGGAGCATAAGCCATTAAGCGTGCTTGACCAGCGTGGCTACCGATTTCACCTGTCGTTGTGAGCCCAATTTGACCACTTCTTGCAACTACAAAAACAGGTACATCGAATTGCAAGAGGGTGCGACGCATTTCCTCAGTTGAGGTGACAATCTGGTTTTCTTCTCCTGACCAGTAAAGTTGAAATTCGGGTTTCAAAGCTCATTCTCCTTATTGCAGAGAAGTGTATATTCAATCATTGCAAAGAAACACCTCTCCTCGCGATTAGATACGGCTAATCGGATATTGCAACAGGGAGGATGGGCTGCACTGTGGTTAAGAACCTTTTTGCAGTGAAGTCATCTATTCTACCGTTACACTCTTTGCCAGATTCCTCGGCTGATCCACGTCCAGGCCGCGCAGGGCGGCGATATGATAGGCCAGCAGTTGCAGGGGGATGACGGTGACAACGGGCGAGAGCATCCAGGGGATTTCTGGCACCCATAACACATGGTCGCACATTGGCGGGATGAGTTCGTCGCCTTCTGTAGCGACAGCCATCACTTTACCGCCGCGTGCTTTGGCCTGCTGGATCTGGCTGACCATTTTTTCATACCAGGGGTCACGTGGCGCGATGGCCAGGACAGGCATGGTCTCATCCACCAGGGCAATCGGGCCGTGCTTCATCTCGCCCGCTGGATAACCTTCGGCATGGATGTATGAAATTTCTTTGAGTTTGAGAGCACCCTCGTAGGCGATGGGCATGTTGATGCCGCGGCCCAGGTAGAGGCAGTTGCGAATGTCTTTGAGGGCGTGAGCGATTTTCTCTACCTCCGCTTCGCGTTGCAGGGTGCGGCTGACCGCATCGGGCAGCAGGCGCAGGTCTGAGACGAGGGCGCACCGTGTCTTCTCGTCAATCACGCCGCGCAGGTCGGCCAGGAGAACAGCCAGCAGGTACTGGTCCACCAGCGGGGCGGTGAAGGCTTTGGTCGAGGCGACGCCGATTTCCGGTCCGGTTTGCATCGAGATGGAGCCGTCGGCCAGGCGCATGGCTTGCGAGCCGATAGCGTTGACGATGCTCCAGAGAATGGCACCTTTACGGCGTCCTTCTTCCATTGCAGCCAGTGTATCGGCAGTCTCGCCCGATTGCGAAATCGCCAGCACCACCGTGTTTTCGTCCAGGATGGGATCGCTGTAACGCAGTTCAGAGCCGATGACCACCTCGGTCGGGATGCGGGCGATGCGCTCAATGAGGTGCTTGCCGACCATCCCGGCGTAAGCCGCGGTGCCGCAGCCGGTGATGACGATGCGCTCGATGCGGCGCGCCAGGTCGGGGGTCAGGTTGAGTTCCGGCAGGCGGACGCGGCCGCTTTGAAAGTCAACGCGCCCGGCCAGGGTATCGGTCAGGGAGCGCACCTGTTCGTGGATTTCCTTCCGCATGAAGTGGCGGTACTCGCCCTTTTCTGCGGAAACGGCGTCCCACGCAACGGTATGGACCTGAGGCTGGATGACCTGGCCCTCGAGCGTTTCCACCCGAACGCTTTGGCGCGTGACCACGGCCATCTGACGCGATTCCAGGAAGATGACCCGCCGGGTGTGTTCGAGAATGGCGGGGATGTCGCTGGCGATGAAGTTTTCGCCTTCACCCAGGCCGATGACCACGCCCCCCGCGTTGCCGATGCGTGCACAGACCATTTTGTCCGGTTCATCGGCAGACATCAGGACAATGCCGTGTGCGCCCTGAATTTGGAGGAAGGTGCGGCGAGCGGCTTCGGTCAGGTCGAGGCCGGTCGCAAGATGATGTTCTACCAGGTGGACAATAACTTCTGTATCGGTCTCAGAGTTGAATTGCACGCCCTCAGCAGTCAATTCCTCGCGCAGTTCGAGGAAGTTTTCGACAATGCCGTTGTGGACGACGACTACCCGTCCCGTTGTGCCGAGGTGGGGATGGGCGTTCCGGGCGCTTGGCGCGCCGTGCGTGGCCCAGCGGGTGTGACCAATTCCTGGGGCACCGCTCAGGGGGGCTTCGTTTACCAGAGTGTTGAGTTGAGACAATTTTCCGGCTTCGCGCCGGACTTCGATTTTGCCGTCTTGCAGAACGGCCAGGCCGGCAGAGTCGTAACCGCGATATTCCAAGCGTTTGAGGCCGGCCAGGATGATTGGCGTTGCATCACGCGGGCCGATGTAACCGACAATTCCGCACATAGTTTCTCCGTAAGTAAGTGAGGGTAAGAGTAGATAGGAACGAGATCATTTGTTGAATTTGTGTGAAATTTATGTTCCAATAAATTTACAGTTTGTTGTGCACCGATTGACGCTCCTAGATGTTCCTGCTATGATTAGAATGTGTTATTCTAACACCTTTCGGGAACAAAATATGTCAAGAGCGATTTTTATGAAAAGAAAAATGAACCGTGGGCAGAGTTTTATAGAACTCATGCTGGTTGCATTGGCGTTGGCTTTTATGTTAGTGGGAGTGGTTGAATTTGGCTTCTTGATGAATGCATACATGATTACAATGAATGCCAGCCGGGAAGCCGCTCGCTTTGCAGCCAATTCTGTTGCCATTGACGATAATGGTCAAAATATCCAAAAATTTTATGTAGATACTGCTATCCGTGCTCTCATTTCACTTTGTGCATCACCAAGCAATTGTCAAATTATATTTGAGGGCGATAAGGGCGATGATATTGTGATCTCAGTTTTTAGCCTTGCAGGTTCCTCGGTTGTTCGTTTTCCGAATTCAACGGGTTGGAGCTTGTGTGCCAATTATACCGACCAGCTGTTTTATCCCCCTTATCGATCCGCTCCTCCTGTATCCCTGTCGGATCCCACAAAATGGGATGAGTGTACGCCTCACACCAGTCGTTTTAGTACGGCGGATGTTGCCTCTCTGCGCAACCCAGCGGCTCCGCCCAGCGGAATTGTGCTGGTAGAAATTTTTTACAACTATCCCCAAACGCTGGGGTTGCCTATTTTTGCTGATTTTTTGAATCCTATTCCTGCTTATCTTTATAGTGCTATGCCTCTCTCATCGGCAGAACCCACACCAACGCCCAAACCGTAGGAGGAAGTTCTTATGTGGAAGCGATCTCGTAAACTGACTGGGCTCTCTCAAAAAGGTCAAATTCTTGTGATTGTAGCGCTTGTCTTGGTTGGGCTGATTGCTATTATCGGTTTAGCGCTGGATGTGGGTTTGTTCTTCATTTCTCACGCCCGCCTGCGTCGGGCCGTGGATGCAGCGGCGCTTGCGGGTGCTTTGCAATATCGAGAAGGCTATCAACCAGCAGACCTTGCCCAAGCCGCTCTTGAGATGCTTGCCTTGAATGGAGTGAATGATCCTTCCGCAATCCTGGAAGTTTGTGAACCAAGTTTGCCAGTATACAATCCTGGTGACCCTATCCCACCTGATCCTGCTCAGCGTGTGTTCCACGCTGCTGATTTGTGTACCAATCCCCGCCGTAAACTCGTGCGAGTGATTGCTAGTGGGCAGGTACAATTTGCCTTTTTGCCTGTAATCGGGATTGATTCTGCTCCCATCAATGCTTCTGCTACCTCTGAAACGGCATCTATTGACCTGGTCCTGGTGATTGATACCTCTGAATCGATGACGTTCAGTGCGCCTAAATATGACGCCATGCGTGACCCATCGGTATGCAATTACTATGATGATGGCGATGGCATGCCAGGCGAATGCCATCCCTTTGAGGAAGTTAAGCAAGCTGCTGTGGACTTTGTGCAAACCGCTCTATATTTCCCCTTCGATCGCGTTGCTATTGTTACTTTTGATAAATATGCGGTGACTCGCCTCAGTTTTGCAGATATTGATTATGCTGGTACCTCGCCCGCTGTCATCAGACAAACAGTGGTTGACACTATCAAGAACTTGCTTGTGTATGAAGCCGATGGTGTCTGTCCATATGGACAACCCTGTCGCAAGTATCGTCCTTCTGATGGCGCCTTTGAGCAGTTTTATTGTGGAGATGGTTGGCTTTTCCCAGAGGATCCTCTTCATCCGGAGACCTTTGAAGATTTCAACGATGTTTCTGGGTGCACGTCTACTAACGTTGGCGGTGGAATGCTGCGAGCCGGAAATGAATTTGCTACGCCGCCTGTTCGCAACAACGCTCTTTGGGTGGTCGTTTTGTTAGGAGATGGAGCCGCCAATGGTGGCCAGTGCCCGCGTACGACTTGGGGACTGCAGGAGTACAATGGAACGTACGTTACCCTCTTCTGCCGCGATCCTTACAAGGATACTCGCCATTGTGGTGATCCGGATCCGGCACGCCGTGCTCGGTGTGAGGCTGAAGGTGGCATCTGGGACCCTGATAATTACGACGCCGATGACTACGCTCGCGACATGGTGGATTTCGTCGCCTATGACCAGCAGGCCTACATTTACTCGATTGGCTTGGGTAATCTGGTCGTTGATGCGCAGACTGGTGACCCCGATGCTGGGGAGGCTCTTCTGATGTATGCAGCCAATGCTGGCGATGGCGATCCTGGTGATGCTGGATTGTACTATTTTGCGCCTGACACGGCGGAATTACGCGCCATTTTCCAGCGTATTGCAGAAAACATTGCCATCCGGCTTTCTCGATAAAGAGGAGTTTTGATTATGCTGACGCGTCGAAAGATTTTCAATAATCTCAAAAACCGGTTTTGGCAGGGACAGAGCCGTTCCCAGGGACTTGTGGAGTTCGCCCTGGCTGCTCCCATTCTGTTTATGCTCATCTTTGGGATTATTGACTTTTCTTTGCTTTTTTCTGCCTGGTTGTTGATTCAGAACATGGCTCGTCAGGCTCTGCGCTATGCGGTTACTGGCAATTATGATGCTGCCTATTGTCCTGTTGGCGGATGTGTGACCGAGGCAGATCAAACTATGGCTCGTCTTGCTTCCATTCATGCCGAAGCAGAGCGTTTCACGGTTGGCTTGATGGTAAACGAAGCAGCCTCTGAAAGCGAGCCAGGCTATCTCAAGATTACTGTCTGCACTTCTGATCCTTACCTGACTATTTTACCGCGTACCGGATCGAGCCAATATGGCGAATGTCATCCAACCGAACACCCTGGTGAAGCGGGTGCATGGGTGGTTGTTATGGTGGATTTCAACCACCCCTATCTTACTCCTGTTTTGAATGAGGCTTGGCCAATGGTTCACCTGGCTGCCTACCAGGATGGCATTGTCGAACAGTTTCGCATTGTTCGCCTGGTTAATCTGCCTCCTGATTTGCGTTTGCCAACTCCTACACCGTTGCCGCCAACGCACACATTTACCCCTTCCAGCACCTTTACGGTAACAGATACTCCTACGATCACACCGACTTTGTTGCCTCTCTACCTGGAGATCATTGTCCCTTATACGGATGGTCTTGCTTACACAGAAGTTTCGCAGACGACTTTCCAGGCAGTTGCTTATGATCCAAATGTAGGAACAATCGATGGCGCTGGCATTGACCATCTCACCTTCTCATTCTCTGGTCCAGGCGTTATTCCTAGTCACACCGAGTCGCAGGTGGCTTACTGTGCTTTTGGCGGAAATGGACCCTGCAACCCGATGGACAGTGCCTTATTTGCTGCTTTGCCCAATTCCAATCTCCATAACGAAGTTAACGATTACTACATGACCGTTACTGCCTATGCCAGTGATGGCCGCACGGCCACTGCTGTCCGTCGGTTTAAGATTCTCAAACCCCCGACGAGTACTCCCACGACGACAAATACGCCTACGCCCACAAATACCTTTACCGTGACCAATACTGCCACGATTACCCGCACACCTACCATTACCCGCACACCTACCATTACCCGCACACCTACCTATACACGCACACCTACCAATACCCGCACACCTACCAAGACCCGCACACTTACCAAGACCCGCACACCTACCCGCACACCTACCAATACCCGCACACCTACCTATACGCGGACACTCACCTATACGCGCACACTCACCAAAACCCGCACACCTACCTATACGCGGACACTCACCTATACGCGCACACTCACCTATACGCGGACACTCACCTATACGCGGACAGCGACTCCTACCCGCACGAACACACTCCCAACCTCTACCTTTACGAGCACTTTCACTCGCACAAACACGGTTCCAACGCCGACCTTTACACGCACCTTCACCCGCACGAACACGGTTCCAACGCCGACCTTTACGATCACCTTCACCCGCACGAACACGGTTCCAACGCCGACCTTTACACGCACCTTTACACGCACCTTCACGCCCACCTCGTCGCGCACCTTTACACGCACCTTTACACGCACCTTCACGCCCACCTCGTCGCGCACCTTTACACGCACCTTCACGCCCACCTCGTCGCGCACCTTTACGCGCACCTTCACGCCTACCTTCACATTCACTTCTACGTTTACTCATACCTACACGCCTACTCCCACGCCGACCAACACGCTTGTAAACACAAAAACTTTTACCCCATCCAGGACGCCCACCTTTACCACCACCTTTTGTTTTGACTGCTAACAATTGGGCCAATATGGGGGAAACGATGCAAAAAAGGCCGCTCTGAGCAAACAGAGCGGCCTTTTTTAATTGGAGAACTTCCAAAAGTCGGTAGTCTCCCTCTTGAGAGCAGGCGTGAAAGGGGGTAAATTTGGGATAAGCTGAACGCCAGGAAGAGCGATGGAACAATTTGCCAAACCTGGAGAAATCTGTCCAAATCCGGCTTGTCGGCTGCACGGGAAATTGCAAGCCCCCCAGCCTAAGGCACACATTATCAAAGCCGGTAAAACGGTGTCGGTAAGTACTTCGACAATGTCATCTTTTCGTATAGTTGTCATTGCGAGGAGCGTTTTTTGCGACGAAGCAATCCCCTCGCAAACCAGGAGACTGCTTCGCTTTGCTCGCAGTGACAAAATGCGTAGAGTTTATGGAACAA
>DAOTZT010000172.1:0-13886 GCA_034434255.1 Anaerolineales bacterium | reverse complement strand
GCGAGTTCATCTGCGTTTATCTCTGTTCATCTCCGGTTTGCCGGGCATGGACGCCGTGGCTTGTATTCATCGTAGCGAGTTCATCTGCGTTTATCTCTGTTCATCTCCGGTTTGCCGGGCATGGACGCCGTCTTGCCGTCAAGTTCCATCATCAGACTGCCGTGGCCGAGGAAGAAGATGTCGAGTGGGCCAAAGGTGGTGGGGAAGGTGTCTTTTTCAATGTGTTGTGCGGACATAGGGCCTCCTTTTGGGGAGTATATCATAAGGCCTGCGTGGAAGCCCATGAGGTCAGGTCGGTGGGCTGACAGGTCCAAACTCGCCGCATTTTGCGCGACTGCCTGTATAATACAGGCCAGGCTGCTTCTTTTTAGAAAGCAATCACGTCCCCTTTGTCATTCGAACGGCTTTGGTGCATGAATAATTTTCTTCCCACTCAAGGCTGATTTTCGGCAAAATTTTGACAGATTTCTCCCACGAGAATCGTTGAAATCACGTAACTGTTCAGCCATGTCATTGCGAGCCGTTTTCTGGCGACCGCGAAGCGTACCCGAAGGGTAAGCAATCTCCCACTTATCAGGCCAGATTGACCGCTTGGGGATTGCTTCGTCGCAAAGAACGCTCCTCGCAATGACATACCCAACAGTTTTGATGCAAGACTGAACAGTTACGAAATCACCAAAAAAGAGCCAAAATTTGGGATTGCGTCTTCAAAAAACCGATTTATGCACCAAAGCCCATTCGAACACTAAATTTTGGGAGTCTCGCATGACCTGGAAACTCGTCTCATGGAACGTAAACGGCATCCGCGCCGCGGAGAAGAAAGGCTTTCTCGACTGGCTGGCTGCAACGGACGCCGACGTGGTCGCTGTGCAGGAGACCAAGGCCCACCCGCAGCAACTCTCTGAGGCGCTGCGCAACCC
This sequence comes from Anaerolineales bacterium, assembly GCA_034434255.1. Lineage (GTDB taxonomy): Bacteria > Chloroflexota > Anaerolineae > Anaerolineales > Villigracilaceae > UBA877. The sequence continues at coordinate 12,966 of DAOTZT010000172.1, read as the reverse complement.
GCCGGGGTATCAGTCGGCCTGGAGCGCGGCAGAGCGCAAAGGCTACAGCGGGGTGGCTACCTACACACGCCGCGCCCCGCTCAGGGTCCGCGAAGGACTGGGGGAGGCGCGCTTCGACACCGAGGGCCGCACCCTGATCCACGAGTTCGAGCCGTTCGTCTTCTTCAACATCTACTTCCCCAACGGCGGCCGCGGGCCGGAGTGGGTGGCGCACAAACTGGCCTTCTATAAGAAGTTCCTTGAGGTAGCACAGGAATATATGCGCGCGGGCAGGCCGGTTGTTGTCACCGGTGACTTCAACACCGCCTATGCCGAAATTGACCTGGCGCGCCCCAAGGAGAACAGCAAGACCAGCGGTTTCCTGCCAGAGGAGCGCGAGGGGCTGGGGGAGTTCTTCGCCGCCGGGCTGGTGGATACCTTTCGCTTGTTGCATCCCGATACGGTCAAATACACCTGGTGGGACATGGTCACCCGCGCCCGCGAGCGCAACGTGGGCTGGCGGATTGATTATTTCATGGTCTCCCCCGACCTGAAGGAGCGGGTGATCTCTGCCGAAATTCACGATGAGGTGATGGGGTCGGACCACTGCCCGATCAGCCTGGTGCTGGACCTTTGACGCTGACCCCGAGATGAACAGGGAGAACACTTACTCCCCTCGGCAGGGGGAGAGCATGTGTACCGCTGCTTATTTCTGGTTCAGGCTGCCACGTTCCAAAGACGGGATGCCGCTGCGCGGCCAGGTTTACCAGCCAACTCCCCAATTGACCATAGGAATACCCGGCCACCTCTGCTGCCAGGGCCACGCTGGTATCGGGGCTGAAATCAGCATTGGGGTTGACATCCAGCACGTAAAAGGTTCCATCGCGCATGCGGATGTCGAGACGGGCATAGTCTCGGCAAGATGTAGCGCGGTAGGCAGCCAGCGCTGTCTGTTCGAGACGCGCCTGTTCCTCTGGCGTCAGAGGCGCCGGAAGATGCAGCCGAATCTCCTTGTAGTAGGTAGATTGCGGGTCAAATTTAGACTCGTATGTGCATAGCCGGTCGCGCACGTCCGCGAAGGCCGAGAAATCCATTTCAGCAGGTGGCAGGACGTGCAAGGTCCCATTCCCGATGACGGTGACATGAAATTCTCTGCCGTCAATAAATTCTTCCACCAGGGCTGGCTGGGAGAATTCTCGCAGCACAAATTCAATGCGCTGGTGCAGTTCCTGCGGCGAACGAACGACGGCCTCGCGCGTGATTCCAAAACTGCAATGCTCAAAAGCCGGTTTAACGATGGCCGGGAAACACTCCCACCCGTTGCGAGTATTGGTTTCGTAGATTTTCCAGGCTGGTGTAGGGAGGCCACTCTGGTGTAGGGCGCGCTTGACCAGACGCTTATCCTGGGCAAGGGTCAGTCCCTGAGAATCGGCGCCAGTAAATGTGAAGCCTGGTTTTTCCAGACCCCGCGCTGCTTCTGCTGCGCTGCGTGGCAGGCCGGGAATTTCCTCACACCAGTTGAAAACCAGGTACTTCTCAGGGTCGTATGCCGACAACAGTCCTGTCAGGTCAGCATCTTCGAGGCAGAGGGGCAAAACAGGATGTCCTTGTTTCTGCAATTCTCCCCGCAGTTTTTCCATTATCTCAACCGACTCGTAGCGGTCTTGTGCCGGCCAGGTCGGGTCGAGATTGTAAAGCAACAGGACAGGAAAATCAGTGCGAAGCGTGTTGATATTCATAGGCCCGCACCTGGCGCAATGTTTCGTTAACTTCCTCCATCCACTCGTTCGCGCCGCGATGGATTGTCCGCTTGGAGGAAGGAGAGAGTCCTTCTACACCTTTGGAGAGCCAGGTCTTACTTTCATTCGGTAGCAGGAAAGGAAAAGGATGATTCTTCATGGCGACCTCCGTTCTTGAAAGGATTCCTGCCGGCCTCAAAGGAAGCAAGAGGCGGCATCCAAAGGCCAGGCGTCCGGGGCGGCCTTCAGGCAAACATTATAAGCGAATCAAAGCAAACTGGAAAACGAATTTTCCCCTAAAAAATGCTCTGTGGCAAGGATGTCTTTGCCACAGAGCATCGTTGGCTCAAATCACCGTTCCCCATGCCAGATCTGCCTGGGCAATGGCTTCACGTTTCCACAGGAACCAGCGGGTTGCATCTCGAATTGCCTGCTGCGCCGGGCGAGGGGCATAGCCCAATTCCCGTTCTGCTTTGGCATGGCTGATGTAAGAATTGCTACGCACTGCTGCCAGCGAATAAGATGTCATCATCGGGGTATCTGAAACCATTGGCCAAATGCCTGCCGCCGCGTCGGCGATCCAATCTGGCAGGTGCAGGCCAACATGCCACCCGCCTGCTACCTCCCAAATGGTCTCTGCCACCTCGCGGACCGTGAGCCTGTTCCCGCCCAGAATATACGTTTCTCCCCGCCGGCCTTTTTCTGCTGCCAGCAAGAAGCCCTGGGCCACGTCGCGCACATCTACGAAGTCGTAGGCGCCGTTTACGTAAAATTTGATGCCCGGCTGGATGTTGTAGAGAAGCCCGCGACCGGCTTCGGAGGGACGAAAATCGTAGGGGCCGATTACGGCTGTCGGGCAGACGATGACCGCGTCCAGGCCCTCTGCAGCGGCTGCCTGGACCTCGAGGCTGGCTGCGGCTTTGGAGCGGTCGTACACGCCGCGCGCGTGTTCGGGGTCAAAGGGCAGGGATTCGTCCACTACTCCCTCTGCCGGGATGCGGAGGGCGTAAATGGAACTGGCATAGACAAAACGCTGCACCGCGGCCCGGCGAGCGGCAGCGAGGAGCAGACGCGTCCCCTCCAGGTTGACGCGCTCCGTTTCCGGGTCCGCACCGCCCCTGAGACTGATGCGGGCGGCCAGGTGATAGACCCTTTCCACCCCCTCGAGGGCGCGGGCAAGCGTCCCTGGCTCCAGCAGGTTGCCGTAAAAGAGTTCTACTTCCAGGCCCTGCAAGGGGGCCAGGCTGGCATGGCGACGGACGAGCACCCGCACTTTTTCCCCGCGGGCGAGCAGTTGACGGATGAGAACGTTACCAATATGGCCAGTAGCGCCGGTGACAAGGTGCATAGCGATCTCCACAGGTTGTTTTGAGAGATAACCCCCCTCAGGTGGGCGAGGTCACGGTTTTATGTCGGGCGAATTGTCTTTATGCTTGGGTAAGAGACCATGCACCCATTCGGCCAGTGCCATTCCCAGGTAGGCGAGAGAGGCCAGGAAGAAGAAGGGAATGAAGATGAAAGTGGCCCAGAACACTTCGTTGCGGGCAAATTCCCACCAGGTACAGAGGCTTTCGCCATCGGTGAAGCCGAAACAGACGCCGTGCCAGTTGACCGCTGCGGAGATCATTCCCACCATGGGCACGGCCAGCACGAGCAGGAGGGTAATGATGGGAAAGATGCGCTTGACGATGCGGAAGGCGCGCTGCATCAGATTTCGACTCCCAGCCACATGCGGATGAGGTAGCCAATGCCGAAACTGAAGGCAGCCACACTCAAACTCAGCCCAGCCATCTCAAAGAAGCGCTTGCGGAAGGGTTCGTCCTTGGCGACCGAGATATAGTAGTTGAAAACAGCGATAATGAGCACGGTAGTGGCCAGGGCAATTGCCAGGTCGAGGTAGTAGTTTTGGAAGAGCAGGTAGGGCAGAATGAGCAGGGTAACGGTGATGATGTAGGCAATGCCTGTGTAAATGGCGGCCCGCACGGGGTGTTTGCTTGTGTCTTCGGAGCGGGTGGAGAGGTATTCGGAGGCGGCCATGGAGAGCGAGGCGGCAATGCCAGTGATGAGACCAGAGAGGGCAATCAGGTGCGTGTTTTGCAGCGCCAGCGTCAGCCCGGCCAGGGCGCCGGTCAGTTCTACCAGGGCGTCGTTGAGGCCCAGGACGACCGAGCCAGCATAGCGCAGGCGTTCCTCGTCCAGCATGTTGATGAGGGCCGCCTCATGGGCATCTTCGTCTTGGGCAATCTTCTCGATGTTGGGAATGACACCCACCAGGCGGCTGTAGTTGGCCTCTGCTGTTTCTTCGCCGCGCTCCATCAGTTTGATGCCAAAGGTGAAGCCCAGCACCCGGCTGATCCAGGTGTATTTCCACACTTTCCACCAGTCAGGTTTGACTTCTTGACCGGTAAAGTGTTTCCATTTGTGGTAGTGACCAAGTTCATCGGCGGCAATGCGTTCAAGGACGGCTGCATTTTCAGGAGATTTGAGGCTGGCAGCAATCCGACTGTAAATGTGGTGTTCAGTAATCTCATTTTGTTGAAAGTCGAGCATCAGACGCTTGGTTTCATCAGTGATTTCCATAGATACCTCCGCTCCAATTATACGCTATGGGCCACAGATAAACAAAAAGGAACACATGCCACAGATGAACACAGATGAACACATGCCACAGATGAACACAGATGAACACATGCCACAGATGAACACAGATGAACACAGATGAACACAGATTTTCTGCCGTACAAACCCAAAACCCGAACGCGGATTACGCAGATTGGGCGGATTCGTTTACAAAAAACATCCGCAAAATCAGTGCCATCAGCGAAATCCGCGATAAAAGAGAAGCCAGGAAGGAAGAGAAAACGGCGGGGGGGAAGGATTGGGATAAAAAAACGCGGCAGGTCAGAGGAATCTCCTCCGACCTGCCATGAGAAAGAAGTCAGAAATTTGCCGGCAGCGGTGCGACGGCGAGCCGTCGGGGCTTGGGGAATCGGACGGCCTGCCATCCAACAGCAGCCGTCACGCCCTTTGGCAACGGCAAGCCGTTGCACTTGAAAGGGTTAGTACGATGTGTTGGAGTGCGAAATTTCCAGGCCTTGGACGCACATGAACAGGGGCACGATCGGCGCGGTGGGGTTGCGGGCGCCGTAACTCATCGAGGTGTTGTAGGGGGCGGTCTGCTTCGAGAGCCAGGCCACTTTGTCGCCGAAGATGTCGAGCAGACTCTGGGTGATGCGGACGTTGAAGGGGATGGCCACCGAGCCGTCTTTCTTCAGGTACAGGGCGCCGAAGCGGGAACTGGCCGTGACAAGTCCCTTGCTGGGGTTGACGATGTTCATGTAGTGCAGGAAGGGGACGTAAAGCAAATCGTTTTCGCGGGGCATTTCTACCAGTGCCTGAAGGTCTGGCAGGTCTTTTTCGCCGCCTTCCATCACCAGGCTCTTGTGCATGACGGTATGACCGGTCGGTTGGGCGCCGAACTCATCGGCATCGTCCTGGAACCAGGCAAAGCCCTTGAAGACGCCCGCTTCGAAGAAGGGGAAGCGCTTGCGCGGGATGCCCATGAAGTCGCGCTGGAAGGGGAAGGTCTCGGGGCGTTCTGGATTGTCGGTGATGGTGATTTTTTCAGAGAAGACCCTTTGCCCGACCTGATCTTCGCCGAGCATCGAAAAGCCGCGCTTCATCGAACCACCGTTGAAGCCGATCCACTGCATCATCGAGAGTAAGTCGGCAATGGCGGCCTGACCGAAGACGATGTCGTACCGGCCCAGTGGCAGGGAAATAGGGGCCTCGCGCTGGTAAAGGCGGAGGAGCAAGGCCAGGTCGCGGTGAACAGGCTGCGGGTCCAGAGCCGAACGCGTGTGCGCCGATTGTTCTGCCTGGACTTCCCACTTGAGTTTCTGATGCGAGAGGACGACCGTCGCCTGGGCATCCGAGAAGCGGAAGAATTGGGTATGCTCAGAGCGGGTGTTGATTTGCGCCAGGGTCGTGGCACCGTTGGAGAGAATGCCAGAGAGTTTGACTTCGTCACTTTCGAGACCCTGTGCGGCGGCGTTGAAGTAGGCCAGTTTTTCCTCGCTGGAGAGGGCAGCCAGGGCCGGGTCGAAGTTGCTTTCGTCGGCAAAGGAGTCGGTGAAGGCGGGGAGGGTGGGCTGGTAGGCCAGCGGCTGGGCGTGTTTGACCATTTCAGCGGCGGTATCTACGGCCATCTTCATTTCGTCCATCTTGGCGAGGTCGGTAATCAGGTCGTAGCCGGCGCGCTTGCGGCCTTCGTAGGCGGTGACGCCCAGGCGGATGAGGTGTTCGCTGGTGTTGAGGGAGATGGCCGAGTTAGCAAAACGCATCAGGGCGCTGTCTTCCTCGTGGTAGTCAATGGAGACCTCGTATCCTTTCGAGAGGGCATAGGCGCGCAAGTCGCGCAGGGTTTGCAGGATTTTTTCTCTCATGGCTACTCTCCTATCCGGACGTTGTCGAAGCGGCAGACGGGGATTCCGTGACCGAGTTGCATGACCTGATTGGGCTGGCCTTTGCCGCAGTTTTCTACGAACTGGAGTTGCCAGGTGGACTCGTCCCCTACGGCGGAGAGGGAGTTCCAGAATGGCAGGGTGAAGCCTTTGTAGGTGGCGTTCTTGACCACTTTGGTCTTGCGGCCATCTTCAACCAGCCAGCCGATTTCGGTGGCGAAGTGGAACTGCTCACGGTTGGAGCCGATGGACCAGGAACGATCGCCATCCAGGACGATGCCGCGTTCGGTGTTGGCGATGATGTCGTCAAGGGTGCCGTCGGCGCCGGGGTCAATGTTGATGTTAGTCATGCGTTCGATGGGAACACGGTAGAAGGCTGTGGCACGGTTGGCGCCACCGCTGCCATGGAAAATCTGCTTGTGGGCGCGGGCGTTGGCTTCTTCGACCATCTGGCGACCGGTAATGGCGCCGACCAGGATGCCCTTATCGATCAGCAGGACGTTTTGGGCAGGCACGCCGTCGTCGTCGTAGCCGAAACTGCCGGGGGAGTTGGGGAGGGTGGCGTCGGCGCGGACGGTCAGTTTTTCAGAGCCGTAGCGCAGTTTGCCGAAGTCGTCGAGGGTGACGAAGGAGCCGCCGGCGTAGGCCAGTTCGTATCCCAGGATGCGGTCGAGTTCGAGGGCGTGGCCGATGGTCTCGTGGGTTTGCAGGTACATGATGCCGGGCAGGAGGATGACCGAGCGGTCTTCTTTGGGGCAATCGTCGGCGACCAGCAGTTCGTTCAGTTCGCGGACGATGCGCTCGGCGTTGGCGGCGAAGAGGTCCAGGTCAATGGACTCCCAGCCGCGGGTTGGTTTGCCCATTTGTCCGAGGCGGAACTTGCGTTCGTGCATTACGCCCTGGGCATCCATGCCGTTGACTTCGAGGCCGGCGAAGACCTCGGTGATGAGTTTCTCGATCTCGCTGCCTTCTGAATCGATAAAGACGATTTGCTTGCGCATGAAGGTCACGTAGGCGTTGCGCAGGAAAACGCCTGGCTGATTCACGCGTTCGTCCATCGCTTTGAGGAAGGCAACTTTCTCGCTCAGTGGGACTTCGAAGGGGTTGATCTGGCACGGGCTGGTGAACTGGGCCTGGATGGCGTCCTTTTCAGCCAACCGGACGGGGAAGGTGACGCGTTCGGCGGCGGCTTTGGCGTTCTCGAAGGCCTTGTCGAACAGGCCGGGCAGGTCGCTCAAATCGGACGAGGCGGCAAAGCCCCAGGCGCCTTTGTAGAGTACGCGCACGCCCACCCCGCTCTCGCGCGACGAGGAGGCGTTTTTCAAGTTGCCGTTCTGCATGAAGAGTTGGTTGGACTCTTCGAACGGGTAGTAGCGGGCGTCGGCATAAGCGGCGCCCCTGGCTTTGATACGGTCAATCTGCTGCTTGATTTGTTCGATCATGCACTCTTCTCCTTGTTGTTCGTTTGTGAGCATTGGCATCCCCCATGGGACTTATTGTACCAAAATCGGCTGGAGAATCCTAATTGCTGGAGATGGGCGTTAAACACAAAGGACACAAAGGGTCACCAGGGGGTTCCTTTGTGCGCCTTTGTGTCCTTCGTGGTAAAAAACTGTCGGGGCGGAAAAATAAACACGAAGGACACAAAGGGTCAGCAGGGATGTTCCTTCGTGTGCCTTTGTGTCCTTCGTGGTAAAAAGCTGCTGGGGTGGAAAAATAAACACAAAGGACACAAAGGGTCAGCAGGGGGTTCCTTCGTGAGTCTTTGTGTCCTTCGTGGTAAAAAACTGTCGGGGCGGGCGGAGTTGAACCGCCGACCTCTGCGTCCCGAACGCAGCGCTCTAACCGGACTGAGCCACGCCCCGAAGCAGGCCGCATTATAACCGCCCGTTTACGATTTGACAAGCCGAATGGGTATAATCCTTATGGTTTTCTCAAAGTCCGAGATTTCGGGGGCGAATTTGGTGAAGCAATCAGTTTTTGCATTTTTTTGCCAAAATCACTCTGTCACGCCACAAAAGCCAAGACTTGTCAAGCGACTTTGAGAAGGCCATAACCCCAATGCCCGCTCGGCTTGTTGGAACAGAAAATTTATCATACAATCAAACGATAACCGGAGGCTTTATGGAAAAATTCATTATCGAAGGTGGTATTCCTCTAAAAGGGGAGATGACCCCCGCTGGAAACAAAAACGCGGCTCTCCCGATGCTTGCGGCTACGCTCCTGACCAGTGAACCGGTCATTTTACACAACGTCCCCGATATTCGCGATGTGCGCGACATGCGCCAACTGATTTCCTTACTCGGTGTGGATGTAGAAAATCTGGGTGGCAATTCCTGGCGCGTTACGGCGCGGACCGTTCGGCCTGCCGACCTCGATCCGGATCTCTGTTCCCGCATCCGGGCCTCCATCCTCCTGGCTGGCCCGATGCTGGCGCGGAGCGGCGAGATCCACCTGCCCCCGCCGGGCGGGGATGTGATTGGACGCCGACGACTGGACACCCATCTTCTGGCGCTCAAAACACTCGGCGCGGAGGTCCAGTATCGCCGTTCCTTTGATTTTCGTGCGCGCAGGCGGCTCAAGGGCGCCAACATCTTGCTTGACGAGGCTTCAGTTACCGGTACAGAAAACGCCATCATGGCCGCGGTCACGGCCCGGGGGACGACCGTGATTCGCAATGCTGCCTCCGAGCCGCATGTCCAGGAACTGTGTCAGATGCTGAACACGCTGGGGGCGCGCATTTCAGGCATCGGGTCGAACACGCTCGTGATCGAAGGAGTAGATGAATTACACGGCGGCGAGGTAACCGTCGGACCAGATTACCTCGAGGTCGTCAGTTATATCGGCGCGGCTGTAGTTACCCATGGCGAATTGCGGATTCGCAATGCCGGCCCGCAATACCTTGACATGATTCGGATGGTATTCCGCCGTTTGGGCGTGGAGTGGAAAGTGGAAGGCGAGGATATCATTGTCCCACCGCGCCAACGCCTGAAAATCGAGCCAGACCTGGGGGGCGCAGTCCCAGAAATCAAGACCAATATCTGGCCTGCGTTTCCCACCGACTTGATGAGCATCGCCATCGTCGTGGCGACCCAGTCGCGCGGCAGCGTGTTGTTCCATAACTGGATGTTTGAAGGGCGCATGTACTTTACTGATAAACTCAAGAGCATGGGAGCGCAGATCATCCTGTGTGATCCCCATCGCTGCATTGTGAATGGCCCGACCCGTCTATACGGGGAAAAGGTGGAAAGCCCCGACATTCGGGCCGGCATGGCGCTGGTCCTGGCAGCGCTGGCGGCTGAGGGGAAGACAACAATCCGGAACGCTGGCCAAATTGACCGCGGCTATGAGCGGGTGGATGAAAAACTGCGTGTGCTGGGAGCCAGGATCGAGCGGGCCACCGAGCAATAGACCTCCTCTCGAAAGGAGAATTTCTCCGACCCGCGTTCACGTCTGGGCGAGAAGGCAAATAAAAAAAACTGGCGAATTTTGTCCGCCAGTTTTTATTTGTCGCATGAAAACTTTATTTTGCTACTTCCAGGAATTGTGCCACTGCCTCACGGAGCATACGCTCGGGCAGTGCGCCTACCTGGCGGTGAATGACTTTCCCACCGAAGATAAACAACAGCGTGGGAATGCCTTGCACCCCATATTTCATCGCGTATTGTGGATTCTCATCTGTGTTGACTTTAGCCACCATCAGTTTGCCGCTATATTCTTTAGCGATTTTTTCCAGGGCAGGGGCAATCATCTTACAGGGGCCGCACCATGGGGCCCAAAAGTCCACAATGACTGGCAAGGGATTTTGCAAAACAACTTTCTCAAAAGCCGCATCGGTAACATGAATCGGTTCGTCCATACAACAGTTCTCCTTGAAAAATAGTGAAATTGCGTTTGTGCGAGGGCTAACTGGCCACTTCGCCTGGTTTCAAAATGCGATATTCCGAAACAATGCGCGCCGTTTTGCCCAGCATGATGCCAACCGAGCAATACTTCTCTTCAGAAAGTTGGATGGCCTGCTCCACATCCTTCGGGCGAATGTCATTGCCCCACAGCAAATAAGTGACGTGGATGTCAGTCCACACCATCGGGTAATCACTGGCGCGTTTACCTTTTACTTTTACCTGGAAATCGGTCAACTCAACGCGTTTTTTGTTCAGAATGCTGACAATATCCATGCCCGTACAGCCGGCCAGACCGGCCAAAAGCAATTGCATGGGGCCAATGCCGGGCTTGCCATCCAGAGTGCCCATTTGCACCTGACCGCCAGCCTGGTTCTCCGCGATGAAAGTCATTTCGCCTTTCCAGAAGGCATTAATTTCGGTCCATTCGTTTTCCATAACGTATCTCCATCCTAAAACGAGTATAACACAACTTAGATGACCAGCGCAGAAATAAGTTACATTCGAGTATAATCTGCCCGTTATGGCTGACCTGTTGACTCGCTGGAAAGAAGGGCTTGCTCGCAGTAGCAAAGCCGCCTTTGGGCGGCTGGCATCTGTTTTGGGCGCAACGGAAATCAATACGGACACGTGGGAAGAACTGGAGGCCTTGCTTCTCCAGGCTGACCTTGGAATCGAGACCACCCAGTCCGTGCTGGAAGCGCTCCGCAATCGTGTCCGGACCGAGGGCCTGACGCGCGCCTCGGAACTGTTCTCCCGGCTGGAGGTCGAACTCCGCTCCCGTCTCGACTCTCCTCCGCCGCTGGACTTTTCTGCCCGTCCCTCTGTTATCCTGCTGGTGGGTGTGAACGGTTCGGGCAAAACCACGACAATTGCCAAACTGGGGCGTCTCTTTGCCAATCAAGGCCAACGCGTTTTGCTTGTTGGGGCCGACACCTTCCGCGCCGCCGCAGTCGACCAGTTACAGGTCTGGGCGGAGCGGTTGGGGCTGCCCATTCTGGCCGGGCAGATGGGATCCGATCCAGGAGCGGTTGTCTATGACGGCATTCAGTCGGCGCTTGCCAAAAATTATGACCTTGTCCTGGTGGATACTGCCGGGCGCCTGCACACGCGCTATAACTTGATGGAAGAACTTAAGAAAGTGTACCGCGTGGCGGGCAAGGCTTTGCCGGGCGCGCCCCATGCCGTGTGGCTTGTCCTGGATGCTACCACCGGGCAAAATGCCCTCGCCCAGGCAAAGGCGTTCAAAGAGGCGGTCGGTGTCACCGGCGTGATTCTGGCAAAACTCGATACTTCCGCCCGCGGTGGCATGGCGTTTGCCATTCAACGGGAACTGGGGTTACCCATCCTGTTTGCTGGTTTGGGCGAGAGACCCGAAGATTTGACCCTCTTCGACCCCGATGCTTTTGTAAAAGGCATTTTATCGAAAGAATAAATTTGTGACGGACTTGATCGCTGGTGAGCACAGCAAATTTTTGGAGGTAGCATGCAAGACTTGTTGGAACGACTGCAAACGACAGGGGATATTTTGCGCCAGTTAATGGTGCGTCTTTGACTTACCTGCGAACGAAGCACAACTCGCAGAACTCGAAAAAGAAATCAACGCTCCTGATTTTTGGGATGATCCTGCTCATGCCCAGCAAGTGAGCAAACAGGCTGCCAGTTTGCGTAGCGAAGTAGAGGACTGGCGCAACTTTGAGCGTCGCCTGCGTGACGCCGCGGAACTGGCGGCCCTGGGCGATGAATCGCTCCGCGCCGACCTGGAAGCGGAGGTAGCCGCCCTGGAAGCAGAAATGCAGAAGCGCTCTTTTGCAGCCATGCTTTCGGGGCCTTACGATGCCGATGACGCTATTCTGGCAATTCATGCCGGGGCGGGCGGCACCGATTCCCAGGATTGGGCTGCGATGCTGATGCGCATGTACCTGCGCTGGGCTGAACGGCGCGGCTACGAGACCGAAATTATGGATATGACCGAGGGTGAGGAAGCCGGTATCAAGTCCGTGACGATTTCTGTTACGGGAAAATATGCTTACGGTTACTTGCGCTCTGAAAAGGGGGTTCACCGCCTGGTGCGGCTTTCCCCCTTCGACGCGGCGCATCGGCGGCACACCTCGTTTGCCCTGGTGGAGGTCCTCCCGCAGGTTGCCTTTGACAGCCCCGAGGTCCAGATTTCGCCCGACGAAATCAGGATTGATGTGTTCCGCTCCTCGGGTGCGGGAGGGCAGAATGTCCAGAAGAACGCGACCGCCATCCGCCTGACGCATCTGCCGACAGGGATCGTTGTCACGTGTCAGAATGAGCGTTCGCAGACGCAAAACCGCGAATTTGCCATGCGGATTTTGCGGGCGCGCTTGTTGGAGTTGAAAAAAGCGGAGAAGGAAGAAGAGATTGCTGTCTTGCGCGGGGAATATACCAAAGCGGAATGGGGGAGCCAGATTCGTTCGTATGTCCTGCATCCCTATCAAATGGTGAAGGATCATCGGACAGAGTACGAGACTGGCAACACGCAAGCCGTCCTGGATGGGGACCTGGATGCTTTTATGGAAGCCTATCTGCGCTCTGCTCCGCAGACTTGACGCTCGCCGACTTCGTGCTATAATCAGCCCGCTTAACCGCTAGAAATTGAAAGATTCGCAGGAGTAACCATGCCCCCACATCCGAAACGTAAACATTCTCAAGGACGCCGCGACCGTCGCCGCGCCCATGATGCCCTCGAGGCGGCCAATCTGGTGGCTTGCCCCAATTGCGGGACGATGATTTTGCCCCATGTTGTTTGTCCCAATTGCGGCCAGTACAAGGGTCGTGAGGTCATCGAAATCAAGAAGAAAGAAAAGAAATCATAATGCACACAAAGCCGTGAACTCCACGGCTTTTGTGTTTTAT
>DAOTZT010000171.1:0-23022 GCA_034434255.1 Anaerolineales bacterium | reverse complement strand
GGCGCGGGTTGCCGATGGTGGCCGAGGTCAGCAGGAATTGCGGGGCCGCTCCGTAGAACCCGGCCACCCGTCTCAGCCGCCGCAAGACGTTGGCCACATGCGAGCCAAACACGCCGCGGTAGGTGTGCATCTCATCAATGACTACGAAGCGCAGGTGACGGAAGAATTCTTCCCAGTTGGTATGGTGCGGCAGGATGCCGGTGTGGAGCATGTCGGGGTTCGTGAGGACGATTCTCGCTTTCGCCCGAATGGCTTGTCTTTGCGCCTGCGGCGTATCCCCATCATAAATGGCGGTTGACACGTTAGAACGTTGTAACGTTCCAACGTTATACCATGCCAACGCATTCAGTTGATCCTGTGCCAGAGCCTTGGTGGGGAAAAGGTAAAGCGCCCGCGCCTGCGGATCTTCGAGCAGGGCAGCCAGGACGGGCAGGTTATAGGCCAGCGTCTTGCCAGAGGCGGTGCCGGTTGCCAGAACGACATGCTCCCCCCGCCGCGCCGCTTCCCAGGCCTCCACCTGGTGGCTGTAGAGACTCTCCAGGCCGCGGGCACGGAGTGATCCGGCCAGAGCGGGTGGCAGGTCGGGAGGAAATGGCCGCAGGTCCGCGGGACGGGGCGGGAGGAAGTCCCACGCGGCAAAATGGGGGCCGGTCTCCGGGTCGGCGCGCCAGCGGACGAGCAATCGGTCAAGGGGCATGATTGCGCCGGAAGAGTTGGTCACGAGCCACCGTCAGGAAAGGCTTACGAGCGAATCCGACGCCGGGGCGGCGTGATTCCGAGGGGATTCCCCGTCCGGTCCACCGTCAGGTGATACGGCTGGTGCAATTTGACCGGTTCCCCAGAGCGCACGCGCAGGTTGAGCATCTCCACGAAGACCGAGAATCCCATCGCAAAGTAGATGTAGCCTTTGGGAATGTGCGCATGGAGCGCCTCCACAATCAGCGACATGCCAATCAACAACAGGAAGGAAAGGGCCAGAATTTTGATCGTCGGATGGCGATTGACAAAGGCGCTGAGCGGACCGGAGGCGTACATCATGATTCCGACTGCAATGACCACCGCAGCAATCATGACGAGGATTTCGTTGGCCATGCCTACCGCGGTGATCACCGAATCAAGCGAGAAAATGATGTCGAGGATGCCAATCTGAAACACCACGGCGCTCAGCGTAGCAGCCGACTTGCGTTCCTGGCTACCCTCTTTCCCTTCCAGTTTGTCATGAATCTCGTGCGTGCTTTTGTAGAGTAAGAACAGGCCGCCGCCCAGCAGAATCAGATCGCGCCCCGACATTTCAAATCCCCACAGGGTGAACAGGGGATCGGTCAGGCGGATGACCCAACTCAACGAAAGCAGGAGCAGGATGCGGGTCAGCATGGCTACGCCCAGGCCCATCCGGCGGGCCTTGCCCTGTTGGGCAAGCGGCAGGCGATCGGCCAGAATCGAGATAAAAACAATGTTGTCAATCCCCAGGACAATTTCAAGCACAGTCAGGGTCAATAAGGCGATCAAATTTTCAAGAGTAAAAATTTCCATCATGTAACGACCTCCATACTGGAGAAGAATTGTACTGCCAATAAAAGATATTGCCAACTGAATTCTCTGAAGATACAATCTCGTTGCAAGTCATCCTTCTCTCTGGAGCAAAGCATGAACCTCATTGAAGTATCTCATCTTACCAAGTATTACGGCAAAGCGCGAGGCATTGTGGACGTGTCGTTTGAGGTAGAGGAAGGCGAGATATTTGGCTTTATTGGCCCCAACGGCGCAGGGAAATCCACAACCATCCGTCTCCTGTTGTCGCTGATTCACCCCACAAGCGGGAGCGCCAGGGTCTTTGGCAAAGACGTGACGACGCACGGTCCGGCAATCCGCCGCGGCATCGGATATTTGCCTTCGGAGGTTTACTACTACGAGGGGATGAAGGTTATTGATTTGCTGAAATACTCTGCCAGTTTCTACGACGGGGATTTCAGCAAGCGTATGTACGAACTGGCCGAATACATGGAACTGGACCTCAATCGCCGCATTAGCGATCTCTCTTACGGCAACAAGAAAAAGGTCGGGATCGTGCAGGGCTTGCTCCACAGGCCGAAACTACTTTGACAATGTCAAGTTAAACCTGGACTTTCGCCAAAATTGATTAGCAGCACCTTACCAACCTGCACAAATACGACAAAATCGTCCGCTTGCTTTCCGGCTCCTGGCAAAGCCAAAACACGAGGCGCACATTGGCCTCGCAACGCCAGTGATTCGGTTGGCAGCCTGTGGCTTTGCGCTTCTAAACCATAGCCCAGGCAGCCGTCGGCAAATGCCGTTGGAGCACCTCCTCCACGTTGCCCGTTTGCAGGGCTTCTTCAGCGATCCGGCGGATGACATTCTCCAGATGGGTCCAGCGATGTTGGCGGATCAGGTCGGCCAAACGAGGCAGCTTGCCGGTTTCGACGTAGCTTTGAGCCTGCTGATATTGCAGATAGTTGATACAGACGAGGGTGACTGCGAACCACTTGTCCGTTGCTTCAAAGCTTTGCAGCCGGAAATCGGCCAGGCCCAACCCTTCTTTGAGATAGAAGTTGTCGACTTCCACCGGCCAACGACGCTGATACAGTCTCAGAGCTTCTTGTGCCGACAAGCTAAGGTCGGTATACACAAAAAACTTAGGGTGGTGGTCACCCTTGTGCCTTCTGGAGATAATGGCGCAGACCGGCTCGGAGATATTCTCCAAATGCCCGGTGAAAGTACGGACGTAGTACACAGGAGCCGGGCGGAGCGGGTCGAGTGCCTGAAGCTCTACCTTCTGGTAGTGCTTGTGCCTGAGCGCCTGGTCGTGGTGGTCAACACGCTTCTTGTCTATCCGTCGGTTGGATTTGACGGCGCAGACGACATGCCAGCCTTGTCGGCGGCAGAATTTGATCAACTTGGCGGATGAATACCAGGAGTCAAACAACACAGTCACCTGGTAGCCCTTGGGAAGCATCGTCGCCAGTTCAGTGAGCATGGCGTGAGCCAGTGCATATTTGCTCCGGTAATGCAGGCGATTTTCTGGCTGGCGTTGACGGTTCAGTTTACGAATGCTGCACTCCCGCAGGTACAGTCGGGTATCCCAGGTGAAACCAATCCAGCCTATCTGGATGTGGATTTCGACATACACAAAGCCGTTGACGTACTTGGGCTTACTCTTTGAGCCATCGTTGTGATCGTGATGATAGCACACGGCTTCCAAATGCCGGGTCGCTTTGTCTTTTTTGCCAGTACTATCATCCACGCTGACCATGATTTTCGCCAGCCCCAACTGCTTGGCCAATGCCAGAAACTGGAGCAACATGGCCTGTTTACGGCCCAGCCCCACGTCTTCTCGCTCCCACGGGCTTTCTCGGAAGAAATCTGCCGCCGTTTTGGGGTCTGGTTCCCCCGCAATCTGGCGATAGAGACTGCTCAACGTCTTTTTGCCGTTGCAGACCAGCATGGCATCCACCAGATTGCATAAGTGTCGCATTTGTGGTTGGTAAAGTGCAGGATTGATTGAAGCAATGAAGGCAATAAGAACAGCAGAATGTTGTATAATGGTGGGGAGCATTGGTTTCTCCTGGTCGGTGAGATGTCATGATCCTATCCTACCAGAAAACCAGTGCTCGTTCAATTCCACCAAAGTTCACGTCCAAAAAAGGCGAAAGTCCAGGTTTTCTCAAAGTCCCTTGATGCCCTGTGCAAAACACGGCAATTGAGAATTTTGACCGCTGAGACGCAGAGTTCGCAGAGATTTTTTTGTGGTTCTCTCTGCGTTCTCAGCGGCTTTGCGCTGAAAGATTTGACTTTGAGAAAACCATGAGGCAAAGAAGTATGTTTTTCTCAAAGTCCGAGATTTCGGGGGCGAATTTGGTGAAGCAATTAGTTTTTGCAGTTTTTTGCCAAAATTGCTCTGTTGCGCCACAAAAGCCAAGACTTGTCAAGCGACTTTGAGAAGGCCATAGTCTGGGAGGACTATGTTCCTGGTCTGCAGGCCTTTTTCTCAAAAAGAATGCTCAGGTTGAGGGTGTGCTCAGAGGGGAATTTTAGTGCTAGGGTGTCAGGCCAGCCGGATTGAAACAAGGACGATAATCTTCCCCGATGATTAGCAAATAAGAGGCATCAGAAGATGTGGGGAGCGGTAGGAACGCGTCGGGTTGGAGACCGAGCAAGGTGAGGAGTGCACCTGCACGGTTCAAATCTGGTGAAGAAGTTAAGTCGTAAAGCACGGTGCGGTGATAATCCTGACGGTCAGCCGGCGCCAGGCGAGTGTTGTAACCGGCATAGTGGAGCCGTTCGGCGGCCAGGGCGTCCCAACCGGGGTTGGATGTGCCGTTGCGTACCTCGATGAGCAGTTTCTCCTCCTCCGGCGCTCGCTGACGAGGGGCGAGTGCTTGCTGGAGCATGGACTGAATGGCTGGGGCATTGGGCAGTTGGACCGAAGCGCCGCCGGGGGTGATCCAGGCAGAGACATAGTCCCGTCCCACGTAATAACTGCGAATGTCGGCATTGGTGATTTGGAAGGCAAGGGGGGCCAGATTAAGCAGGTCGGTCAGACGCAGGTCGGTGGTGACCGATGAACTCAGGTCGTCGTACAGTTCAGGGATTTTGCTGATGGCGTCGGTGGAGAGAGCGCGATTGTAAATGGCGCGCAACACCTCCTGCGCCCGGCGGCCGCGGTCGAAATCAGAGGATTTGGAGCGAGAACGCGCGTACCAAAGCGCAAGATCGCCGTTCATGTGAACCAGGCCGGGGCCGACGGTATAGAGTTCCCAGTTGTTTTCGTTCTCGGGGTCCAGGTCGGGAGAGATGAGATGCCAATCGGTGTAAGGGCAATAGACCGGCACGTCAATTCCTCCCAAGGTGTCAACAATTTTGCGAAATCCATCGAAGTCCACAATCGCAATGTGGTCAATCCGCACCCCCAGGTTGTATAAAATCGTGTCGGCGAGCAGGGCCTGCCCGCCACCGGGGTAGTTGTACATGAGGCCGTATTCATAAGCCGCATTGATCCGGTCCATGCCAATGGTGGGAATGTACACGTAGAGATCACGCGGCAGAGAGATCAATGAAACTTGCCCGTTTTTGGGCCGCACTGCAGCGATGATGAGGACGTCGGTGCGGAAATAGCGCTGGTTTTGGCTGCGCTGGTCTGAACCGAGCAGGAGAAAGGTGACCGTTTGATTGTCGGTGAGGGGCACCGCGGGATCGGGAGCATACGGTGGTACGTAGAACGAAACCGGCGCTCCTACTGTTGGCAAAACGCTTTCGGGATCGAAGAGGGGCGGGGTGAACGGCGTGCGGGTCGGGGTAAAGGAAGAGGGGATTGGAGTGGTCGGAAAGAGTGTTTGGGGAAAATTGCCCGGGGACTGGGGTTGAAAGGGGGTGGAGGTCGGCGTCGGGTTTGCGGGGAGGGTGGCCAGGAGCAAAGGCGTAGGAGTCGCCTGGAGGGGCGACTCAGGCTGCGGGTCGGCAAACGTGCCGCAAGCGGTTAGCAGGAAGATCAAGAGAATGGCGCAGCGTTTCATCAGGGGGTGCCCAGCGCTTGCTGGAGAATTTGCTGAATGACCGGCACATCGGGGAGTAAGAGGTAGGCCCTGCTCTGGGGATTGATCCAGGGGGTGACCAAGGGCGGGGCGATGACATACCGGTCAATGCGATTGGGATCGGTTTGCTGGAGAAGGGGCGCAAGGTTCAGCAGAGTCTCCAGGGTCAGATCGGTCACAACACTGGACCGGTAAGCCTCATACAGTTCGGGAATGCGGCTCAGACCCTGCAGGGTGAGCAGTTTTTGCCCGATGGCAATCAGCACTTCTTGGGCGCGGCGTAAACGGTCAAAATCGCTGGTGGTGGCGCGGGAACGTACGTACCAGAGAGCGGTTTCGCCATCCATGTGTACGATGCCTGGCGAAACGGTAAATCCATCGGGGTAGCCGGTGCGGGTGTCGGAAAGTTCGATAGCAACGTTGACGTCAATGCCTCCCAGGCTGTCCACGAGTTGAGTAAAGCCGTTGAAATTGACCAGGGCGTAATGGTCTGGGCGAAGGCCAAAGTTGTATTCCAGCGTTTGAGCAGTCAGTTCAAAGCCGCCGAATTCGTAGGCGGTGTTGATGCGATTCATTTTCCCCAAAGCGGGCAGGTACACGTACAGGTCCCGCGGAAAGGAGACCAGGCTGGCTGAGCCATCGCCCCGCAGGGTGAGCAGAAGGAAAACGTCGGTGCGGAAGTCGTTTCGGCCCGGCCGCTGGTCAGAACCGAGCAAGAGGATGGTCACCGCCCTGTCAGGTTTGTGCAGAAGGGGAACTGAGGTTGGTGTGCTGAGGACCTGGGGCGTTTCGGTAGGGGGGAGAGGAGATGGGGGGAGAGGGGAAGAATAAGGCAGGAAAGGCGTTTGGGTAGGCGGAAGCCAGTCTGCCGGTGTAACAGTAATCCAGAGGGGGGTGTTCTGGACAGGGGCGAGCGGTTGCCCGCAAGATACCAGGAGGAGCAAGAAAATCAACGAAATTGCCACCGGGGAAACAGGGCGCAAACCCAGGGTCTGCGCCCTCGGCGGCAAATCAGGTCTGGTCATGGGGTTGGTGTTTCGGTTGGGGTGAGTGTCCACGTGGGTGTATGTTCAAGTGTGGGCGTATTTGTCGTTGTGGAGGTGGGCGTCTCTGTCCATGTCGCTGTCCCACTTGCCACGGGTGAGACAGTTGGGGTGGGCGTCTTTGTGGGGCTGGTGACAGGGGTGCGGGTGGGGCCAGGGGGCACGTAGAGAATCTGACCAGCCATAATCAGGGTGGAATTGCCCAAACAGTTGGCACTTTGTAATTGAGAGACGGTTACTCCGTAGGCTACGCTCAGACGGTAGAGCGTGTCTCCCGGACGAACGGTGTAGGTGACCCAGAGAGGTGGCGGGCCGCACGGGATGGGCGTACGCGTGGGAACGGGCGGAACATACAGCACGCTGCCCGGCAAAAGGGTGACGGTTACCAGGCAGTTTGCCTGGCTGATGGCTTGTTCACTGACCCGGTAACGGGCGGCAATATCGGCGAGGGTGTCGCCAGCCTGGACGATGTACGCTACCCAACCGTAGGGGGGCGGGCAGGCTGTGGGCGGGGGAGGCAGGGTGACGGTCTCGGTTGGAGGAATCGGCGTAGGGGAGACCGGCGGTACCTCCGGAGGTACAGGCGTGAGAGTGGCTGATGGCATCGGTTCGCTCACATTCAGCCGCCCTTCGGTCAATGCCACAACAAGGCCGCCGATCACAAGGACAAATGAAAAGAAGCCGATTCCGAGAGCGTTAACAACTTGACGCACAAAACGCATCATTTAGTCTTTTTCCCTTGATTGCTTTGGGGCAGGGATTCGCCCGCATCGAGGCTGATTGGCAGGATGACGCTGAAGGTGGAGCCAACACCGGCCTCCGTTTCGACCCAGATTCGCCCTTTTTGGGCTTCTACCAACGCTTTGGTCAGCGCCAGGCCCACGCTGGTATCCCCAACGCCTTGGATGAGGGGATTTTCGGCGCGATAGCGATGAGTAAAAACGCGTGGCAGGTCCTCAGGGGCAATGCCGCCGCCGCTATCGGTGACCTGGAATGCCAGGTAGTTCTGGTCGTTTTCTTTCTTGAGTTGGACACGTAAGGTGATGGTTCCGTCGGGTGGGGTCACCACGGTGGCATTTTGCAAGAGGTGAATCAGCACCTGTTGCATGGCATCGCGATCTGTGAAAACAGCGGGGAGGGTTTCGGGAATGTCCAGGCGCAGGGAGATGTTCTTCTCGCGAATCTGCCCGCTCGTATAGGCCATGGCGTTGTCAATGACCAGGTTGAGATCCACCAGTTCGGGCCGGAACACCATATGGCCGGTCTCTAAATTTGTAATCTGAATGAGATTTTCGATGAGATCGGCCATGCGCTCGCTGGATGCTTTAATTCGCTCCACGAATTTACGCTGCATCGAGCCAAGCAAACCGACCGACTCGCCCAGCAGCAATTCCGTGTAACCGACGATGGAAGACATCGGCTGGCGCAATTCCTGGGCGATCGCCGCAATGACGTCAGCCTGTTCTGTGGTAATCGGGGAGACGGGGCGGCTTTCCAGTTCCAGGATGCGGGCGTTGGCCTCGGCCAGGGCATTTTGCATATAGGCCAGTTCTTCCAGGGTCTGACGCAATTCGCGTTCCACTTGCTCGGTTGCTTGAGGAATGACCGCTCCCGAATTCCTTAATTGCTCATTTTCGCGTTGCAATTGTTCAATCAGCCGCTGGGATTCTTCTTGCATGACCAGCAAGGCGGCCATATTTTCAGCCTGTACATTGGTCTGGCTGACTTTTTCCCGCAGGGTTTGCAGTTCTTCCTGCACTTCTTGCAGTTTCTGACGCACGGCCTGGACTTCGGCCTCGGCAATCTGGGCGCGCCGATTGGCTTCCTCGCGCTCCAGTTCAAGGGCCGACAGGCGCTGGGCGCGTTCTAACACGGGCAGAAACAGCGAGGCCACATTGGCCAGATAGGTTTGATCTTCGGCGCTCCATAAGCGGTTCGAGTAGGGAGAAAGAAGCAAAATGCTGGCGAGGGGACCACGTTCAGGGGAGACAATGGGAATACTCAACAAATGCCCGGCGCTGCTCAAGCCCAAAATCTGTCCCAGGCCCTGCAGGTCGGTGGAG
The DNA here is from genome assembly GCA_034434255.1 of Anaerolineales bacterium. Lineage (GTDB taxonomy): Bacteria > Chloroflexota > Anaerolineae > Anaerolineales > Villigracilaceae > UBA877. The sequence goes on along the minus strand of DAOTZT010000171.1, from coordinate 14,367 downwards.
GTGCTGCTGGCAGGCAAACGCAAAGGACGCCCTTTGTAAATCGCATTCGCCAGCAACGGGAACTTGCCCTTGTCCACCATGACCCCACCCAGGGATTCTTCGCGAATCAGGTCATAGCCACAAGCAATGGAGAGTTCTTTGTTCTCTTCGATGGTCATGAGAAAACACAGATCTGCCAGCATGGCCTGCGCGACAGCGCGGGTCAGACTCTTACAAATTTGATTCGCCGAAGTTTCTCCGGCCAGACTGACCATGGACTGGAAGGTCTTGGGGTCGGTGCTGTAACGCCGCCGCTCTGGCCGTGGCGGTTCTTCTGGCGATTCAACCGTCTTAACTGTGGAACGTGCTTTTTGCTCGGCAGGAACAGGAAAACGCTGGGGCAGGGTAAGCAACACAGGATAAATCACCAGATGGGCCAGGCGGAGTACACCGGCAAAATCACCTTCGATGCGCCAGACTAAGGAAAACAGGTGTCCCAAAAATGCCAGCAGAAGCATGGCCAGACCGTTTCCCCAACCATTTGGCTTGCGCAGGAACAGTCCCAACAGTCCCAGGAAGGCTACTGCCACTCCAAAACCTTGCCAGATGATTTCAAACAAGGACTGGTTAAATCCCCCTGGATCTGCCTGGACATTGAACGCGTAAGTCAGGCCAAACAGCGTCAGCCCCAACAAACTGAGCAGGATGCTGGCGGCATCGGCCAGACGAACTGGCTCCGGGTAAGTCCATAGCCAGGCAATCCAGACCAGCGAAAGGACGGCGACAAGACGGTCGAGAGGGGGGAGAACCACGTCAGCATCCAGCAAGCCCTGCCAGCCGATTCCGCTAACTGTAAACAACAGAATTTGCAGCATCAGCAAAATCAGCAAGCCGATGATGGCGCGCCGGGCCTGGGGAAAGCCGCTTGTCCGCGCATGCTGGATGGCTCCTTGCAAGGCTCCGGCAATCGAGAAAGCCAGGATGATGTGATACACCAGATTCCCCGGTGGAACAGTCAAAAGAGAAAACACTTGAAAAAATAGATCCATAGCAACCGCCTCTGCAAGACTTCCCTTAAGTTTATACCATTTTGGGTTTGACGGCTATACCAGTTTGATGTTTTATAATTGTAAACGTGAAACAAAATTTTGGCCTTCTCCAGGCAGGCATTTTACTGGCGCTCGTCCTGCTCCTCTTCTTGCCGACTTTCCTGATAGGCATGCTGGACCTGGAGACGGCCTCCCGTTCCTTTGCTGCTGGCGACTACGCTCGCGCTGCACAGGCGTTTGCCCACGCCGCGCGTCGCCTCCCCTGGCAGAAACATTTGTGGGGTCAGGCTGCGCAAACTGCTTTTCTGGCCGGAGAAACAGAGCAGGCTCTTCTCTGGTTTGCTGAGGGCGAAGCCCGCCGCGCTCTCACGTTGGCAGATTGGATTGCCTATGGAGACGCATTTCAATCTGCCGGCGATACAGACTCAGCGATTTGGGCCTGGAAACAAAGCATTCTCCACTTTGGGATCAACGCAGAGGCCGAAAAGCGCCTTGCTCAGGCATACCGCAGTAAGGGAGAGTATGAACTGGCGCTCTCTTGCCTGCAAAAAGCACTGGAACTGGCCCCGGAGGATGCCGAAGCCCACTTCGAGCAGGGTCTTTTGCTGGCAGCCCTGCGCCCTGCCTCGGCCCTGCCTGACCTGATGAAGGCTGCGGCCCTTGACCCTTCTTTTGACCCCCCTGTTCAGGTCCTGCGCACTGAACTCAATCGCGCTTCCCTGACGATTGGTGAGCCAGCCTATCAATTCCTGATAGCCGGTCGGGCGCTGGCAGCCCTCGGGCACTGGGACCTGGCTGCCGAGGCGTTTCGGCGTGCCATCGAGGCGAAGGCAGACTACGCCGAGGCGTGGGCCTGGTTGGGAGAAGTACGCCAGCACACCGGTCAGGATGGTCGCCCCGCACTGGACCGTGCTCTTTCCCTGAATCAAACGTCTGCTTCGATTTGGGCATTCGATGGGCTGTACTGGTTGAGACAAAATCAGCCCGAAAAGGCGTTGGAAGCCTGTAAAAAATCTGTCGCGCTCGAACCCGAGAATGCCGCCTGGCAGGTTGCTCTGGGCGATGCCGCTGCTGCTGCCGGAGAATTCAGCCAGGCGATTGCTGCTTACCAGCGTGCAACTGAACTGGATCCTGAACATCTGGCTGCCTGGCGCGGATTGACCGTCGTCAGCCTCGAGTCCGGTGCTGATATTTCAGGCCTGGGGCGAGTGGCGGCCCGTCAGTTACTACGCCTCGCTCCCGACGATTGGCTCTCTCATGACCTCGCCGGTCAGATGGCTCTGGCGCTCAGGGCGCCTCAGGAAGCCGAAGAACAACTCTTGAAGGCGATCGAACTCGCGCCTGAGAATCCCGCCCCGCATTTACACCTGGCCCTGGTCTATCTGGAATTCGGCAAAATCTCTGCCGCCTACGACAAACTGCTGGACACCATTCAACTCGATCCGCAAGGCTCGTATGGCTGGCAGGCGAAACGTTTAGTGGAGCAATATTTTCCATGAAAAACTGGCTCGTTTTGTGTGGATTCGCTGCATTCGTGCTCTCTGCCTGCCAGACGACGCTCATCACGGATTGGCTGACCCAACCGGCAGATGTGCTCTACCACGATGACTTTTCCGATTCCTCCGGCAACTGGCCGAACTTTTCTTTGCCAGAGGGGGCAGCCGGGTACCTGGATGGTGCTTATTCCATCCGCGTGGAAGCCAAAAATTATCAGTTGTGGGCGGTTTCACAGCAACTCTACCGGGATGCCGTGATTGACGTAGATGCCACTTATCGGGCTGGCCCGCCTGCCAATCTGTTTGGGGTCATCTGCCGCTACCAGGATGCCCACAATTTTTACTTCTTCATCATTTCCAGTGACGGCTATTTTGCGATTGGAAAACGAAAAGACGGAAAAGCATCGTTACTCGGTCAGGAAATGATGGCCTACAGTGGTCAGATTGTGCAAGGTGATGGGACCAATCACCTGACCTTTTCTTGCATTCAGGATACCCTGACGGGGGCTGTGAACGGACACGTCGTTGCCCTCACACAGGATCAAGATTTTGTGGTTGGGGACGCGGGATTTCTGGCAGGGTCGTTAGACGAGGGTGGGGTTGAGGTCATCTTCGACAACTTTGTCGTTTCCAATCCCTGAACAGGCCCCAGGCAGGCAAACATTGCGTTTCCTCTGGCAAGGGGGAGAGCGGAAATGACGTTCCTGTAAAAACTCGTCGAAGACAACAGTCACGCACGAATCTTTTCCACAAATCAACCGCAGAGAGCGCCGGGCGCACTACTTCCAGGTACGCTGCAGTACAACAGCCTTTTGGGTGTCGAACAGAAGAGCGTTTTTCGTGGAATTCGTGCTATTCGTGGCGGAGATGCGTATGGCTTTCTCAAAATCCCTTGATGCTCTGGGCAAAACACGGCAATTGAGAATTTTGACCGCTGAGACGCAGAGTTCGCAGAGATTTTCTGTGGTTTTCTCTGCGTTCTCAGCGGCTCTGCGGTGAAAGAGTTGACTTTGAGAAAACCACGAGGCAAGTTCAGACCCTGATGCCCCTTTCGGCTGGTGACATGCTCTTATTTTCCCCTTGTCAGTCTGTCAGATTGTTTTATACTTGCGCCCGCTAAAAAACAAATCTTCTTGAGGTGAAACATGACTCCATCTTTTCAGGAAAAAGATACCGAAAAGCCTCCCAGTTCCACACCGCGACCGGCGCGTAAGTGGAAGGTAGCCGTTCTGGCCAACATCAAGGAGCACGATAAACCCCTTCCTCCTGATGTGCCTCCTGACGCCGGCGCGGATTTCGACTACATCGAAACGATTGACTACATCCGGGCAGCCATCGAAACCGACGGACATGAGACCGTCTTCATCCCGGCAGACTCCAATCTGCCCTACGCCCTGAAAGAGGTCAAACCCGACATCTGCTTCAATATCGCCGAAGGCCTGGGGGGCGATGCCCGTGAGGCACAAACGCCAGCGTTGCTTGAAATGCTCAAAATTCCTTATACCGGCTCGCGGGTGCTGACCAATGCCATCTCGCTTGATAAAACTCTGACCAAGCGCATCTGGCGCGACCGCCATTTACCCGTAGCCCCCTTCCAGGAATTCATCTTTGGGGACGAGCCGTTGCGCCCCGAATTGCGCTTTCCTCTCTTTGTCAAACCCGCCCGCGAAGGAACCGGCATGGGGGTAGATGCCCGTGCCATCGTCAATAACGAAGCCGAACTGCGCGAACGCGTGGAATACGTGATTCGCATGTACCACCAGCCGGCGCTGGTCGAAGTATTCCTGCCAGGACGCGAATTTACCGTTGGCATCCTCGGACGTTATGACTCGATCCTCTACTCGCGTCACCCCGAATGGTACGACAAAGACGGCTTCCTGCGCCTTCCCATCCTCGAACTGGATAGTGCGCGCTCGGTCACGCCGGGCGTCTATGGCATCGAAGCCAAAGCCCAATCGGTTGGTTCTGAGGGCGCACCCGATTACATCTGCCCTGCGCCACTCGACCCGGAACTGACTAAAAAACTGCAACACCTGGCTTATCGTGCTCATGTTGTATTGGGAGCGCTGGACGTCTCTCGTACCGACATCCGTCTCGACGCCGACGGCAACCCGCGCTTGCTCGAAATCAACACCCTGCCTGGTCTCACCCCCGGCTACAGCGACTTGTGCATCCAGGCCAAGGCTCATGGCATCTCCTACGAAGACCTGATTTTGGAAATCCTCTACCTGGGCGCCTCGCGCTGGGGACTTTTGCCCCCTCGTGAATTGCCCACCTTCCCATCAAAAAGACGAACCGGGCTCCTGGCCGCGAAACCGACCAACTCTGTCTCTGCCTGAACACAAGAACGGCACGCAAAAAATGCGTGCTGTTCTTCTTTTTACCAAAGCAGATTACAATACTCGCTATGAAACCTCTCCTCGTCACCGGAGCAACCGGTTACATCGGCGGGCGGCTCGTCCCCCGTTTACTCGCCGCAGGCTTCCCCGTCCGCGTCCTCGTTCGGGACAGGAAACGCCTGGAAGGCCGTCCCTGGCTCAATCAGGTCGAAGTCGTCGAAGGCGACGCCCTCGACCCCGCCTCCCTGCGCCGCGCCCTGGAGGGCGTCTCCGTGGCCTATTACCTCATCCACGGCATGCAATGCGACAAAGACAGCGCCGAGCGCGACCTGCAGGCTGCCCGCAACTTCGCCCGTCAGGCCGAAGACGCCGCCATCGAACGCATCATCTACCTCGGCGAACTGACCAACCCCGCCGCCGTCCTTTCCCCCTACCTGAGCGCCCGCCGCGAAACCGGCCAGATTCTCAAAAACAGCCGCGTCCCACTCACCGAATTCCGCGCCGGCATGGTCATCGGCTCTGGTTCAGTGCTTTTCGAAATGATCCGCTACGTGGCCGAACGCCAGCCGGCCTTCCTCTGTCCCCGCTGGTGGTTCAGCCTGGCCCAGCCGATTGCCATTGGCGATGCGCTGACCTACCTCGTCCAGGCGCTGACCACCCCCGCCAGCATCGGGCAGACGATCGAAATCGGCGGCGCCGACCGTCTCACCTATGCTGACATGCTCCGCCGCTACTGCCGCCTGCGCGGCCTCAAACGCCTCCTGCTCCCCGTTCCCGTTTACAGCCCGCGCCTTTCGGCCTACTGGGTGCATATGGTCACCCCGGTCCACTGGCGGGTCGTCCTGCCCCTCATCGAAGGCCTGCACGCCGACCTCCTCGTCTCCGACGACACCGCCCGCCACATTTTCCCGGACATTCACCCCCTCGATTTCGACACCGCCCTGCGCCTGGCGCTCGGACGCGTCCAATCGGACGACGTCGAGACCTCCTGGATGGACGCCCTGGTCGTCAGCCAGGGGGACAGGCGCCCGGTCACGTTGACGACGACCGAGGGCATGATTCTCGAAACCCGCCGCCTCGTCCTCGACCTGCCGCCGGAACCCGTTTTCCGCGCCTACACCGGCCTGGGCGGCGACCGCGGCTGGCTCTACCTCAACTGGACCTGGCAGGTGCGCGGCTGGGTGGACAAACTCGTCGGCGGCGTGGGCCTGCGCCGCGGGCGTCGTCACCCGGACGAGATTCGCGTCGGCGAGGCGCTCGACTTCTGGCGGGTGGAAGCCATCGAACCCAACCGCCTCATCCGCCTGCGGGCCGAGATGAAAGTGCCCGGCAAAGCCTGGCTGGAATTCCAGTCGCTCCCCCAGCCCGACGGCAAGACCCTGCTGACGCAAACTGCCTATTTTGCGCCGCGCGGCCTCTCCGGCCTGCTCTACTGGTACCTCCTCTACCCGATTCACGCTTTCATTTTCAGCGGCATGATTCGCAAAGTGGGAGAGCGCGCTCACACCCTGGCCGCCTCTGCCCCTTCTGCCGCCTCACAAACCTGAGCCATGTCGGAGCTGCTCCTCGTCACCGGCGCCAGCGGCTACATTGCCGGTCAACTGATTCCCCGCCTGCTCGAGAAAGGTTACCGCGTCCGCTGCCTGGCGCGCGACCCGCAGACTCTGGCCAGCCGTTCCTGGGCGCGCTCGGTAGAAATCCAGCGCGGTGACCTGCTCCGCCCGGAGACCTTGCCCGCCGCCCTGGAGGGCGTGAGAGCCGCTTACTACCTCATCCACAGCATGGCCAGCGGCAAGAACTACCCCGAACGTGACCTGCTGGCCGCCCGCAACTTTGCCCGCGCTGCGCAGGAGGCGCACCTGGAGCACATCATCTACCTCGGCGGGCTGGTGGACCCTGAGCGTCCCCTCTCCCTGCACATGCGCTCGCGCGTCGAGACCGGCGAAGCCCTGCGCCAGGGCGGCGTGCCGGTGACCGAATTCCGCGCCAGCGTCATCGCCGGGCCGGGCAGCATTTCCTTCGAGATGATTCGCTACCTGACGGAACAGTTGCCCGTGCTGGTCGGGCCGCGCTGGCTGCGCAATCTCTCCCAACCCATTGCCGCCGGGGATGTCATCGCCTACCTGATGGCCGCCCTCGAGGTGGAGGCGTGCCGGGGTGAAATTATCGAAGTGGGAGGCCCCAATCAAGTCCCCTACGCTGAGAATTTGCTCGCCTACGCCCGTTACCGCGGCCTGAAACGCCCCCTGCTGACCCTGCCATACATCCCTGTCCCGCTGATGGCCTACGCCATCGGCCTGCTGACGCCGGTGCCGGCGGTCATTGCCCGCCCGCTGGTGGAGGGACTGCAAGATACCAGCATCGTCCACGATGACAAAGCCGCCCGCCTGTTCCCGGACATTCGTCCGCGCGATTACGCCTCCGCCATGCATGCCGCCATCCAGGCCCTGAGCCCGGCGGCCACCGAATTGCTCTACCACCCCTTGCGGCCGGTTCAGACGCCGAAACAGGACGGCTTCCTGCTCGACATCCGTCAAACGCGGATCAACGCCGCTCCCGAAGCGGTGTTCAACCTGCTGGCCGCCCTCGGCGGGCGGAATGGCTGGCTGTTTGCCAATCCGCTCTGGCGGCTGCGCGCGGCCCTCGACCGGCTGGCTGGCGGCCCGGGCATGCGCGGCCGGCCCGAGGTCCTCGCCCCGGGCGCGGCGGTGGATTTCTACCGCGTGGAGGTGTACGATCCGCCGCGGCAGTTGCGTCTGCGGGCCGAACTCAAGGCCCCCGGCGAGGGGTGGATGGAGTGGCGGCTCGAACCTGACGGTGCAGGGACACACTTGATGCAGATCGCCTGGTTTGCACCGCGCGGCGTGCCGGGTTTCCTGTACTGGTACCTGTTGGGGCCGGTCCACCGTTGGGTGTTTGCCGGGATGCTGCGGGCCATTGCAAAGGCAGTAGAAAGGTAAGCCGTTATAGTCAGGCAATGATTTTCGCATGGGGAGCATGAATTTTGTTTTTGTTTTTTTGGTTTTCTTGGTATAATTCGCCCGCTTTTCGTGGAGAGGTCGCGTAGCTGGCCTAGCGCGCACGCCTGGAGAGCGTGTTCCCCGCAAGGGGACGCGGGTTCAAATCCCGCCCTCTCCGCCTGAACAGCCCCCTCTGTTTGGAGGGGGCTTTGCCTTTCTGGGAACTTCCTACCAAAAATCCGCGCCCATCCGCCCCCATCCGCATCATCCGCGTTTCCCCGCGCTTCCCGTGCAGAATAGCCTGTTTGCGCCATTGGGATTAAAATACATCGCATGCGTTACCTGGTGGACGGTCACAACCTCATCCCCAAACTCGGCCTGCGACTCGATCTGCCCGACGATGAAACGTTGCTGGTCAGCCGGCTCCAGGAATTTTGCCGCCTGCGCCGCGCGCATGTGGAGGTTTACTTCGACGGTGCACCGCCTGGTTTTACGCCGGTGCAAAAAATGGGGACAGTGATCATTCATTTTGTCCGTCAAGGTCTCAGTGCCGATGCTGCCATCGAGAAGCGCCTGACCCAACTGGGCAAAGATGCTCGTAACTGGACGGTGGTCAGTTCCGACCACAGGGTTCAGACGGCAGCCCGTGCTGCTCATGCGCTCGTGCTGACTTCCGAGGAATTCTCTCGCCAGGTGTTGAGTGCCAGAGAACAAAAGCACACCGATCCACGCGAGACCCCTCTTGATCCGTCAGAAGTGGAGGAGTGGTTGAAATTATTTAAGTCCAGGAAAGGCTGAAACTTTTATTTTTGTTTAATGTAATTTGGATAAATAGGGTGTAATATATCAACAAGACACCTGTTTCTTATTTACTGGTATCCCAGGTGTCGCCCATCGCAGGTAACGGCATGATCCCTCCCCATGCCAGCCCGAACGGTGGTGTCTCCCTTCCCCTGACTGCCGGGCTTTGAGCCCGGTAGTCTCATTTTCAGGGGGAGTTTGTGGTTTAATAGACCCATGCTCGAAGAAATTTTGCGTGGTGCCTGTGGCCTCACCCCCTCTCTGCCCGTCGTGGCAGGGGTTTCAGGGGGACCAGATAGTTTGTGCCTGCTCCATATTTTGCACACCGCCGGCTATCCGGTCATCGTGGCCCATTTCAACCACAAACTACGTCCCGAAGCCGACCAGGAGGCTGCTGACGTTGCCCGGCAAGCGCACGACCTGGGCTTACCCTTTGTGACAGATGCAGCCGATGTCCGCTCGTTGGCCCAGGAACACAGCCTGTCGCTCGAAGAAGCGGCTCGCCTGCTCCGCTATCGCTTTTTATTTTCCACCGCCCGGCAGTATCACGCCCAGGCAGTCGCGGTGGGGCACACGGCGGATGATCAGGTTGAGACGGTGTTAATGCACTTTCTGCGCGGCGCCGGCCTGGCAGGGTTGAAGGGGATGCAGTATCGCTCTTTCCTGCCTGCGTTCGATGCCGAAATTCCTCTTGTCCGGCCCTTGCTCGCTCTGTGGCGCACTGAGATAGAGGCATACTGTCGTGAACATGCTCTGACCCCCCACTACGATTCCTCCAATGCCGACCAGACCTACTTTCGCAATCGTCTGCGTCACGCGCTCATTCCGGAACTGGAACAATACAACCCGACATTCAAACAAGTTGTTCTCCGGATGACGGAGGCCCTGCAGGGAGATTACATGCTCTTGCAGGAAGTCATCCAGGCCGCCTGGAAGGAGGTTCTTCTGAGCGAAGGCCCAGGATGGGTGGCTCTTGACCGCGAGAAGTTGTTGCGGCAAAGCATTGCTCTTCGTCGCAACCTGCTGCGGCAGGCCGGTCAGCGGTTGCGCCCGAATCACCGCGATTTTGGCTTCGCTGTGCTGGAACGCGGCGTGGCCTTCCTCGAGAATCCGGGAAACCGGCGCCTTGATTTCGCCGGTGGGTTGTATCTCTTTGCCGAAGGCAGGCAGATGTATGTCGCAACGTATGAAGCGGATTTGCCCTTTGCGCAATGGCCACAAATCCAGGCGCCTGTGGAGGTACAAGGCGAGCGTTGCGACCTGGGAGAAGGCTGGGTGCTGAGTGTCGAGCAAGGGCAGAGCGACGACAAAGTCTGGAAAGATAATCCGGATGTGTGGTCAGCGTGGCTGGATGCCGATTTAACGGGAGACAGGCTAACGGTCCGTGGCCGGCGCGAGGGGGAACGGTTTCAGCCCCTGGGCATGACAGAAGGGACCTTGAAGTTGTCCGATTTCTTCGTCAATGTCAAACTGCCGCGCCGGGCGCGCGCAAAATGGCCACTCGTCTGTGCGGGGGAAGAGATTGCCTGGATTCCCGGCTATCGCATTGGACACCGGTTCCGGGTCACGATGCAAACCCGACGCGTTTGGAAACTTTCTTTGCGCAAGTTGTAACTTTTTGTGACCATTGTCATCTAAAGTGCGGAGGTTGACAATGACACAGCCACGCGTGATTATTTTTACCACCCCTACCTGTACGTTCTGTAATATGGCCAAGAAATATTTCCGCGAGCGGGGCATCCGCTTCAACGAGGTGGATGTAAGCCGTGACCCCGCTGCGGCGCGCGATATGGTGCGTCGCTCTGGTCAGCAGGGGGTGCCGGTGATTGACATCGGCGGGAAAATTGTAGTTGGTTTCGACAGGCCCAAGATAGATAAATTGCTGGGACTGAAATAATTTTGTTCGTTTAAGGAGATGAGACAATGACAAAGATTGAACCTCTTGGTACCCGCGTTTTGATTCGCCCTCTGCAACAGGAGGCAAAGACTTCTTCTGGTTTACTGTTGCCCGAAACGGCCAAAGAAAAGCCGCAAATGGGCGAGGTTGTCGCCGTCGGCGATGATGAGAGCATCAAATTGAAGGTTGGAGACAAAGTTTTGTTCGCCAAGTACAGCGGCACCGAGTTCAAACTGGATGGCGTTGAGTATTTACTGATGGAATGCTCGGATGTGCTGGCTCGCCTGAAGGAATAGGCAACAGGCCGGTTTTCAGCGCCGATTGACGCACGAAAAACATGACTTATCCCAAATTTGCCTCCTGAGACAGGAGGCTTTTTGTGTTATCACTTTTCATCATCACAATTCACTTGCCAGTTGGCGGAGTTTCATTTGTACTTCGCGCCACTGGATTTTCGAGATGCCCAGTTTCTGGCGGATTTTTTCTGGCTCAACGTTGTTGACGTAGTCCTGCAAGGCCGAGGTCCAGCGACACATATCGAAAGACAGGTGCCTGGTCAGGCCAGCATCGCGTCCAACGTCTTCTAGCAGATACTCCAGGCGGCGCGGCGACCAGGGAAAGAGCCGATCGGGTGGATTGTATTGGGCAAGATATTCTTGATAGGCCGGCACCCAGTCTTCTGGCAAAGAGAGTTTGCGCTCTTTGTAACGGTTGATCGGGCTGGCGTAGCGGACAAACAGTTGGGGGCCTTCAGGAGCGTTCAAGTCAATGTGGTTGAGATGAATGCCGAGACATTCCGACTTTTTGATACCGGTCGCAAGCAAGAGAGCAACCAGCGTGTACGGGCGAGCGTCTGGCTTGGGCAGGCGGCGGTAACGGTCAGCGGCCAGCAAGACCGCGTCAATTTCGGCATCGGTCAGAACCTCGGGCAGAGGACTCAGCACAGAGCGTTGCGCCACTTTCTCTGCGGGATCCACGACGAGCACTCCACCCTTTTGCAGCCATCGAAAAAAAGATTTGACGGTTGTAATCCGACGAGCCAGGCTTTTGGGAGAACAGGGCACACCGCGTTCATGTTCGAGCCAGTGGATAAACCGATTCAAGTCGGATGTAGTAATTTCTTCCAGGGTCTTGTTGGGAGAAAGATATTTAGCGAGGAGACGAATATCCGAGAGAAATGCTTTGACAGTGTTCGGGGAACGGCCCTGGTCATACAGGTAAATTTCCCATGCGCTGGCCGCAGAAGCCAGGCTGCTTTTAGGGGTCAAATGAGCATCAGTCATGGGTCTCTCCTTCGGAGATCAAACTACCGACACGTCTTTTTCGTATAGTTTATTGTAAATCAGGGCAAATGTCAAATTGATACCGTTGCATGGGCACTGGCAACCTAAAAAGCCTGCCCTGTTGGCGAATTTTTGGATTGTAAAAACGCCCCGGTCACAAACGATACGAAATTTACGCTGGAATCAGCGGTGTCTTTCTTTTTTTCTGCTGTTTCTCCCCCTCCCTGCCGGATTTTTAGGAATCCACTGCAAAAACCTTTTTACCACAAATGGCACAAAGGAGCACGAAGTGTTTTCAAACAATTGCGCACCGAAATTCAAGATTTGACTCCACTGCAAAAACCCTGAAGTTTCACCACGAAGACACGGAGTCACAAAGTTTCCTTTCATTTACTTACTCGTGTCTCCGTGTCTTTGTGGTTCGATTTTCACCTTTTTGCAGGAGACTCAGATTTGAAATTGCTGGGAGCAGTTTTCCCCTTACTTTTCATGGTAAACTTCTTAAACAATGTCTCCATTTCTACAGCTCGTCATTGAACTCATTCTCCTTCTCCTGGCGGCTAAACTGGCTGGTTATCTCAGCACGCGTTTTGGACAACCGGCTGTGCTGGGAGAAATCCTGGTTGGCGTCCTTCTGGGGCCATCGTTGCTGGACGTGGTTCATCTCCCTTTTGTGACCAGCGAAAGCCTGAGAGAAATTATTCACCAACTCGGCGAGTTGGGGGTTTTGCTTTTGATGTTCATCGCCGGGCTGGAATTGCATCTCAGTGAACTGACGCGCAACACACGAGTCTCGGCGCTGGCTGGGACGCTGGGGGTGCTGTTGCCGGTCGGTGTGGGCTGGGGGGTGGGGCGTCTGTTCGGTCAGACGGACGAGGCAGCCGTCTTTCTCGGTCTGACGATGGGCGCCACCTCGGTCAGCATCTCAGCACAGACGTTGATGGAACTCAAAATGCTGCGCAGCCGGGTGGGACTGGGCCTGCTTGGTGCGGCAGTTTTCGATGACATTCTCGTCATTCTGCTTCTTTCTGGTTTCCTGGCATTTACCGGCAGTAGTGGCGGCAGTGTATGGGGAATCCTGGCGGTCGCCGGAAAGATGATTCTGTTTCTGGCCCTTTCGGTGGTGCTGGGAATCTGGTTATTGCCGCGCCTGGTGCATCTGGCCAGCAGGTTGCCGATCAGCCAGAGCGTTTTGAGCCTGTCTATCATTGTCATGCTCCTCTATGGCCTGGCCGCTGAAGTGCTGGGCGGAATGGCTGCCATTACCGGCGCTTTTATTGCCGGGTTGATGTTTGCCCGGAGTCACGAAAAAGAGCGCATCGAGGTTGGGATGCATGCCCTGGCCTACGGTTTCTTTGTCCCGATTTTCTTCGTCAGCATTGGCCTGTCGGTCAACCTGCGTGAGGTTCAGAGCAGCGCCATCTGGTTGTCGCTGGCGATTATTTTGACAGCCATCCTGACCAAATTCGCCGGTGCCGGTTTGGGAAGCCGGTTGGGAGGCCTGACCTGGCGCGAGGCCTGGCAGTTGGGGGCAGGGATGATCTCGCGCGGTGAAGTCGGCCTCATCGTGGCCAGTGTGGGAATGGTTCAGGGTTTGGTCTCGCAGGAGGAGTTTTCGGCAATTGTCGGCATGGTGGTTGTCAGCACACTGGTTACTCCCCCGCTGCTGCGTGCTTTGTTCAAAGCGTCAAAGCAGTCCAATACCCAAAGCGAAAATGTGAACATGCCCGTGAGGGGCGAGGAGAGAGTCTGATGTACATGATTTTATTCGTTCTCAATAATCCAGATCGGCTGGAGGAAGTTCTCACTGCCTGGGAACAAGCCGGCGTTAGCGGGGTCACTGTCTTGCCAAGCACGGGGTTAGGGCGCATTCGCCAGAAGGAAGGTTTACGTGATGATGTCCCGCTCATTCCGGCTTTGGAAGATTTCTATCACCATGAGAGCGACATCAATCACACCCTCTTTACTCTGGTGGACAGTGAAGACCTGGTGCAGAAAGTGCTCCGCGCCACAGAACAGGTCGTCGGTGACCTCAACCAGCCAGGAAACGGAATCATGGCTGTGCTCCCGACCGTCAGCATTTATGGTCTGATCAAGCGCACTTTCAATGGCGGGACAGAATAAAACTGTCCCACTCTTTTTTAAACGAGTGTTGCAAGCCGCTGCAAGCAGCGACTGCATACCTGCCGGGTCAAGGCAGTTTGCTCAATAGGGGGTTCCCCGGTTTCGCTGGCGAGAGGGAACAAAAATCAGCGGGCCACGCAAGAACAAAACAGGACTTAAATCATTTGCACGTGTCTGTTGAAAGTGCTACACTTATTTCAAATCATCGTATAAAAATATACGGAGGCCCTATGAAACCTGTTACCTGGATGTATATTGGCGCTGTTCTCCTGTTTCTGATGTCTGCTTGCGGATTAGGCCTCGGCGGCTTCCTTTACCTCGCTTCCCTCGACCCGGTTCAGGGTCAGGCCTCGTGGGCAACGATGGGAATGGCGCTTGCCTGCATTGGCATCATCATTCTGGGCGGGGGGGTCCTGCTCATCGTCCTGGCTGTCCGCAA
>DAOTZT010000170.1:0-2197 GCA_034434255.1 Anaerolineales bacterium | reverse complement strand
AGGCGTTTCAGGCGGGAAGGTGGTGGGGGCGCGTTGCCACCAACACCTGGGGGCAGGTTGAACTCGCGGCGGGCCTGGCGCTGGCGGCAGCCTCACTCAAGTTCATCCCGCCGACGGCAGGCGGGGCAGCGGCATGTGCAGCCTTGAGTGGCGGAGGTTGCTTGCCCTTGGGCGGAGCGGCGCTCGCTATTGAGACCGCGGGCGTGCTGGCAGGGACAGCAGTAGCGGCACATGGCGGGACAATGCTGATGCGCAATGCAGGCAACCCCGTTGGCAAAGGTGACGACCCGACCCTGCGTTATGGCTCGAATACGGGAAATACCAAAACGAATGCTGACATTCTGCAAGGAAACATGGAGCGAGCAACCGGACAGAGAAAACCGGCAGGGTATCATACGCACCATATCGTTCCGAGCACTCATAGAGACATGCAAAAAGCGCGAGAGATTCTAGAGAAATGGGGAATTGACATCAACAGCGCAGAAAATGGCGTCTTTTTGCCAGATTATATTCACAATGGTCTGGCAAATGACAAGACGTATATGAGTGCTGTGTTGAATGACCTGGAACAGGCCACAAGCAGAGAGGAAGTCATCGAGACATTGCAGCGAATCGGTCAGAAATTATTGGATGGCACATATCCGCGTGCTGGGAGGTAGTATGAAGACTTTTTGGGATGTTTTGATAGATTGCAATAATTTTAGGATGTTCAGGACAAACCTATCCGCAAAAGAATCTTTGGCATTGTCAGAGCAGCTTAAGTCTAGGGATTGGATAGGAGAGAAATGGAAAATCATACGGGCTCAATTAGCAAGAGAGAAAAGCGAAAGGGCAAAGCCAGTTGCAGATTTCATTGCAATTGACCTGGATCTCGATGCAATGAGCGAGTGGGCAAAGGCTTGCCTTGAAGATTTGGTAAGTGGAGAAATAGAGTTTTTACCTGTTGAAACGCCGATTGGCAGATACTACTGTATGCATGTCAGATATGTGGATTGCCTGGATATTGAGCGTGCTGAAGTATTGAGATATAAAAGTTCGGGACGAGTTATGGAAGTCACGAAATATGCCTTTCGCTGGGAGCAACTGGAAGGTATTCACATTTTCCGTCTGCCGGAATTGGGGACTTCGCGCCTATTTGTTTCGGACGAATTCAAGCGCAAGGTGGAAGAGAACGGGCTGACGGGGCTGTTGTTCTATCCCGTGCCGCTGGTGGAGGAGTAGCAGCGGCACAACACCGTTTGCACCTGACCGCCTTCGGCGTGGGTATGCAGGCGCGATTTGCGTAAATTTAGTGGCTGGTGAGCAGTGGAGTCTTGCTTATCACGGCGGCAGGTGAAACCCACCGTTGTGCCGCATCATTGCGGACGAATATCATCTTACATCGGCAGGTTGGTTGATGAAGCGCAAAATCGCACTCGTTTCTCTACTCATTCCGCTATTCCTTTCCGCATTCAGCCAAAACTCAAAACCCGCCGGGTCGAGTGTATCAAGACCCTTGTTTGCCCTCCCGCTTCCTGAAGGGCGCATGCTGGATGAAGGTCATGACAGCGGTTACATTGATTGGAGCGGGTTAGTGGGGTACATCAATCTCAATCACAAGGACGGGATTTGCCCAAGCGGCTGCGTTGAGCAAGTGACGCGCATTCATGACGGCAGCGCGGGTCGTTTGCGCCGGTGGATGTGGTCTACTTCGAAGTGATGGTGGCGTTCACGCACAACAGCGGGGCAGGGACGGCGGTTCTCAATGCCTGCGGCTCTTCGGCGGCGTGGTATTTGTATGCTGGTCCAGGCAGCGGCTTGCCTGGTTTCGTGAGCATGTCCATTTCCGTGCCGTCGGGCTGCACGTCATGGTCGCTTTTGGCTTCGGGTGGGTATGTGGACTTTCGCTCAGTGGACGCGAATTACGTCTCGCCTCCGCCGCCTGTGTCCACGAATACGTTTACTCCAATCCCGACAGAAACGTTTACCCCTTCGCTGACAGCGACCGAAACGCCCGTTCCAGCGATAACGTTCACGCCTACCTTGACTGCAACGGATACTCTTACTCCGACTGCAACCGAGACGCTTGCGCCTGGGGTAATGCCGTCAGATACGCCCACTCCATCGAATACGCCTTCGCCTACTTCAACAAGTACACCCAGCCAGACTTTACCGCCTGGGGTTACTCCTTCCAATACACCTGTACCGCCCGTTTGGA
>DAOTZT010000169.1:0-15031 GCA_034434255.1 Anaerolineales bacterium | reverse complement strand
AACGCGGATTGGATAGATTACGCCGATGACGCAGGGGAACGCGGATGAGAGAGTGCAGAATTTATTCCGCAATCTGGCCGCCAGGACGGATTCTCTCTCATCCCCTCCTTCGTGCCCTTTGTGTCCGTTGTGGTTAAGAACTTTTTTGACCGGACGCCTCTCGCTGCGTTCGGTTTTTTGGTACAATGCCCTGCGTGCTTAAGAAGATTATCCAGATGATTTTTCGTCTTCTTCTCTACTTTGCCTTTAGCGGATTGCTGCTGCTGACCATCTCCCGCCTGATCACCGGGCTGTATGCAAGTTCGCACACATATAGCGTGGAGGATGTCCCGCCCCGCCGCGTGGCTATTGTTTTCGGAGCCGGGCTGTGGCGGGATGGCTCGCCTACGCCCATTTTGCAGGACCGTGTGGCCACAGCCGCCGAACTGTACTTTGCCGGCAAAGTGGAAAAACTGCTCCTCAGCGGCGATAATCGTTTCGTGGACTATAACGAGCCGGAGGCCATGCGTCAGTACGCCCGCAGCCTCGGGGTCCCGGACGAAGCCCTGGTGCTTGATTATGCCGGGCGGCGCACTTACGACACCTGTTACCGCGCCGCAGCCATCTTTGGAGTCAGCGAAGCCATTCTGGTCACGCAGGCCTTCCACCTGCCGCGCGCGATTTACCTGTGCAACCATCTCAGCGTGGAAGGAATCGGGGTAGAGGCCGACCGGCGCATTTACCGCCGCTCTTCTATGCTATATTGGAACGTGCGCGAACTCCTGGCAACAGTCAATGCCCTGTGGGAAGTGCACGTTTTACACCCCCTCCCCGTGCTGGGAGACCCGGAACCAATTTTTTCGGAGGAACCATGACCCGCGACGAAGCCCTGGCCCTTGTTCATGAATTCGTCAAAAACGAAAATCTCGTCAAACACATGCTCTCGGTGGAGGCCGCCATGCGCTTCTACGCCGAGAAATTCGGCGAAGACGTGGAGAAGTGGGGAATGGCCGGCCTGCTGCACGACTTTGACTGGGAGATTCACCCCACGCTCGAAGAGCACCCCCTGGCAGGCGAACCCATCCTGCGCGAACGCGGCGTGCCGGAAGACATTATCCGGGCTATCATGAGCCACGCCGACCATACCGGCGTGCCGCGTCAGACGCGCATGGAAAAAGCACTCTATGCCTGTGACGAGGTGACCGGCCTCATCACCGCTGTCGCCCTTGTTCGCCCCTCCCGCTCGCTCCTGGACCTGGAGCCTGCCTCCGTCAAAAAGAAGTGGAAGGATAAGGCCTTCGCGGCGGGCGCCAACCGCGCTGAGATCGAAAAAGCGGCTGCTGAGTTTGGCGTGGACCTGTGGGAACATGTGGGCAATGTCATCCAGGCCATGCGGCAGATTGCTCCCGAGTTAGGGCTGGTGGGCAATCCACAATCGTAGCACAAACAACCGGCGGGTCACTTCCCGCCGGTTTTCTTTAGCCAGGTCTGCAGCTTGCGTTGTTCGATGGCCTGTTCCAGCCGGTGGAGGGGCAGGAAACGATCGAGCAGCAGGAACAGGCTGAAGAGAGGGGAGGGGGAGACCGTCTGCCGGTCGCAGCGGACGCCGCGCAAAATGGCGCGTGCCACTGCTTCGGGCGTTTGACTCGGCCAGGCGGTGGGGACGTTTTCTCCCGCCGCGCGGAAAAAGCCGGTCCGTGTGGCAATCGGATAGACCATCATCAGTTTGCGCGGGTCGTCCAGTTGCCAGCGATAGGCATCAGCAAAGCGATGCAGGGCGGCTTTGGTTGCTGAATAGAGCGCATAGCCGGGGAGAGCCAGAAAGGCCATGGCAGAGGCGGTGACGACGACTTTATAGGGGGCCGGACCATACAAGGATTGCATTTTTTCGATGATGTAAAGTGTGCTGAAGGTGTTGACGCGAAAGATGCGCTCGATATGCGCCCAGTCTGGCTCGCGAATTTCTTCGTAGTAAGCAAAGCCGGCGTTGGCAAAGAAGAGATCAATCCGTCCCAGCATGCGCAGGGCCGTCTCGAAGAGGGCGTCTATGTTCTCTGGGGCAGAGAGGTCACAGGCGTAAGCCGTGATTTGGGCGGCGCGCCCCTCCAGTCTTTTGCAGGCGGTCTCCAGGCCATGGGCATTGACATCTACGGCCAGAATCTGACACGGGTGGCTGGACAGTTGCTCCAGCAGGGCCAGCCCAATGCCAGAGGCCGCGCCGGTGAGAATGATGCGCTGATTCTCAAGTTTCATGAAAGCCTGTCCAATTGTGATGATTGGAGAAATCTGTTAGCGTCCCCCTTTGGGGCGTCTCTGATTGGCAGCGAGCATCTCGGCGATGTTGGCGCCGAAGACTTCGGGACCGAGTTTGAAGCCGGCAGCCTCCAACCGTTTTTCGAACAGAGGCCGGATTCCGGTCGGCTTTAACTGGCCGAGCACTTTCCCATTTGCGTCGATGCCGGTCTGCTCGAATTTGAAGATGTCGTTCAGAACAACGACATCTCCTTCCATGCCGGCGACCTCCGTAATCGCGGTGACCTTGCGCGAACCGTCTTTCAAACGGGATTGTTGGACGATTAAATCAATGGCGGAAGAAATTTGCTGGCGGACGATTTTGACGGGCAGTTCCAATCCGGCCATCATCACCAGTGTCTCCAGGCGTAACTGCCTACCCTAAGCGATGAAGAACTCTCTAACTCTTGTCATTGCGAGCGTAGCGAAGCAATCTCCTGGCCGATAGGGGGATTGCTTCGCCGCCTGCGGCGGCTCGCAATGACAAAGATGAGAGTGGATGGGCAGTTGGTAGGTAATTACCTCCAGGCGGGAAATGGCATCGCGCGGGGAGTTGGCGTGAATGGTGGTCAGGGATCCATCATGGCCTGTGTTCATGGCCTGGAGCATGTCCATCGCCTCGGCGCCGCGGCATTCGCCGATGACGATGCGGTCGGGACGCATGCGCAGGGAATTGCGCACCAGGTCCCGAATCGTGACGGCACCTTTCCCGTCCGCATTTTGGACTTTGGTTTCGAGGCGGACAACATGCTCTTGTTGGAGTTGCAATTCTGCCGCGTCTTCGATGGTGACAATGCGTTCGTTCTCCGGAATGAAACTGGAGAGGACGTTGAGCAGGGTCGTTTTCCCGGAGCCGGTGCCGCCAGAGATGATGATGTTCAAACGACTGACGACGCATGCCCGCAGAAATTCAGCCATGCCAGCAGTGAGGGATCCGAATTCAACCAGTTGCTGGATGGAGAGTTTATCTTTGCAAAATTTTCGAATGGTGATTGTAGGACCGTCAATCGCACAGGGAGGAACGATAGCATTGACGCGCGAGCCATCAGGTAAGCGGGCATCTACCATGGGGTTCTCGGTATCAATGGAGCGACCAAGGGGCAGGACGATCCGTTCAATGATTTGCATGACGTGCTCATCGTTCTCAAATACAACGTTTGTTTTGATCAACTTGCCCTTTTTCTCAACGTAAACTTTTTTGGCCCCGTTGACCATGATCTCGCTGACGTCGGGGTCGTCGAGCAAGGGCTGAATTGGGCCGTAGCCGTTGACGTCGTATAAAATGCTTTGGATCAGTTGTTGTTGGGTCGATTCTGGCAAAGAGAGTTTGGCGCGCTGGAGCGCTTCTCTGACGGAATTCAGAATGACCTGCTGACGTTTTTCCAGAGGCGGTTTGAGCGCCTCCAGGTCGCGTTGAACAGAAGCAATCAGGTACTCGCGCAGTTTGGAGTAATTGGGAGCATTAATGGCAGGCGTGCCGGTTTGGTGGGTATCCATGATGCCGCCTCACTCTTCGGTGTCCTCGTCAGGGATTACCCAGATAATGTGATTGCAATTTAATGCCAGAAAATGGCTTTTTTGCAGTAAATGGCCTTCCAGGTCATAGATCTCAGCGTCGGTGACTGCCAGGAATTGTGTGGCTTTGTCCAGTTCATCTTTCAGTCGTTCCTCTGGATGGACGTGCACAATCCCCCGAATACGTTGTGCGACTGTCTGGATGGTAACAGGGACAGGAGTCTTTGAGATTACATCGGTGAAAAATTTACCTTTGTCATCATATTCGATTTTCATAGTAACCTCTTTTTGAAAGCCAGGACACGCTTATTATGCCACAGGATTTAATCGAATTTTTAACAGAGTGTTTGCAATTCTCCTGCCAGGGTTGCTTTATGGTTTTCGTGTTTGACGAGTTTTGTGTGGGACGGTCTGTTTCGCTTTTTGTTCTCCCCTGGCTGAGGGAGGCTTCCTGGTCGCGGTTTTCTTACTTTGGCTTTTTTCGCTTTCTCCCTTTTCCAACGGCTTGATAAACCGCTCGATGAACCAGCCATCTGTCAGGCCCAGGACCGAATCACCGGGTTTGACTTCCACCACGCTCTCGCCGCGGACGGCGGAGCGTTTGCGTAAGGGCGCCTCGTCCAGGCGGGTCATCTTCGGGGCGGCTTTGAGCAGGTGCAGGGTCACGATGGCGGTGGGTTTCCCCAGGGCCAGGCCGGCCAGTTTGACCCCTTTCGGTAATTCCCACAGGATGACGCCTTTTCCATAGCGCCCCTGAGCAGGAAAGTCGTTTTGCTCGATGCGTTTGGCCTTTCCGTCGGAGGCAATGAGAAACAGGTCGCCTTCGCCGGGCAGGGTTTGCAGGCCGATGACTTCATCGCCGACGCCCAGTTTGATGCCGTTGACCCCTGCTGCTACCAGTCCCATGGGGCGGACTTCCTCCTCGCTGAAGCGGATTCCCATCCCCTGGGCAGTCGCCAGGATGATTTCCTTTTGACCATTGGTGAGGGCTACCCAACCGAGGGCATCGCCCTCGTTGACGTTGACCAGGCGGAAGGTCTGGGCAGAGGGGCCGGGCAGTTCGCTCACGGCGCTTTTCTTCACCATGCCGCCGCGCGTTGCGGTCAGGACGAAGGTCTCTTCGGGCAGGGTGGAACGCCTGGCGGGCAGGGCAAACGCGGCCACAGGCGGCGTATTGGCATGAAGCGGCGAGGCTTTGTGGAAGGGCACGCCATCAGAGAGTTTCTCGGCCTCCGGCAGGGTGTGAACCGCCACAGCGGCGGCCAACCCCTTCTCGCTGACCAGGTAGAGGGTGTCGGCTGCACCGGCGCGGACGAGTAGACGGGGGGCGTCGGAGCCGGACAGGCGCGGCGGTTTGTCGTCGTGGGTACGGGCGAGGATTCCTTCGGCAGTCATTCCCACCCAAACGTTCTGCTCTGGCAGGAGTTCAGCAGCGGTCAGCGGCGCTTTTTTGGCTTTGCGCCCCTTCAGACTCACGATTTGCGTCCGGCGGCGGTCGGCGTAGGCGGCCTTGACCTTGAGCAGTTCCTCCGCAGCCACCTGCCGCATCTTCTTCGGCGATTTGAGCAGGGTCTCTAACTCTTTGATGAGGGCCAGGGTCTCCTTGTACTCGGTCTCAATTTTCTTGCGCTCGAGGGCAGCCAGGCGGCGTAGTTGCATGTCGAGGATGGCGTTGGCCTGAAGTTCGGTCAGTTTGTAGCGCTTCATCAGGCGGGTGCGGGCAGTGTCCACGTCGGGGGCGGCTTTGATGAGGGCAATGATTTCGTCCAGGTGCTGGAGGGCGACCATCAGCCCCTCGAGGATATGGGCACGGGCGCGCGCTTTTTCGAGGTCGAATTCGGAGCGGCGGCGGATGACTGTCAGGCGGTGTTCCAGGTAGACGCGCAGGGCCTGCTTGAGGGTCAGCAGACGCGGCTCGCCTTCCACCAGCGCCAGCAGGTTGATGCTGAAGGTGGATTGCATCGGGGTGCGCTTGTAGAGATCGGCCAGCACTTTTTCCGGTTCGACGTTCTTGGTCAGTTCAATGACGATGCGCAGTCCCTGGCGGTCGGATTCATCCCGCAGGTCGGTGATGCCCTCGATCTGGCCATCGCGCACCAGTTCGGCGATGCGCTCGATGAGACTCGACTTGTTGACCTGGTAAGGGAGTTCTGTGACGATGATGCGGCTCTTGCCGCGTTCCATCTCTTCGATGTGTACCTTGGCCTGAATGGTGACGCGGCCGCGTCCTTTGCCGTAGGCGGCCTCGATGCCTTCTTCCCCCGCCTGTTCGATGATGATGCCGCCAGTGGGGAAATCGGGGCCTTCGACGTATTCCATCAGGTCATCTACGTTGATGTCGTCGAGTTTTTCCCATTTCTCGAGCATGAAGACGCAGGCGTCCACGATTTCGCCCAGGTTGTGGGGAGGGATGTTGGTGGCCATGCCGACGGCAATGCCCGAAGACCCATTGACCAGCAGGTTGGGGATGGCGGCGGGCAGGACGGTCGGCTCGGTCAGGGTGCCATCGAAGTTATCGGTGAAGTCCACGGTGTTTTTTCCGATGTCGGCCAGCAGGTCGAGGGCGGCTGGGGCCAGACGGGCTTCGGTGTAGCGCATGGCCGCGGGTGGGTCCCCGTCCACTGAGCCGAAGTTGCCCTGTCCGTCAATCAGCATCAGGCGCATGGTGAAATCCTGCGCCATGCGCGCCATGGCATCGTAAACGGCCTGATCCCCATGCGGATGGTACTTGCCAAGCACTTCGCCGACGATGCGCGCCGACTTGCGGTAGGCGCTCTCAGCGCGCAGGCCCATGTCGTACATGGCGTAGAGGATGCGGCGCTGGACGGGCTTGAGGCCGTCGCGGGCGTCGGGCAGAGCGCGGGCGACGATGACGCTCATGGCGTAGTCCAGGTAGGCCTGCTGCATTTCCTGGTCAATGTCAATTTTGCGGACGAGGCCGAGTTCCATAGCAACTCCTGGAATTCGCCGCGAAGAACAGAAGGGCAGGAAACCCTTCATGTTCCTCGTGGCGAATCAATGTTCTATTTTTGGCTTATCTTACGGGCAAAGGGGGAAGGCGTCAAGGAAAAGAGTCGCGCCTGCGGGCATCGGCGTGGAATTAGCCCAACGAGACGCTCGGAAGAGAGGCCTGCATAGACCAGGGGCCGGTCCAGGTGATGGTGACGGGCAGGATTTTGCCGCGTAAATCTTGCTCGGATTCCAGGAAGACCAGTTTATTCGTCGGCGTGCGCCCTCTCCAGCGCCCCTTGACTTTTTCCTCGAAGAGCACAGGGATTGTCTGGCCGAGCAATTGGGCATTGATTTCGGCGACGATTTTTTCTTGCAACTCTTCGAGCAAACGGAATCGACGCATTTTTTCTTCTTCCGCCACATCATCGGGGAAATTGCGCTCCGAGACGGTGCCAGGCCGCGGCGAGTAGCGCGCCAGGTGAGCAGAGTCTAAGCGCAGGTCCTCCAGCAGGTGGTAAGTGTCCATAAACTGCGCTTCGGTCTCCCCCGGAAAACCGACGATAATGTCGGTGGCGATGGAACTGCCCGGAATGATGCGGCGAATTTTTGCGACGATTTGGCGATAGTCTTCCTGGGTGTAGCCGCGGCGCATCCGCACCAGCACCTCGTCGTTCCCTGCCTGGACGGGGATTTCGATATGGGGCATGACCTTGGGCAGGGAGGCGACGGTCTCCATCAACTCGTCGCTGAAGTAATTGGGGTGGGAGGTGAGAAAGCGAATGCGCTCCAGCCCCTCGACCTCATGCAAAGTCCGCAACAGACCGGCCAGGCCGGGACTGTCGGGGATGTCTTTGCCATAGCGGTCCACAATCTGACCGAGGAGGGTGACTTCTTTCACGCCCTGCGCCACCAGGGCGCGGACTTCGGCCAGGATGTCGGCGACCGGGCGTGAGCGTTCTCCTCCGCGGCGGGAGGGAATGATGCAAAACGTGCAGGCATGGGAGCAGCCCAGGACAATGGGGACGTGGGCCGAGACCAGTTTGCCGCGTTCGTTTTCGGGGATGAGAAATTCCTCGTCCATGGCCGCGAACAGGGTTGAGGTCCGGTCGAGTTCGTGTGTGCGCGCTTCTCCCTGAGTCAGGTAGGCGATCAGTGGGCCGGGGTCGGATGGCGGGGAGAAGACGTCCACGTAGGAGAAGCGCTGGCGCAGTTTCTCGTGACCACGAATCCCAACCAGGCAGCCCATCAGATTGATGATGATCTCTGGTCGCCTGGCTTTGAGTGTGCGTAAAGCACCCAGGTGGCTGTAGGCTTTATCTTCAGCCGACTGGCGCACAACGCAGGTGTTGAGGACGATGACATCGGCCTCCTCAACAACATCGGTGAAGGAATAACCGAGATGTTCAAGCGATGAGCCGACCCGACGGGAATCGGCTACATTCATTTGACATCCTTCTGTCCAGATATGATATTTCTTCGTCATAGGCCGCAAATTATACCAAGTTCATCGGAATTAAGGGAAAGCAGCCAGGGGGAAGATTATGGTTTTCTCAAAGTCAAATCTTTCACCGCAGAGCCGCTGAGAACGCAGAGAAAACCACAAAAAATCTCTGCGAATTCTGCGTCTCAACGGTCAAAATTCTCAATTGCCGTGTTTCGCACAGGGCATCAAGGGACTTTGAGAAAGCCATAAGAAGGCCATAGGGGAAGATGTCCCAGGCTGGTGGGAGAAGCGTCGGCTTGCAACGAGAGAAGGGTAGGTAGCCTGACAATGTCACAAAATTTGTGCTGGAAACGCTATGTTTTTTGTCGCTGGGAGCGATAGCACATGTTCCGAGCGTAGCGTGGGGAAATCAGTCTTCCGCTCTGCCAGCAGATTGCTTACCCTTCGGGTATGCTTCGCGGTCGTCGCAAAGAACGCTTTTCGCAATGACAATATGAAAGCATTCGGTAATTCAGTTTAGCCACAGATAAATGCAGATCAACTCTGATTTTGATAAACCCCGTTTGCGATATGCAAATTTTGGGTTTTATTGAGCAAATCTATTTCATTGGTGCTCATCTGTGGCCAATAAAACGACTTGCCGAACGCTCTCAATTATACGAAAATGTGACATTGTCGAGGCCGTTACAGAAAATGCAGGAAGTCTCGGCGGGCCTGTTGGCTGAACGATCCATTCCCGGCGCCTCATGATTTCCCTTTCGCACTTGTGGTAAACTTACGCTTTGTAGCAAGGCGCATTGCAGGCACAAACGGAATCAGATTTCGTATTGTTTTAAGAAAGGAGCACTTACAAATGAACTCAGTCAAACAAATTCTGCGCGTCAAGGGCAATGCTGTCTGGAAAGTTTCGAAAGATGCCACCGTTTTAGACGCCTTACGCCTCATGGCCGAAAAGGGAACCGGCTCTGTGGTGGTCATGGATGGAGACAAAGTCGCCGGTATCTTCACCGAACGGGATTTTGCCCGCAAGGTGGGCCTGTACGAAATCAAGCCCAGTGAAATCAAAATCAGCGAGGTGATGACCAGCGATCTCATCACCGTTGGGATGGACGATTCTGTCAACGAGTGCATGACGCTCATGACCGAAAAGCATATCCGCCACCTGCCTGTCATCGAAAACGGCCAGTTGTCGGGCATTATCTCGATCGGCGATGTTGTCAAGGACATCATCGAAGAGTTGCGCTTCATGGTCAAGCAACTCGAAAACTACATCACTGGCTTGCGCTAATCGTCTATGTCTTCGTCAAGCACGTTCCACATCAAGCACCGCAGCACGCTGATCGTTCAAGCCGCCATTTTTTTGGTCTTCGGAATTTCCTGCATTGTGCAGGGATTCGTTCGACCGGGCATGCCCTCTGCTTCCATCTGGACGTCGTGGTGGTTCTTTGGGTTGTTGGCCATCGGCTTCCTCTACCTGACCATCGAAGCCCTCTACAAAATTATTTTTGGCCGGATTGTCCTCACTCCTGAGGAATTTATTCAATACGATTTTCTGAAGGTCACCCGCGTCCCCTGGGACAAGGTGAAGAAAATAGGAGAAATTGACCTCAAAGAACGCAAGCGGATTGACTTTGGCCTGATTCTCAAAGACTCTGCCATCGAGAAACCGACTCTCCTCTCCACGCCGTTCATTTCTCTGACGCCTTATTTCACCAGTTGGAACGAAAGCCCCATCAAGCAGTGGCTTAAAGAGCATAAACCTGGCTTGCTGAGGTAATCTCAACAGCCTCTGCCCAGAGCAGAGGTTTTGACTGCTTGCTCTCGTGGATGCATAGAACTTACCTGCCTTTGGAAACTGCATGAAAAAAGATTCTTCACACCCCTCTATCCGCCACCTGCCGCGCAACGTCTGGGTAGTCACGGCCACATCCTTCCTCACCGACATCTCCTCGGAGATGCTGGCCTATCTCATTCCGCTCTTCCTCGCCAACGTGCTCAAGACCGGTACCGCCGTCATCGGCTTGATTGACGGCATTGCCGAAACCACCGCCAGCCTGACCAAAATCTATTCTGGCTGGCTCTCCGATAAACTGGGGCGCCGCAAGTGGCTCACCGTGCTGGGATACACCATCTCCACGGTGGCAAAGCCGTTTCTCTACTTTGCCAACACCTGGGGCTGGGTGCTGGGCGTCCGCTTCGCTGACCGGCTGGGGAAGGGCGTGCGCACTGCCCCGCGCGACGCGCTGGTCGCCGGTTCGGTGGACGAGAAACAGCGCGGCCTGGCCTTTGGTCTGCACCGCGCCGGCGATACCGCCGGAGCCTTCGTTGGCCTGCTGATTGCCACGATCATCATCTGGCTGACCCAGGCCGGGGCGGCGCAACTGCAACAGAGAACATTTCAGATTGTCATCCTGGCGAGCATCATCCCGGCCGCGCTGGCCGTGCTGGTGCTGGCCATCGGGGCCAGGGAAGTCAGGCAGACGGGGAACTCGTCTGCCCCTGTGCTCAGCCTGAAAGGGATGGACTCCCGCTTCAAAATTTTCCTGGTCATCGTCGTCCTGTTCACGCTCGGCAACTCCTCCGACTCGTTCATCGTCCTGCGTGCCCAGGAACGCGGCCTGAACCTGTTGCAGGTCATGGCCATGCTGCTGACCTTCAACCTGGTCTATTCCCTGCTCTCCGGTCCGCTCGGCGCCCTCTCGGATCGGATTGGCCGCCGCAGGCTCATCATCGCCGGATGGGCTGCTTACGGGCTGGTCTATCTCGGCTTCGCCCTCTCTCGCACCGGCTGGCAGGTCTGGACCCTCTTTGGCTTGTATGGCATCTACTACGCCGCGGTGGAAGGCACGGCCAAAGCCCTCGTCGCCGACCTGGTGCCTGCCGAAAAACGCGGCACGGCTTACGGTTCTACAACGCCGCCGTGGGCCTGGCGGCGCTCCCCGCCTCGGCCATCGCTGGCCTCCTCTGGCAGGGCGCTTTCGGCTGGAGCGGCTTCGGGCCGGCCGCGCCCTTCTTCTTCGGCGCGGGAATGGCCTTGCTGGCGGGTTTTCTCTTTTGGCGCTTGGTGAGATAATTCGGGGAGTACATCTCTCATGCAGAGGCTGGTATGCCGCCAATCACGTTTCCAGACGCTTTCAAACAATGGGCCTATCACCAGCGTGCGGAAATGATCCGCCGCCAGGCCGCGGGCGAAAGAATTCCTCCCCAGGAAATCTTCCTTGGCTTTTGCCGCCATACCCCGGCCATTGTTTCCTCCGGCCCGGCGGGGTTGAACGCGTCCATCAAGGGCGTGGGCTTTCTTCCCAAGCCTGAGTATTTGCAGCAAACGCTCGACGCTTACCTGCAGCACATCCGCAGCGGGTGGCGGGAAGGCTACAGCCAGGAGGGACTCAACCTGCTGGTCGAACTCCTCTACGGCCCCTCTGCCGAAGAACGGATTGACTTTTCCCGCTTTGGCACGCTCGAACTGGCGCGCGATCACACCTGGAAAAACCTGCAGGCCAACCCGACCGTGACCCTGCTCTTCTACCAGCCGCCGGTGGTCAGTTACGAACTGCGTGGCCATGCCGAGATCCATGAAGCAGGGAGCCTCTACCACCAACTCCTCAACGCCCAGCATGATGTCTATCACAAACCCAATCCCCAGCGCTGGGATCAGCGCCCTGCGTATGTCTTCGTGATTGAAGAAATCTACGACAATTCTGCCAACGAGAGTGGTTTTGGCAAGCGATTAATTTGATCCCCCTTACTCCATTGTTCCAGTCAACCTCCCTGCCGGGAGGTTTTATTTTGCCTCCAGCCAGACCGTGAACGTCCCCTCGCCGCTGACTGTCACCAGCGAGAAGGGGAAAGGCAGGTAATGGCCGGGCGGGAAGTTCTGATTGGGGTCTTCTGGCCCGCCCAGAAATTGCTGTGTGAACGTAAACGCCTCGGCAGAGAGAGCCGCGTCGGTGCGGACCTCGACCCGAATCCCGTCCGCCGGTCCCCAGGTCCAGGACGAGCCGGGGACGAGGACGGCCTGGTACGCTGCCGGGCCGGCGTAGAAGCGGGAAGCGTCCACCGCCAGCGGCAGGGCGGCGCTCACCAGACCGGTCTCCTGGTACGTGACCTCGAGGCCGTTTTCCCCCAGCCGAAACTGTTTGCTCCGCTTGCTGCCCTCCAGCACCAGCCTGCCTGCCTCGGCCTGGCGGACGGCGTATTCGTCGAACGCGCCGCCCAGGTCGCTGAAAGCGCCCATCACCGCCCCCGGATCGGCGGCGTCGCCGCGTTCGGGGTGCCACTGCGACGGGTCGCTCAGGCCGACGACGAACTGGACGGTCGGGGCGATGACCTGATGGGGGCCGCTCGCGTCCCGGTAGAAGAGATAAGTCAGGCGTGCTCCGTTTGTCTCGATGACGGCGAAATAGCGCTCGTTTGCCAGCAGACATTCCGGGCGGCCATCGCCGTCGGGGTCGGTGGTGCAGTCGGCGCGCCGGGCGGGGGAATCGGCCCAGGACGCCGCCTCGAGCAGGAGGCCGATTTGCCCCAGCGAAGCGCGGCGCAACTCTTGCAGGCGGCTGTCGGAGGCGGGGGCGTTCAGTTCCAGGTACATCTGCCAGGCCGATTGGGTCACCGCGTTTTGTGGGGCGCGGCGCAGCGCTTCCAGCCAGGGATCGGCGGGCAAGGCAGAGACGGGAGGAGGGGCGAACGTCTGACCGACGGGGAAGGAGAGCAGGCCCTCGCGGTCGAGAACGGTCACCCAGGGGTGCCCGGCCAGCCAGGCAAAGGTGGGGGGCGCAAATTCTCCGTCGCCCCAGGTGGAATTGCGCAGACTGCCGCCCAATACCACCAGGTCCGACTCATCGGGCGAGAAGAGCGCCTCCAGCAGGCGGCGGCGGACCTCGAGGCTGGGGCCGTCGGCGGTGGCCTGATCGGCAGGGAGGGCTGGCAGGGGCACGAGGCGCGTCCCGCCGAACCGGGCGAGGTGGGAGGAATCGGACAGGGCCAAGAACTGGGCGCGGGAGGCAGGCAGGAGGTCCATGCCCGCCGCGTAGGTGAATTCGCTCCCCGGCAGGCCAAAACCTTCTGCCGCGCGGGCGCTGAACTCCAGCGCTTTGTCCACCGGCTGGCTGTAGGCCGTTTGCGGCAGGAGCAGGAGGCCCTGTTGGGTCAGGCGCTGAACCTGGGGCAGGGCGCCATCGAAGGAGAGAGCGGCCAGACTGGCGGGGGTCTTGAGGTCAAGCAATACCACTGGTATGTCCCAGGTCTCGACGGCGTTGAGGAGATGCCTGAGGCCGTGCCGTCCACCCCGCGGGCCGGTGTGCGCTCCGTCCCAGCGGCGCAGGGCCTGGGCCGGGGTGTAGGCCGGGTATACGTCCCAGAAGGCCAGCAGGACGGGGGCGCGCCCAATGGGCGGCAGGGAGTCGGAGCGGACAAGGTCGGTTTCATCGGCGGGGGAAGGCTGGCCAGGGAGGCTGGCAAAGGCCTGCAGGCGGAAGGGCTGGGGGATGTAAAGGCGGTTGAGCCGCACGGTGACGGTGTCCAGCCAGGGGTCGCGGACGAGGCGGATGCGCAGGGGGGAGTCGGCGGGTAAAATGGAGGGGCGTCCCCGTGCCGGGAGGTGGATCAGCAGGTCGCCGGTCGAAGTGACGAGGCGGAGGGTCAGGTCGGAATCGGGGACGAGGGGCAGGTCGAGCAGATCGAGGCGGATTTCGAGGTCCAAGCCGACGGTGCGGGTGTAGAGGGCGAGCAGTTCGCTGGAGGGGGTGGGAGCGTCGAGGGGGTCGAGCAGGCGCAGGTCTTCCGCAGCCCAGGGGCGGGGAGCGGCGGGTGTGCTGCAGCCAGCGAGTGTCAGGGAGAGGAGAATGAAAAGGGCAAAGCGGCGCATGGTCGCTAGATGGATTGTTCGGTCAGGGGGCCAATGCGCTCTTCGGGCGGAGCGCCTTTGCGGCCAATGACTTTGTAGATGGTGATCATCTCGCTCTTGCCGCGAATGGCCTGCCGGGCGGCAAATTCGACTTCGAACTCGTCGGCCACCAGGCTGGCGGTTTGCTCGCTGACAAGAATCGGCCAGCCGATGATTTTGGTCTGGTCTTGCAGGCGGGCGGCCAGGTTGGCGCTGTCGCCGATGACGGTGTAACTGATGCGCTGGACCGAGCCAATGAGGCCGACAAAGACCTCGCCGGTGTGGATGCCGATGCCGATTTCGAGGCCGCGCTGCAGACGTCCTTCTGCCTGCCAGCGCTGGTTGAGGCGTGCCAGTTCGAGGCGCATTTCGACGGCGGCGCGCACGGCGCGGATGGCATGGTCGGGATGGGGAACCGGTTCGCCGAAGAAGGCAATCACGGCGTCGCCCTCGTATTTGTCCACTGTGCCGCCGTTGCGGTGGATGATGGCAGTCATGGCTTCGAGGTAGGGGTTGAGGAGCAGGACCAGTTCTTCCGGCGTCATTTTTTCGGACAAACTGGTGAAGCCACGGATGTCGGAGAAGAGGATGCTGACGGTGGCGCGCTTGTTGAGCGAGGTGATGTCCTGGGTGGTAATCAGTTGGTCCACCATTTCGGGGGAGAGGAAGCGGCTGAACAGGCCGCGCACGCGGCGTTTTTCGACCTCCTGGGTGACGGCCTGCTCGACGAACTGGACGACGACGCCGAGGAAGAGCATGGCTTCGGGAGCGGCGAGCGGCAGGTACCAGTTGAAGCGAGTGAAAGCGAAGAAGCAAATCCCGAAATAAGCGGCCAGCGCGCCGAAGAGCGCCAGGAGGGCCAGCGCGGGTCGGCGGATGTGTCCGAGCAGGGCGGCCAGCAGGGCCATGAGCAGGATGATGAGCAGGTTGACCCAGGGCGGGGTGACGTGCAGGTATTCGCCGGA
>DAOTZT010000168.1:0-2503 GCA_034434255.1 Anaerolineales bacterium | reverse complement strand
CGTTTGGTGCGTTCGTCCTGCAATTGCAGTTTGGCCACCTCCACGTACCAGTCGGCAAACTCGGACCAGAAGAACTCGTAAATCTGCCGCCCAGCCTCGCCAAACTGATAGGTCTGGAAGAGGCGCTCCACGTCGCGGACGAGTTGCTGCAACCGGGCCCAAATCCACGAGTCGGCAAGCGTCCAACCCTCACTCCCTGCCCCCTCTCCTTTGGGGAGAGGGGAAGAGGTGAGGAAACCGATCGCCGAAATCACGAACCGGCCCGCGTTCCAAATCTTGTTGGCGAAGTTCCGGTTGGCCTCGATTTTCTTGAGGCTGATGTTCATGTCCTGGCCGGGGGTGGAGCCGACCAGCAGGGTGAAGCGCAGGGCGTCGGTGCCGTACTCGTTGATGACCACCAGCGGGTCAATCACGTTGCCGTAGGATTTGCTCATCTTGCGTCCGTGCTCGTCGCGGATGAGACCGTGCAGATAGACGGTGTGGAACGGCACCTCGCCGGTGAACTCCAGGCCCATCATGATCATGCGCGCCACCCAGAAGAAGAGGATGTCGTAGCCGGTCTCCATGACGGAGGTCGGGTAGAAGTAGCGCAGGTCGGGGGTCTGGTCGGGCCAGCCGAGGGTCGAGAACGGCCACAGGCCAGAGGAGAACCAGGTATCGAGCACGTCGGGGTCCTGGTGGATGTTCTTGCTGCCGCAGTGGGCGCACAAGAGCGGGTCGGTGCGGGCGCACATCTGGCCGCCGCAGTCGTCACAGTACCAGACCGGGATGCGGTGCCCCCACCACAGTTGACGGGAGATGCACCAGTCTTTGATGTTCTCCAGCCAGTTGAAATAGACCTTTTCGAAGCGCTCGGGGATGATACGGATGCGCCCGTCGCGCACAGCCTCCAGGGCGGCTTTGGCGAGCGGTTCGATGCGGACGAACCACTGCTCCGAGACCATCGGCTCAACGATTTCGCCGCCGCGTTGGGAGCGCGGTACGTTGAGGGTGTATGGCTCTTCCTTGATGACCAGACCGGCGGCGCGCATATCTTCCCACAGTTTTTTGCGGCACTCGAAGCGGTCGAGACCTGCATACGGCCCGCCGACCCCGGTCACTCTGGCCTCCCGGTCGAGCATCGAGAGGATGGGCAGGCCGTGGCGCTGACCGATTTCGTAGTCGTTCGGGTCGTGGCCGGGGGTGATTTTGAGGGCGCCGGTGCCGAACTCGCGGTCCACGTAGTCATCGGCGATGACGGGAATCTCGCGGCCGAGAATTGGCACACGCACTTTGCGGCCAATGTATTTCTGGTAGCGCGGGTCTTCGGGGTGGACGGCGACGGCGGTATCGCCCAGGATGGTCTCGGGGCGGGTGGTGGCGACGGGGATGTATTCCCCCTCACCCCCCTCCCCTCTCCCTGTGGGAGAGGGGTGCAGGGGTGAGGGAACCAGCATGTACTTGAAGTAGTAAAGCGTGCCGGCTTCCTCGGCGTATTCCACCTCCAGGTCGGAGACGGCGGTCTTCAGCCCGGGCGACCAGTTGATGAGGCGCGGGCCGCGGTAGATGAGGCCCTTCTCATACAGGCGGACGAAGGCCTCGCGCACGGCGCGGCTGAGGCCCTCGTCGAGGGTGAAGCGCTCGCGCGTCCAGTCGCAGGAGGCGCCCAGGCGGCGGATCTGCTGGGTGATGATGCCGCCGTACTTCTCCTTCCAGGCCCAGGTGCGGCGCAGGAACTCCTCGCGCCCGATCTGCTCGCGGGTGAGGCCTTCTTTGGCCAGGGCTTTCTCCACCTGCAACTGGGTGGCGATGCCAGCGTGGTCGGTGCCGGGCACCCACAGGGTCGGCTCGCCCTTCATGCGGTGGTAGCGAATCATCAGGTCTTCGAGCGAGACAAACATCGGGTGGCCGAGGTGCAGTTCGCCGGTCACGTTGGGCGGCGGGATGGAGATGACGAAGGGCTTTTTGGACGGGTCAAAGTCCGGCTTGCGCGGGTCGTTGGACGGCTGGAAGTAGCCGCCTTTCTCCCACATCTCGTAAATGCGCGGCTCGGTGGTTTTGAAGTCATAGGCTTTGGGAAGGTCGTAGTGGGTCATGGGGACTCCTTGGGGCAAGGGTAAAAAGTACACAGGTTCAAAGGTTCACAGGTTCAAAGGTTCACAGGTTCAAAAGTTCACAGGTTCACAGGGAGGTAAGGTATGGAAAAGAAAAACGCCTCGTCCGATTGAGGACGAAGCGCAAACTCCGCGGTACCACCTCAATTCGGTTTTTCACCCTTGTGCTCCTTCGTGTCCTTTGTGGTGAAAAACCGCTCTCTGCGGCTGACGTGTTCATCAGCCTGCGCGCTAACGGGCGCTCCCGTGACGTTCTACTCATCACTGTTCACTGATTACTGATTACTTTGACAATGTCAAGTTAAACTCTTGTTCTATAAACTCTACGCATTTTGTCACTGCGAGCAAAGCGAAGCAGTCTCCTGGCTTGCAAGGAGATTGCTTCGTCGCAAAAAACGCTCCTCGCAATG
>DAOTZT010000167.1:0-36277 GCA_034434255.1 Anaerolineales bacterium | reverse complement strand
GAGTACAATCCACCCATGCCAAAAAATATCGAAATCAAAGCCCGTATCCATGACTTTGCCGCCTTCCAGGCGCGCGCCGAGGCCCTGAGCAATACCCCCGTCGAGATCATTCCGCAGGAAGACACCTTCTTCTACACTCCCCACGGTCGCCTGAAACTGCGTCAACTGGCCCCCGACCGTGCCCAACTGGTTTATTACCAACGCCCCGACCAGGACGGCCCCAAACGCTCGGAATACTACATCTTTGAGACCAATCAGCCCGATGCTCTCAAGACCGTCCTTTCCCTCGCTCTGGGTGCGCGCGGCATCGTCCGTAAAACGCGTTTCCTCTACCTTGCCGGGCAAACGCGCATCCACCTCGACGAGGTCGAGGGCCTGGGGCACTTTATGGAACTGGAAGTCGTCCTGCGCGAGGGGCAGAGCGAGGCCGAGGGCCAGGCCATTGCGCGCGACTTGATGACCCGCTTAGGCGTCCGCGAAGAAGACCTGCTGGAGGGCGCGTATATGGACCTGCTGGAGCAAACTAAAACAGCAAATACCCCAACGCCACCGCCGCCAGCGTCACGGTGATATTGTCCACGTCCTCTAGCGGCAGAGATTCCACCAGCGTCCCGACCAGGGCAATGAGCGTCACCGGCAGCAGGTAACCGGCAAAAGGTCCAGGAAAGACGCCCGCCGAGACAAAAATCGCCAGGATGAAGACGGTCATCACCCAGCCACCAAGAAACATTCCCAGCGAACCGAACCAGGTCTTGCCTTTGCTCCACGGCAACGGCGCAGACTTGAGGCCGCGGCCCATGACATCGGCCAGGCCATCGCCACCGCACATCAGCATCAGCGCGGTCATCCCAATCGGCGAATCTTTCCAAAAGAGCACGGTCATGACCACGAAGATAATCCCGTAAAAGAGCGGGCCTTTGAGAATCTCGCGCCGGTCGCCGGAGCGTGACATGGCCTTGACCGACGCCTCGTCCTGGATAATGCCCAGCCCAATCAGCGCGAACTGGACAGTAAACAGGAACGGCACCAACGCCGCCAGCCAGCGTTCATACCAAAACTGATTGGGAAACAGCAACCAGCACAGCACAAACAGCGGGCCAGTGAGGATGTGGATGAGTTTGCGGCTCAGCCGGCTCTCAATCCAGCCGCGATGGGCAGCAAAATCCAGCGAGCGGATTTCCACCAGGGCAACGGCAATGGTAATGAGCAGGGCAAGGAAGGGATTCATGGGGGTCTCCTCATCAACAGGATGGAGCAAGTATAACGCAGACAGGCGGCCTTTCAACTTTTCGCATCTGTGTTCACCTGGGTTTATCTGTGGTTGAATTTCCGAATAAAATAACCCCGAATCCCGTATAGAGTTTGTCATTATTTCAGCAAGGAGCAACGCGTGGCACTGAACCAGAGTGCGGAGACCGAACAGCGCCTGATCGAGCAGGCCCAAAATGGCGACCGCAGCGCTTACGGTGAACTGGTCCGCCGGCATTACAGTGGCGTGGTCAACGTCGTCTATCGTCTCTGCGGCGACGCCCACCTGGCAGAAGACATGGCCCAGGAGACGTTTCTGCGGGCATGGGTGCACCTGCCGACCTTTCAGCCACAATCCTCCCTGCGCAACTGGCTCTACCGGATCGCCGTCAACGCTTCCCTGGACGTGTTGCGCCGCGAACACGAAGCCCCGGTTGAGGACGAGAAAATGCAATGGCTCAGAGACCAGGCCCCAGGTCCAGAGGCCGCTCTCATTCAAAAGGAGCAAGCACTGCTGATTCAACAGGCCATCAACGCCCTGCCAGAGGCCGCCCGCAGCGTCCTCGTCCTGCGCGAATACGGCGAACTCTCTTACCAGGAAATTGCCGCTGTGCTCGACATCCCGATCGGCACAGTCATGTCCCGCCTCAACTATGCACGCAACCGTCTGCGCGAAGTGCTCCAGGCGCAGATTCTCCAACCGGAGTATGACTATGCATGACAACATCCGCAACCTGCTCAATGCCTACCTGGATGGTGAACTGCACGGCACCCGCCTGCTGGAGGTAAAAATGCACCTGGCCTCCTGCGAAACCTGTCGGGAAGAACTCAAAACCCTGCGGCAGGTCTTGAACCTGTTGCATGACACGCCGACCCCGGCTTTTCTGCCGGTCGAGCGCTTCGTCGCCAACCTGACCCTGAACCTGCCGCGCCGCACCCTGGCCGATCGCCCACCGAAACCCGGTTCGCCGGTCTGGTGGCTCGTCCCGGCAGTGCTGATGGCCGCCTGGTTTTTCGCCAAAACTGTCTTCACCCTCACCAGCGTGGTCACCGCTGCCAATACAGCCGGTTTACTGGAAAATGTTTCGTGGCTCAACAGCGAGCAACAATGGCTCTGGATCAGCATGGCTCAAACCGTCTTTGGCATTGAAACCGAAACCCATCCGTTGCTTTCAACCTTGAACGAGGTCAGCGTCTTCGGCATCAACTGGTTCAACGGTTTTCTCTGGCAAGCCGCAATTGTCCTGCTTTACTGGGGCTGGCTGACCGTCTGGTGGATTCGACGCCGCCCGCGCCCGCTGCCGGTGACGTTGCACCGGTAATTCCTTGCACAGGCGGCTGCTCTGGCAAGGACTCCTCAATTTCACTTTTTGAAAGGAGAACCAAACATGATTGATATCGGGAAAATCCTCAAACGTGCCTGGCACATTTTATGGGATTACAAGGTACTGTGGCTCTTCGGCATTTTAATGGCCCTCACCTCGGGTGGTGCAGGAAACGGTGGATCAAATTACCAGTTTGGCGGTAGACGAGATGGCGGTCAGCCCTTCCCGCCCGAAATGGCCCAAAACCCGCGCCTGCGTGAGTTGTTCCAGTGGTTCAATCAGAACGTCCTGCCCATCTTGAGAAATCCTGGCGAACATATGGGCGCCATCCTCGGCATTGGCGTGGGCATCATCGTGCTCATCCTGCTCGTGGGTGCGGTCTTTTCCATCGTCCGCTATGTCTCTGAAACCGCGGTGGTGCGGATGACGGATCATTACGAGCAGACCGGCGAAAAAGTCGGCTTCAAAGCCGGCTGGAAACTGGGCTGGGATCGGCGCGCCTTCCGCTTGTGGCTGATTGACCTGATTATCAGCCTGCCAGCCATCCTGTTGATTTCCCTGGTTTTTGGTCTATCCGTCCTGTACTTCGTCAGCATCATCCGCGGGAACGATGTCGCCGCAGCCGGCGGCGTGATTGCCGGCATCGGATGCCTCTTCCTGTTCATATTCGCCTTCATCGTGGCAATGGTCTTCCTCCGCCTCCTGCGCGAATTCTTTGGCCGCAAAGCCATCCTGGAAAATGCGACCCTCAGTCAGTCCTTTCAGGAAGGCTGGGCGATGTTCAAACGGAACTGGAAGAGTGTTGCCCTGATGTGGCTGGCCATGCTCGGCATTGGCATTGGCTTTGGCATCGCCTCGATAATCCTGTTCTTCGTGCTCATTCCGGTGTACCTCCTGCTGCTCATTCCGGCCTTGCTGGTGGCCGCCATCCCCGGGCTGATCGCCTTCGGATTAGCCAGCCTCTTCGGTAACTCGACCCTGGCCGCCATCATCGGCGTTCTGGCGGGCATGCCGTTCTTCCTCACAATCCTGTTTGCCCCGCTCACGCTCCTAAGCGGCTGGTACCTTCTCTTTGACTCCATGGTCTGGACGCTGACCTACCGCGAGATCAAAGCCATCGAAGGACTGACAGCAGTAGCAGACGTCTCCCTCCCGCCGTCCGAGGCCGAGACCCCGCCCGCCACCGCATAGACCGACGCTTCTCCCTTGCCCCTCGCGCGCGTTTTTCACAACGACGGCAAGGGGCATTTTTTAATTGCCAGCAGGTATAATCGCGTTATGACCTTCGTGCGTGTGGCTGTCAATGTGCCGGCTGTCAGTGGGGAATTCGATTATCACCTGCCCTCCGAACTGGATGGGCAGGTCGGCATGGGGCATCTCGTGACGGTTCCCTTTGGCAGGCAGACCGTCCAGGGAGTAGTGCTGGAACTGATGGCCACGCCTTCCCTGCCCCAAACCAGGCCCGTTCTCGCCCTCCTGGACCCCTTACCCGTCCTGACCCCAGAACAAATTGCCCTGGCACGCTGGATGGCCGGACATTTTCTCGCCCCCCTGGCAGCCATGGTGGATTTAATGCTCCCCCCGGGCCTTTCGCAACATGCCGATGTCCTTTACACCCTGCGAGAAGAGAGGCGTTCGCGGCTGGAGACCGCCAGCCTTTCGTCCGTCTCTCAGCGGTTGATGAACCTGCTAAACGAACGCGGCTCGCTGCGCGGCCGTCAGATTGACCGCCATTTCAAGAACGTGGACTGGCGCAAAGTGGCAGAAACCCTCGTCCGCGCGGGCGTGCTGACGGCGCAATCGGTCCTGCCGCCGCCCTCCGTTCGTCCCAAGTTCGTGCGCACAGCGCAGTTAGCCGTCCCACCGGAGGAGGCCGAGGCTGCCCTGCCCACGCTGGGAAAAACCGCCGCCACCCTCGCCCGTCGCCAGGCAGCGCTGCGCTGTTTGATGTGCGATCCGCAGGCGGTTAACGTCTCATGGGTCTATGCCGAGTCGGGCTGCAACCTGGCCGATCTGCAGGAACTGGAGGAACGCGGCCTGATCGTGCTGGGAGAGGCCGAAATCTGGCGCGATCCGCTCGAAGGGGTGGCCGCTGCCCCGGCCGAAGCCCCCACGCCCCTAACCCTGACGCCCGATCAACAAGCCGCGTGGGGACACATCCAGCGCGCCTTCTCACAGCCTCCCGCCTGCTTCCTGCTGCATGGCGTAACCGGCTCGGGCAAAACCGAACTTTACCTGCGTGCCGCCGAGGAGGCCATTCGCCGCGGCCAGGGAGCATTGATTCTCGTCCCCGAAATTGCGCTCACCCCCCAAACGGTGCGACGCTTCCTGCAACGCTTCCCGGGTCAGGTCGGGCTCTTGCATTCGCGTCTCTCCGAAGGCGAGCGCTACGATACCTGGCGGCGCGCCCGCCTGGGGCTTCTCAAAGTGGTCATTGGGCCGCGCTCCGCCCTCTTTGCCCCCTTGCCCAAAATCGGGCTGATTGTCGCCGATGAATGCCATGATTCGTCTTACTACCAGGCAGAGACGCCTTTTTACCATGCAATTACGGCGGCCAGACAATATGCCCGTTTGTGTGGGGCAGTTTGTTTGCTTGGCTCGGCCACTCCCACCGTCGCCCAGCAATACGAGGCCCAACAAGGAGAATCGCTGACGCTGCTCGCCCTGCCCGAACGCATCGAACAGCGCGCCCTGCCCGAGGTCCAGGTGGTGGACATGCGAGCCGAACTCAAAGCGGGCAACCGCTCGATCTTCAGCCGCGGCCTGGCAGAGGCCCTCGGAGAAGTCCTGGGGCGCGGCGAACAGGCCATCCTCTTCCTCAATCGGCGCGGCACGGCGACCT
This sequence comes from Anaerolineales bacterium, assembly GCA_034434255.1. Lineage (GTDB taxonomy): Bacteria > Chloroflexota > Anaerolineae > Anaerolineales > Villigracilaceae > UBA877. Next base: position 30,862 of record DAOTZT010000167.1, on the reverse strand, counting down.
ATGTCTTTTGCCGCGAGTGCGGATATACCGCCCGCTGCCCCCACTGCGACACCCCGCTGACGTTGCATCTCGAAAGCGTCGAACGCTCCCCCGCCCCTGCCAGGGTTCAGCCCAATCTGCTCACCTGTCACCACTGCGGCTACCACCGCCACATGCCCCCGAAATGCCCCGCTTGCGGGAGCAAACACCTGCGCGCCTACGGGCTGGGAAGTGAAAAAGTAGAGGCCGAGGTGCGGGCGCTCTTTCCGCAGGCCCGCACGCTGCGTTGGGATTGGGAAACCACCCGCCACAAAGACGCTCACGAACTCATCCTCAGCCATTTTGCCGCCCACCGCGCCGATGTCCTGATCGGGACCCAGATGCTGGCCAAAGGCCTCGACCTGCCGCTGGTGACGCTGGTCGGCATTGTCCTGGCTGATGTGGGCATCAACTTACCCGACCCCTTTGCCGCTGAGCGGACGTTTAGCCTGCTGACACAGGTAGCAGGACGGGCGGGCCGCTCTTCGCTGGGCGGGCGCGTCTTTTTGCAGACGTTCCAGCCGGAGCACTACGTCATCCAATCTGCCGCCCGGCATGATGTCATCGGTTTCTACGCCCATGAGCTGGAACAGCGCCGCAAACTGGGCTATCCGCCCTTTGCCCGCCTGGTGCGATTGGAATATCGTCATCGCGACCCCGCCAAAGCAGAAGCCGAGGCCCGCGCCGTGGGGGAACAGTTGCAAAAGCAAATTTTGCTGGAGGAGAGACGGCAAACAACGCTCATCGGACCGGCGCCGTGTTTCTTCGCCCGAATCGGCGGTTACTACCGCTGGCAAATTGTCCTGCGCGGCCCCGCCCCAGAGACACTGGTGCGGACATTGCGCCTGAACGATTGGCGCGTAGAATTGGAGCCTGTAAGTCTGCTATAATTAGCCTGAGTTTATCCAAATAAGGAGCGTCGTATGAAATCGTTCGCGCGCGGCTGGTCGTTTCTTCAACAAGCATGGCAAATGGCCATCAAAGATCCCGATCTCATCAAGCCTTCTATTTTTGCTTTGTTTGCCGGCTTCGTTGTTTCGATTGTCTTCATCCCGTTCATGATCGGCGCAGCGTTTCTCACCGGCGGGGAGAACAGCCTTATCGGACAGGTGGTGCTGTTCGTGCTGGGGGCAGCCATGATTTTCGCCCAGTACACCGTGGGGTACATTTTCTCAGCCATGACTGTTTACCTGATTTACGGCTACCTGGCTGAGGGGGACGGGGTCATGTCGAAGGCGTGGGCCATCGTCCGACGCGACCTGCTGGACCTGATGAGCCTGGCGGCGGTCTCAACAGCAGTCAATCTGGTCAAGAATTTCCTGGAAGGCAAACGCAAATCGGGGAGCCGCAACTTCCTGGCCGGGCTGATTGATACGGTTTGGACGGAGGCTGCTTTTCTCATCCTGCCTGCCATGGTGATTGAAGACATCAACCTGAAAGACGCTCTCAAGCGCGCTGGCAATATCATCAAGAATAACCTCCTGCTGGTGGGCATCAGCACGGTCGGTGTGAAGGCCGTGAACGGGTTGATCGGCTTCCTTCTGGGCGGACTGGGAATCGGCCTCGGCTTTGGCATCGGCTACGGGCTGATTACCATCACCGACGCCTCCACCTTTGGACTGGTGAGCGGCATCGGCCTAGGTGTGATCGTGGCCAGCGTGTTCATTATGATTGCCGCCGTGCTTACGTCCTACACCGCAACGGCCTATCACACCTGTCTCTATCTGTGGGCGCGAGACGTGGAACGGCTTCAGGCAACAGGCAGCAGCGCGTCGGTCCAGCCCCCCGCTCCGCTGGCAGCAGTGTTGGGAAAATAGTCGAGGTTGGCCTGTGAGGAAGAGATAACGGGCAGGTTTGATGAACGTTCTCAAAGTTGACCTGAACGAAAAGATGCGCGCCCTGCGCCAGAACATCTACTTCGACCACCTGGCCGAAGGTGAGTTGAAGCGAGTGGGCGAATGCGTCAGTTTACGCCAGTTCGAGCGCGGGGAAACGCTCTTTCTGGAGGGAGAAGAGTGCGCCGGTTTGCACATCGTCGAGGCCGGTTGCGTCAAAATTTACCGCATCTCTCCCCAGGGACGGCAGTACATCGTCCGCCTGCTCCAGGAAGGAGAGACGTTCAACGAGGTGGCGGTCTTCGATAATGGCGGGAATCCCGTCAACGCAGAGGCAATCGAGCCGAGTCGGGTATGGGTGGTGGAACCAGCCTGTATTCGCGAAATGGTGCGCTCCAATCCCGAATTTGCCCAAAAGGTGATCAACAATCTGGGTCAAAATCTGCGAATGCTGGTGCGGGCTGCGAGTGAAATGGCGTTCTACCAGGTCACGCATCGCCTGGCGCGCCTCATCAGCATCCTGGCCGTGGACGAGAGCGGCAACATCCGACTGACCCAGGATCAAATGGCTGCCCGCCTCGGCACCGTGCGGGAGGTGGTAGCCCGCTCTCTACGTGAACTGGAGCGTTCCGGTGCGATCCGCACCGAGAACCGGCGCATCATTATCGCCGACCCGTTGCTGCTGGCGCAGTGGACGCAAGGGCCGTGGAATTGAGGATTGAGGATTGATGATTGAGGATTGTGGGTGGATTGTGGATTGTCGGACGGGGTGCCGTCCGATTTTTTTAGCGGTAGCGGCGGCCTTTCCACGTCACACCACGGCCAGAAAGGACCTTCCAGGCGGAGGTGAACATCATCGCTGCGAAGAGTCCGGCCCCCAGCGGCACGGTCAGGGCATACCAGCCCGGAACGCGCATTCCCTTCAGAACCAGCAATCGCCAGAAGATGAGGTAGCCCCACAACAGGGCCGCCTCGCCCGCCACGATCCAGCCGAGCCCGCTGCCTGCTGCGCCCAGCGCCAGGCCACCTATCAGCCAGAGCGGAAGCGCCAGTGCTGCCATCAGGCTGGCAAATGCCCCAGATGCTCCCAGCAAGAGCATCCCCGCTGAACCTTTCAGGCCAAGAAAGATGTTCTTTGTCCATCCTTCCCACATTTCGGGCAGAGAGGTGTACATGCGCGTGGCAGCCACCTGCCGCCCGTCGGCAACAACCAGGCGATACCCCGACCGTTTGACAAGCACTGCCAGGTCTTTGTCTTCTACGATGGAATTTTTCAAGGCTTCGTGTCCACCAACAGCCTCATAAACGGCGCGACGGATGAAGATGAATTGGCCATTGGCGATGGCATCTTTACGCTTTGGGTTATTGACCCGCCGCGGCGAAAACCCCACTGAGAGAGCAGTAAAGACAAGCGGCAAGATGACGCGCTCCCAGAAGGTTCGCATCTCCTGGTCAGTCATGATGGTGAACAAGTCTGCGCCGGTTTCCTGCGCTTTGGCAAAGACGGAGGCCAGCGCCTCCGGTGCGACAAAGGTATCGGCATCCACGAAACAGAGCCACTCGCCGCGCGCCGCCTTTGCAGCCTGGAACAGGGCATGGGGCTTGCCGGCCCAGCCGGGGGGCAGGTCCGCGCCCGCCACGACGCGCAGACGGGAATCGCGCTGCGCCAGTTCGTTCAAAATGAGGGGCGTCTCATCGGTGGAACGGTCGTCCAGGACGATGAGTTCGTAATTCGGGTAGGTTTGGGCGAGCAGGGCCTCCACACAGCGGCGGATGTTACGCGCTTCGTTCCGCGCCGGGACGATGACCGAAATCGACGGCGCTTCGAGCGGTGGCGGGGTGGGCGAAACCACTACGTCGAGATGATACTGGTTATGAATCCAGGTGATGATGAGAATACCCAGCACGAGCGCCAGGGTGGAAATAAGCAAAAGTGATGGCATATGGTCTCAATCTTTAAGGAAGCAAGGAAGAAGAAAGAAGGAAGAAGGAAGAAGAAAGAAGAAAGAAGGAAGAAGAGAAGGCGGGAGAATTTTGATGGCCTCAAAGCACTCGAACCGCTGACCCCCCCTCGTTTTTTTCTACCTCGATGCGGGTGGGGAAGGCGTCTTTGAGTTCTTCCAGGTGGGTAATGACCAGAATCTTGGCAAAGTTATCCTGCACAGCGCGGATAGCCTGGATGAGACGCTGGCGACCAAGCGTATCTTGCGAGCCGAATCCTTCATCAATCACCAGCATTTGCAGGCGGGCGCCGGTGCGGCTGGCCAGCACTTCCGAAAGCGCCAGGCGAATGGCAAAGTTGGCGCGGAAGGCCTCGCCGCCCGAATACATCTCGTAGTCGCGCGGGCCGGCCCCATCGCTGATTTGAATATCGAGGGTCTCTTTCAGGTCTTCGCGCTTCTTGTCCTTGTAGGCCGCCTGGGTGATAAAGCGCACCGCCATCGTGCCATCGGAGAGGCGGTCGAGCAGAGCATTGGCTTTGGCCTCGATCTCTGGCAAAGCCTGCTCGATGAGCAGGGCAGGGACACCGTCCTTGCTGAAGGCGCGTTCCAGCGCCCGGTAACGGCCAATTTGCCGCGCCAGGTCCTCCCGTTCGGCCTCGAGGCGTTTGCGGCGCGCCCGTAGATCGTCCAGCACGTTGACCTTTTGCCGCGCTGCGCCCACTTCCTGATTCAGGCGGTTCTCCTGTTCCTGCAGCAGAAACAGCGTCTGCTCAGCCTGGCGGACATCGGCGCTGGTGGCCTGTTCCAGACGGGCATATTCATCACTGGCAAGCAGGGTCTCAATTTCCGCCAGCCGCTTCGCGCCATTCTCATGCCACTCCTGAACAGTTTTCTGGATCAACTCCAGCCGCTCGCTCAACTGGGCCACCTCTCTCAAAGCCGTCAGGCGCTCGCGTTCCGCAGTTTCCAGAGCAGCGATTTGCCTTTCGAAATCAGCAATTTGCCGGACGAGTTCGTCCATGCGGGCCTTGTTGGCACGGAAGCGATCGCCTTTTTCGCGGCCTTCATGGTTCAGTTGTTCCAGGGTCGCGAGGCGATGTTCCTCGCTCAGGGATTGTCCACACAGCGGACAGGTGGCCCCGCCAGCCGATTCCAGTTTCTCGATGCGTTCCTTGAGTTCTTCCATCTGCGTTTTGAGCAGTTCGTTTTCGGCCTTGAGGCGGGCATGCTCTTCTCGTCCTGCGTTGCGCTCCAATTCGAGCGAGGGGCGTTGGGCAAGGCGACTTTCGGCGGTTTCGAGCGTCTTCCTGGCCCGTTCAATTTGCGCGCTCAAAGAAGCGCCCAGGGACGCCTGAGCACTGACAGATTTTTCCTGTTCTTTCAGGCCACGCCGCTCCTCCTCCAGCCGCGCCTTTTCGGCTGCGACCTTCGAGGCGGCTGCCTGACGCAGGCTTTCCAGGGCAGCCTCCTGCGTTTTGCGGACGGCCGTCAGCCGCGCCAGTTCGCTCTCCAGGGCGGCCAGCCGCTCACGCCGCTGCGGTTCCTCCGCCAGTTCGGCGTCGATCTCCTGCAAACGCCCGTCAAGGGAGGCCAGGTCACGCTCCAGCGATTTACGACGGTCGGCAGCGCGTTCGCGGTACGTCTCCCAGACTTCCAGCCCCAGAATACTGCCCAAAATTTCCTTACGCCGGGCAGGTGGCTGTTGGGCAAACTGATCGGCTTTGCCTTGCAAGAAAAAGGAGACATTGACAAAAGTCTCGTAATCGAGGTGCAAAACCTGTTCAATGCGCGCCTGTGTTTCGCGCACAGTCCGTTCGGTGAGCGGGCGCCACACCGGTTCTTGCTCGCCCCCGGCGCGTTGCTGAATCTGGAACTCCAACACCGTCGGCTTGCCACGGGCCAGGGAGCGGATGACGCGATAGACGTTGCCCTCATAGGCAAAGGTAAAAGCCACTTCCGCCGCCTTCGATTGCAAGTTGATGACCGACTCATCCCGCTTGCGCGCCTGCCCAAAGAGCGCCCAGGTCATCGCATCCAGCAGCGAGGATTTGCCTGCACCATTGGCGCCAGAAATACAGGCGAGATGGAAAGTGGTGAAATCCACTTCTGCAGGATCGCGATAAGAAAGGAAACCAGAGAGTTTGAGGTGAATGGGTATCACGCTTCAATCGTAAATCGTAAATTACAAATCGTCAATTGCAAATTCTTCTTGCCCATCCCTTCAACTGATGTTATCATAGCCGCGTGTTTGCTGGCGTCTCCGAACAGACTCGTACGCGCTTAATTCTGGCAGCGATCATTGTGGCGACGCTGCCGTGTTACTGTCTTGGCCTGGTGGTGGCCAGCATATCGCCGGGTCAAAGGCCAACGCATACGCCAACCGTTTCGCCTTCTCCCAGCGCTACGCCTTCCATAAGCCTCACCCCTACGCCAAGCATCACGGCTACCCTGACCACCACCCTCACGCCCTCGCTGACGGCAACCGGAACGTTCACCCCAACCCCTACCGGCACCTTCACACCGACGCCCACCTTCACGATCACAAAGACCCCCACCGCCAGCAGCACACCGACCGCAACGGCGACCCCGTTGCCTTCGGATACCCCCAGCGAGACGCCTGTTTCGCCTTCTCCTACCCCTTAACCTTCCTGTTCTCTCACCATACCCAATATGCCTGATCTTCTTCCCTTTCTCAACGATTTGCTCTCTGCTCCTGGCCTCTCCGGTCATGAAGAGCCTGTGGCTCGCATCATCGAAGAGCGCTGGAAACCCCTCGTTCACGAAATCAGCCGCAGCAACATCGGCTCCCTCCATGGCCTCCGACGTGGAACCGGGCCAGCGCCGCGCCCCTCGGTAATGATTTCGACCCACATGGACGCCATCGGCCTGATGGTAACCGGCATCGTGGACGGATTCCTGCGCGTCACCAGCGTCGGCGGGGTGGACGCGCGCGTCTTGCCCGGTCAACCGGTCACCGTCCACGCGACGGGCGGAGGGCAGACCGCCCTCCTGCCGGCGGTCGTGGCCCAACCCTCGGCCCGCCTCCTGCCACCAGAGCAGGCCGACGGTCCGGTACCGCTCGAATTTTTGCTGATCGATACCGGCCTGTCGCCGCGTCAGGTTGCCCAACAGGTGCGGGTGGGCGACCTGGTCTCCTACGGCACAGAACCGGTGGAACTGGCCGGGGAGGTGATCACCGGTCACACGCTCGATAACCGCGCCTCGGTCGCCGCCCTGACCGTTTGTCTGGAAGAACTGCAAAATCGCCCCCATCAGTGGGATGTTTGGGCTGTGGCCTCCTCGCAGGAAGAAGTCGGTTTGGGAGGCGCATTGACCTCCGCCTTCGGCCTGCGGCCCACCCTGGCGATTGTGGTGGATGTGACCTTCGCCAAAGGCCCCGGCGCCAACGACTGGTACACCGTTGCCTTTGGCAAGGGACCGACCCTCTGCCTGGGACCCAATTTACACCCGGCGCTGGTCAAGAATTTGAAGGAACTGGCCGAACAATTGGAGATTCCCTACTCGATGGAGTACGCTCCCCGTCACACCGGCACCGATGCGTACGCGATTCAAGTTGCAGCAGAAGGCATTCCGACCGCCCTCATCAGCATCCCGCTCCGCTACATGCATACGCCGGTCGAAATGGTCTCCATCAAGGACATTCGGCGCGCTGGCCGCTGGATGGCAGAATTCATTGCCCGGCTGACGCCCGACTTCATGGAGAAAATCGTCTGGGAAGACAAGAAGAATAAGTGATCGAGGAAACATGGCCGAAAAACTGTTGATCGGAAACTCCCAACTCAAGTTGCTCGAAAAACTTTGCAACGCCTGCGCCGTCTCGGGCGATGAGGGCGAAGTGCGCCAGATTGTGCTGGAAGAAATCAAAAACCACGTGGACGAGGTGAAAGTGGACGCCCTCGGTAACGTGCTCGCAGTGAAAAAAGGGTCTGCTGCCAGGCGGCTGCGGGTGATGGTTTCGGCGCACATGGACGAGGTCGGCTTCATGCTGGTCGCCGAGGATGGCGAAGGCCTCTACCGCTTCGAGACGGTCGGCTCGATTGACGTGCGCCAACTGGTCGGCAAGCGCGTGTGGGTAGGCAAAGACCACACCCCCGGCGTGATTGGGGCGCGCCCCATTCACCTGACCACCGCCGAGGAGCGCAAGCGGGCCATTCCGCTCGATACGCTGCGGATTGACCTGGGCCCGTCGGGCAAAGCCAACCTGGGCGACCGGGCGACTTTTGCGACTTGCTTCCGCCGGGTGGGGCCATCGCTGATGGCCAAAGCGCTCGACAACCGGCTGGGAGTGACAACGCTGATTGAACTGCTCAAAAACGCCCCGCCCAACATTGACCTGCTGGCCGCCTTCACCGTCCAGGAAGAAATCGGTCTGCGGGGAGCCAAAGTGGCCGCCCATGCCTTCGCCCCCGACCTGGCAATCGCCATCGACTCGACCCCTGCCAACGACCTGCCCACCTGGGATGGGGAAGAGAACACCGCCTACAACACGAAACTGGGCCTCGGCCCGGCGATTTACATTGCCGACGGCGCCACGTTCTCGGACCCGCGGCTGGTGCGCCACTTCCTGGCCACAGCCGAGGCCGAAAAGATTCCCTGCCAGGTGCGCCAGCCAGGCGGCGGCGGGACAGACGCCGGAAGCATTCATCGCGAGCGGGAGGGCATTCCGAGCATCTCGGTTTCGGTGCCGCACCGCTACAGCCACACCGCCATCAGCCTGGCCCGTCTCGAAGACTGGAAAAACTACGCGGCGCTCATCTCTGCTGCGTTGGGGCGTCTTTCTCCCCAATTGCTGGCAGAAGAGCGTTGACCCTCTAAAAACCGTTGACTGATTCACGTAATTCGCTGTAAAAACAGGAAATCCCATGACTCCACTGCAAAAACCCTGAAGTTTCACCACGAAGACACGGAGTCACAAAGTTTCCTTTCATTTACTTACTCGTGTCTCCGTGTCTTTGTGGTTCGATTTTCACCTTTTTGCAGGAGACTCATCCCATGAAACAACTCATCCAAAAACTCACCGAAGCTTTCTCCCCCTCCGGCTACGAGACCGCCATTCGCGAGGTCATCCGGGCCGAGGTCGAACCGCTGGCCGATGAAATTCGCACCGACCCGCTGGGCAGTCTCATCGTCCGCAAAGGGACAAAAGGCAAGAACGGCAAGCGCATCATGATTGCTGCCCACATGGACGAAATCGGGCTGATGGCCACCCACATTGACGATAACGGTTTCGTCCGCTTCACGGGCATCGGCGGGATTCGCCCCCAGGCGCTGACCGGCGGACGCGTCCGCTTTGTGAACGGCGTCTCGGGCGTCATCGGCACCGATCGCCTGACCGATATGAGCAAAGCCCCCACGCTGGAGCAATGCTTTATTGACGTGGGCGCTTCGTCGAAAAAGGATTGCCCGGTCAAAGTGGGCGATGTCTGCGGTTTCGAGCGCCCGTTCCTGGACCTGGGCAAGCGGCTGGTCGCCAAGTCTATGGACGACCGCATCGGCTGCGTCGTGGCGATGGAGGCCTTGCGCGCCCTGAAAGAGACGCCGCACGAGGTATATTTCGTATTCACCACCCAGGAAGAAGTGGGAACGCGCGGCGCGACCGCCTCGGCCTTCGGCGTGGACCCCGAGGTCGGCCTGGCTGTGGACGTCACCGGCACCGGCGATACGCCCAAAGGCTCGAAGATGGAAGTTGGGCTGGGGAAGGGGCCGGCTATCAAAGTCAAGGATTCGGGCATGCTGGCCGACCCGCGCGTGGTAGCGTGGATGGTCCGCACAGCCGAACAAGCCAAATTGCCCTACCAGCGCGAGGTGTTGGAGGGCGGCACGACCGACGCCCGCGCCATCCAGTTAAGCCGCGCCGGTGTCCCGGCCGGATGTCTTTCCATCCCGTCCCGCTACATTCATACCCCCTCCGAAATGGTGGATTACGACGACGTGCAGAACGCCGTCAAATTGCTGGTGGCATTGCTGAGCCAACCGTTTGAATTGTAGTCCAGCGATGACTCCACTGCAAAAACCCTGAAGTTTCACCACGAAGACACGGAGTCACAAAGTTTCCTTTACTTACTCGTGTCTCCGTGTCTTTGTGGTTCGATTTTCACCTTTTTGCAGGAGACTCAGCGATTCAACAAAATAGCAGGTCACGTTTGTAACGTGGCCTGCTTTTCATTCCCTGGCAGGGGGAGAATTATTTGCCGTCGGGAAAACTGGCCTTACTCCAGGTAATAAGCCATGCGCTGCAAACCAATAGCCGGGTCAATGTACTGAACGCGCGCCCCCTCCGGGACGTTCAGGCTGATCGGGGCGTAGTTTAAGACGGCCCGCACACCGGCTTCGATCAATTGATTGGTCACCTCTTGGGCCGCAGAGGCCGGAACGCACAACATGGCAATCACAATCCCCGCCTGGCGAATTGTTTCGACCATCTTGGCCGCATCAAGGATCTCAAACTCACCGACTCTCTGACCGATTTTTTGTGGATCGTTATCAAAAACCATGGCCACCCGAAACCCGCGGTCCTTGAAGCCCTGATAGCGGGCCAGGGCATGGCCCATATCGCCCATCCCCACAATGGCTACATCCCAAACTTTTTTGAGATTGAGGATTTCTCGCAACTTTTCAATCAGGAAGGAGATGTTGTAGCCAGTGCCCTGCTTGCCGAATTCGCCAAATTGGGAAATATCTTTGCGAATTTGCGCGGCTGAAATGCTGAGTATTTCTGACAGTTCCTGCGAGGAGGTGGTTACCTGGCCCTTTGCCTGCATATGCTGCAAAGCGCGCAGATACACCGGCAAACGGCTGATGATGATGTCGGGGACATTTTTATCTTTGATCATAGGCACTCGCTCAAGAAAAGATAGCGCTTTTACAAAAAAGCATGGTACAGGTGAAGGATAAAGCGCCTCAACCCGATTCTACTCGCTTTTTTTATTGATTTCCACGAAATTCTTCCATCGTTGCCTGGCCGGGTTGATTGATTCCTTCACGCTTGAAGACTTTCCACAGGGTGAGAAAGAGAATTTTAATGTCCAGCCAAAACGAGCGATGGTCCACATACCACACATCGAGAGCAAATTTTTCCTGCCAGGTGATGGCATTGCGGCCATTGACCTGTGCCCAGCCAGTGATGCCAGGCAAGACGTCGTGACGGCGCATTTGTTCCGGCGAATAAAGCGGGAGGTATTTGACAAACAGCGGCCGCGGACCGACAAGGCTCATCTCCCCCCGCAGGACGTTAATCAGTTCCGGCAACTCGTCCAGGCTGGTGGAGCGCAGAAACCGCCCCAGCGGAGTCAGACGCTCGGAATCGGGCAACAGGCTGCCGTCGGGAGCCGTGCGGTTCGTCATCGTGCGGAATTTGTAAATCCAGAACGGTTTGCCCTTGTAACCGGCGCGCTGTTGACGGAACAAGACCGGCCTCCCATGCACGATCCAGACGAGCAAAGCGAGACATAGCAGCAGGGGAGAGAGCAGAATGAGTAACAGGCTCGCAGTGACCAGGTCAAAGAGACGCTTGCCAAACGACATACTGCCATTCTACCAAAAGTTTGTGGTATATTCTATGTGGAGGTGTCTATGAATGAGAGAATTTTGGTCATCGAAGACGATCCGGCGATTTTGAAAGTCCTGCAGCGCGGCTTGTCGTATGAGGGCTATGCGGTTGATATTGCTACCGATGGGCGCATGGGGCTGAACCTCTATCGGGAAAACCACCCCGACCTGGTCATTTTGGACCTGATGTTGCCCGGTATGGATGGATTGGAAGTCTGCCGCCGGCTGCGGGCAAGTGGCAACCTCCCGATCCTGATTCTGACGGCGAAAGATGCGATTCAGGACCGCGTGCAAGGCCTCGACGCCGGAGCCGATGATTACCTGGTCAAGCCATTCGATCTTGATGAATTGCTGGCGCGCATTCGGGCCCTGTTGCGCCGCACCCAAACCGAACGCCAACAGACCTATCAGTTTGCTGACCTGACGATGGACACAATTACCCGTCAGGTGAAACGCGGGGAACGATTGATTCAATTGACCGCCAAGGAATACGATTTGCTCGAACTTTTCTTGCGTCACCCGCGCCAGGTGTTGACCCGCGAAGTCATTTTTGACCGTGTGTGGGGGTATGATTTTGGTGGCGAGAGCAATGTGCTGGAAGTGTATATCCGCTATTTACGCCAAAAACTGGAAGCAGAAGGAGAACCGCGCTTGATTCACACTGTCCGCGGGGTGGGGTATGTGTTGCGCGACAATCTGTAGCGAGATAACTTTCTGGCTAATGCGCTTGTTGCGCAGGGCTCTTTCAGGGATTTGACAGTAGCAAGTTTTTACAATTAGCATGTCTTTGCGACTCCGACTCACGCTTCTGTACTCAGCGCTTACAGGAGGGATTCTGCTGCTCTTTGGGATGCTGGTGTATGCGCTGATTAGCATCCTGCTAATCAATCAGGTTGATTACAACTTACTGGCCACGGCTCGCGAGGTACTGAGCCGGGTCTATTTGAACAGCGAGGGACGGCTCACCATGAACGAGTTCTCTCGCTCGGAACTGATGCCGGGCGTCTCGATCTGGCTGCTGGATGAACAAGGGAAAGTGGAATATGCTTCTACCTTCATCCTCAGCCCCGGAAAGCCCATTGAATTTTCCAATCTCAGGAGTCACCGTCAGCAATTGAGCAGCATTTACGTGGAAGGCAATCATTTGAGGGTGGCGAATATTCCCCTGCGCATCCAAAACAGATTGGTGGGTACGCTCCAGTTGGCTTACAACATTCGCAACGTGGATGTCACTCGTCAAGCCCTTTTGCAAGTGGTCGTAGTCGCTGCGATTTTCCCCATGCTGGTAGCAGCAGCAGCCTCGTGGCTCAGCCTTGGGCGGGCGTTGGCCCCTATTTCTGCCCTGACCGAGACAGCCATGCAAATTTCCCATGCAGACGACCTTTCGCGGCGTATTCCGCTGCAGGGGTCGCCGAATGATGAAATTGGCCGCCTCGTCCTGGCCTTCAACGATACGCTGGAACGATTGGAAAATCTCTTCAATACACAGCAGCGTTTTCTGGCAGATGTCAGTCACGAACTGCGCACTCCGCTGACGGTCATCAAAGGGAATGTCGCCCTGATGCGCAAGATGGGAACCGCAGATCCCGAACTTCTGGAAGGAATCGAAGAGGAGACCGATCGGCTGACGCGGCTGGTTGTCAATCTGTTGCTCGAAGCCCAGGCCGAATCGGGGAAACTGCCTCTGCACTTCGCGCCGGTGGAACTCGATACGCTGCTCTTGGAAGTTTTTAAGGAAATGCGCGTCCTGGCGCGCGACCGCGTCCACATCAAAATTACCGAGATTGACCAGGTAGTGGTCAATGGAGATCGGGACCGGCTGGAACAGGTGTTGATCAACCTGGTCTCCAATGCCATCAAATACACGCCTGCGGGAGGGGATGTCTTTCTCAGTCTGGCAAAAGTGGGCGAAAACGCCCGTATCATTGTCCGCGATACCGGAATCGGCATTCCCCCAAAGGACTTGCCGCACATCTTCGAGCGTTTCTACCGCGCCGAAAAATCCCGCTCACGGTCAATGGATGGCGGTTTTGGGCTGGGGCTATCCATCTCACAGTGGATTGTGAACCATCACGGCGGGCATATCGAGGTGGACTCGGTGGAAGGAAAAGGCACAACTTTTGTGATTTATTTGCCGCTCTTGCAAACAAGTTCTGCTCCCTCTGAGCAAGAGAGAGAGAAGTAATGAGCAAAAGAAGTAACTGTCAAACGCCCCACCTGGAGGAGAGCCATGTCTGAAGCAGCGCCCCCTGCCGTTTACCGCATCACCGATTTGCCCGAAATCGAGCGCCCGCGTGAACGCCTGGAGAAACTCGGCGCCCATGCCCTGACCAACGCGGAATTGATCGCCATCCTGTTGCGCGTTGGCGTGCGGGGAGAAAATGTCGTCCAGGTAGGTCAGCGGTTGTTACAAAAATTTGGGGGAATTTCTGGCTTGCATCGCACGCCGTTTGAAGAATTGTGCCAGGAGCGCGGCATGGGCAAGGCGAAGACCGCCCAACTGAAAGCGGCCATCGAACTCGGTCGGCGGCTGGCCCTCGAATCACCCGAGGAACGCCCCACCATCACCAGTCCAGCCGATGCAGCAGCCCTGGTCTCCTACGAGATGGCTGCCCTGGAACAGGAACATCTGCGCGTCTTTCTTCTGGATACGCGTAACCGCGTGTTGGACATTGTCGAGGTGTACAAAGGATCAGTCAACAGCGCCCAGGTGCATGTTGGGGAGGTGTTTAAAGCAGCCATCCGACGCAATGCCGCGGCCATCATTATCGTCCACAACCACCCAAGCGGTGACCCCACGCCCAGCCCCGATGACCTCGCCGTCACCCGCGCTGTTGCCCAGGCTGGCAAATTGCTGAGCATAGACGTGCTTGATCATCTCATCATTGGCCAGGGGCGGTGGGTATCGCTCAAGGAACGCGGGCTGGGATTCGGGTAAGGCGTCACTGCCATCCCCGCCACAGGGTGAGAGAGGTACGCCAAACTCACAAACTGGCTGGGGGAGACGCACTCTCCTCATGGATAGGTCTGGGCCAGGTAGGTAATAATGGCCTGTTTTTCCTCTGCGGTGACCTCTAAACCTTCTTCCACCATTTTCTCCACAATCTTGGTCCACTCAGCAACCGTACCGTGGGTTCGCTTGACCCGATTGAGGGAGTGGCATTCGGTGCAATGGGACTGGACGAGAGCAGCGCCATCCAGGGAAGCGGTCGAAGAAACAGCGGTGGGAGAAAGGGTCGGGGGCACAGAGGTCGGAGAGGTCGCGGGTTGGGGGAGCGTGGCCGGAACCGTTGAGGCGGTTGGCTGTTCCGCAGTCGCGGGGAGGTCGGTGGCTGTGGCAGGGGGAGCAGGTTGCGGGTTGGCCCCGCAGGCAGGAATCACAGCCACGAGCAAGCATGCCAGGAGAGTTAAAAAGAGATATTTATTCACAATTTTGACCTGTTTTATCTTGATTATAACAGGCAACGGCCTGCTCTTGTAAGGGTGCAAAGCAATCCCCCTGGCTGGCGGGAGATTGTTTCGCCACGCTCGCCCTGACAAGAGAGTATGTCCGTCTTGATTGAGAAACTTGCCTGTCAACGGCTGGCGCGCACCTCGAAGCGCGCAAATTCCCCCAGTTCGGCTTCGCGTTCGATGCGGCAATCGTCCACGCGGGAAGCGGGAGGCCCTGCCCGAACTATCTCGACAAAACGCTCAAGCACAGGCAACGACCCTTCGGCCACGATTTCGACCTGATCGTAACCCACATTGCGCACCCAGCCTGTCAGGCCCAGGTCCAGGGCAACGCGCTGGGTGAAGGCACGAAAGCCAACCCCCTGCACACGTCCATGAACCCAGATGTGGAGGCGGGCTTTGTCAGTCGGAGGATTGTTTGAGGTAGCGTTCATGCGCAGGAGATTCTTGTTTTTGGGGATTCATCCGCCATGCAGGAATCAGCAAAACCAGCGCCAGCATGGCAAGGTAGGGGAACAGGTTGGCAAGAGCCACGTTGAGGACATCTTGCCCGAGAACTGCTTTTTGCCAGTGACTGTCCAGTTGGGAGAGGGGAAGGCCGAGGGCCTGGCGGGCACCCTGCTCGCACTGGATGCCGTCGGCATAGGCACGCAGGAGCAGTTGCAGGCCCGACGCGCCGTAAGTGTCGTGCAGGTAGCGGACGAAGGAGTCCGACTCTGCATAAGCAAGGATGGCGCCAGAAACATCAGCCGGGAAGGGGCCGCAGAGGTTGTTGATGGGGATGAGGTTGTTTTTTTCGACAGCCAGATTGAGAACCTGGACGTAATCCGGGTTGATGGTTTGTTCCATTTGCGAGGCAATGCCTTCAACCAGCCAGGTGGGCAAGTTGACATAAGGGGGGCCAGTCATCCGGTACAGGAGAATGTGCGCAAGTTCGTGGGGAATCTGGCGCGCCATTTCTGTGCTCTGATTTTCGCCTGGTTCGATCGAAACCAGGGCCACGTCGAGGTCTGGAGCGGCATGTCCAGCGATCCAGGTCAGGCCGCCGAGTTGGAGAGCATTTTGCAAGTCAGTGGGAGTGGCGTAGATGTAGAGGTCAATCTTGCTGGTGGGAGGATAGCCGAGATAGACTTGGGCTTTTTCCAGGCCGGTGCGGGCAGCATCAAGCGCCTCCTGACCGAAAGACATGTCTCCGGCATACCAGTGGACGCTGAGGAGGCCACTTTCGAGCGTTTGCCAGGGATAGCGGTTATCTGTGTAACGGAAGGCGGCATGGTCGCTGACAACCGTCTGCCCATCTGTGAAGTTGACTTGAAACCAGTATTCTACGCGCGCAAAGGGGCGAATGATTCCATCGGCGATGCGGTGACGGTATTTCATCTGGCCGTCCGAGTCGGGCTGAAGAGGAATCAGATGGGTATTTTGTTCCCCTTGAACGACGAAGAAAAGATAGGCCTCCTGGACAGGGACGTTGGCGAAGAGGTGAGCCGTAAAGGTGATTCCTTCGCCGTAAAAGTAACTGACTGCCAGGTCACGAATCTCAATTTGGGTCTGCTGCGGCGGCGTGGTAAGCGGAGCGAACAGGAGGCTAAAGGTGAGAAGGAGAGCAAGGAAAGGGGGCATGGTTAACTTCCCAGGTAGGTTAACAACGGCGTCAGGGTCAGGGGACTTAGAAGGGTGGTAAGGAATACAATGGCTGTGACCAGCGAGGAATCCAGGCCATACTCGGTTGCGAGGACGGTGGTGAGTACTGCGCTCGGCATACCGGCCTCGCTGATCGCAGCCTGACGGGCCGGAAGAGGCAGGCCGAAGAGGGCCGTCAGCCCGAGCGCAATCAACGGGCTGGCCACCAAGCGGGAGAAGACGGGGATGCTGAGGGCACGCACGCGGCGGGTCCAGGTAGCACGCTGAAGTTCCAGCCCCAGCAGAACCAGCATGGAGGGGATGGCCGCGCCCGAGGCCAGCGTCACCGTCCGTTGCAACGGTTCGGCCAGAGTCCAATCGAAACGAACAAACAGTATCGCCAAAATAATGGCATAAATTGCCGGAACTTTCAAGAGGCCTTTGAGGGCATTCTGAAGTTTCAACTGTCCCAGCGAAGCAATCAAAACACCGATGGTATAGACCATGATGGCGCTGGTGACAAAGTAAATGCTGGCATAGGCCAGCGCTTCCTCTCCAAAGGCAAATGAGACAATCGGCAAGCCATAATTGCCGTTGTTACCGACTAAACTGGTCAGCAACACGGCCATCAGCGTGGGGCGTTCGAGGCGGAGAAGTTTCCCAAGCAAGAAAGCCAGTGCAAGGCTGCCGAGCATGATGGAGGCAGCACAGCCTATCATCAAGCCAATTTCGCCAAAGGAAAGGCGGCTGCGGGTAATCAGGTCAAACACCAGGAGTGGACTGAAAACGTAGAAGATCACCCGCCCCAACGTACGAGGGTCAAGATGGAAGATTTTTCCAAGAGAAAAGCCCGCTCCTGCAAGAAGCAGAACAGGCAGAATGTTGTTGGCAAAGACGGTAAGGAGATGCATGCTAACGACCTGCGGCGGTCACTGTCATTGCAAACTGGCTGCGGAGGTGATGAAAGGCAAAGGCTGGGAAAAGATGGCGATGAGACTTGCGGGCCAGGAGAATGACAATCGGCAGGTAAGAGGAGAAATCACCTGTCAGACTCTCCCGATGAGGATTCATCGTCTTCCATCTCTTCTTCGATTTCGAAATCTTCATTGCCGGGTTCAAATTCGAACATGCCGAACTGGCTCATATTTTCGGTGAAGAGCAAATTATCGAGAGCCTCTTCCATAAACTCGGCTTCTTCATCGTCGCTTTCGGCTTCAAGCAAGTCTTCGAATTTCTCGCGCACCCCTGCGCCGCCAATTTTGGAGAGCGCCCAGATAATCTCGCGGCGGATTTCGAGGTCATCCTCGTCTTCCAACTGGTCGAGGAGAGAGCGGCGTGAAGAGGCCAGTTCCAGTTCGCCGGCGGCACAGATGGCCTCGATGCGGATTTGTTCATCGGCGTTATGGAGTTGGGAGAGGACTTGTTTTTCCCAGCGGGTATCATAAGATTTCCCCATAGCGAAGAGAGCACTGGCAATCCATTCGCTCTCGTGGCGATGGTAGGCTTCTTCGATGAGCGCCGGTACTTCAGGACGCGAAGAGGTGCCCAGCGCTTCGAGTGCCCGGCGACGCACCAGGGCAGAGGGGGCATGTTGGGCAGCATCGAGGAGGGCATCTTCGACTTGCTTCGCCAGAGAGGGCGGGATTTCTTCCAGTTCGCCCTCATAGATAAACAGTCCCAATGCTGAGGCAGCGGCTGCTCGTGTCTCTTCGCTCTCGTCATGGGTCATGATGTTGATGTACATCGGGGCGAGTTGGCGATCATCACATTCCCAGAGCAGTCGAATGGCGCGAGTGCGGACGCCGGCATCCGGGTCCGATAAGAGCGCCAGGGCCAGGGTGTCAAACGAGAGGAGGGTATCCGATTCGGCCAGGTCCTCCAGGTCTTCGAGCAGGTTCAATTTGCGCTGCAGGGAAACGTTGGGCCAGGCCTGGAGCAGAAGGTCAAGGTTCGCCGGTTCGAGGTCAGAGAAACGGTGCAGGTAACGCGCCGGGAACGGTTTGTTTTCGTCTAATAAAGCCGTGGTAATTTGTTCAAAAGGAATTTCTTTCATGGTTTTTGCCTATTCAGGGTAAATTGAAGGTCATAGGGTTGATAAAATCTCTCACGTAAAAGAAGATCAGCAAGGTAACTAATAAAATAAAGGCGATGCCGTTGGCAGTCATCTGGAAACGCGCCGGCAGGGGACGCCGGAACAGTAATTCGGGGAGAAGGAAGAAAATGCGGCCGCCATCCAGCGCCGGGATGGGGAGCAGGTTAAACGTGCCCAGAGAAACACTTAAGGCAATGATGGCCGCCAGGGTGTAGTAGGTAGGCTGCGTACTCTCATCCTGGACTTGCCGGGACTGAAGGTCGCTGGCAACTGCCGCCTGGAAAAGATTCCAGATGCTCCGCGGGCCGCCAATTTGGGCCTCTTCGGGGCGCGCCTGCCCGGAAATCCACCGTCCCGGAAGCGAGAGAAGATTGCTCATATCCTTTGCCACGGCCTGAAAACTGAACGGCAAGGCAGCCACCCAAGACTTCGGTTGAATCGATGGAATACCGATGATAACGCCCATGGGGCCAGAATTTTCAGGCCATTGGGTGCGCGGCGTGACAGTAATGCTTTGTTGTTCGCCAGCACGTTCGAACACTACTTCGACAGGCTGACCCAGATGCTGGTGGGTGATGGTGATTAACTGGGTAGTACTGGTGACTTTTTGTCCGGCTACCGAGAGAATCACATCCCCAACCTGCAGGCCAGCCTGTTCGGCCGGGCCGCCCGGCTCCAGTCCCATAATAGCAACTTTGTTGAATTGCGGGACGCCCACATTACTGAAGAGAATGGCATACGCCACCACAGCCGTCAGCAAATTCATCGTCACGCCAGCCAGGAGCACAATCAATCGTTTCCAGGGGGCCGCCGCGGCCAGACCGCCGCGAATAGACGGGTCATCTTCCCCTTTGGGGCGGACAAAACCACCTAACGGCAACCAGTTGATGGTCCATTGCGTGCCCTCGTGGATTTCTTTAATTGTGCCATGCAAGATCACCGTGCGATCTGCCTGCTCGCGGACGTAAGGCGCCGAATCAGCCACGCCGTCTTCGGTTGCAGCCAGTTTGATGGAGCGCAGGAGGAGGGTCTTCCCTGTATCTGTCGCCTCGGCTTCGGCCACTCTGCCAGGGGCCTGGAGAGAATCGAAAGGCAAGTCTGTGTTCGGCGGAATCACAACTCGCCTGTTGCCGATGACTAACCAGCCTTTACTGCGCCAGAAGCGCAGCAAGCGCGGGGGGAAGCCGATGCCAAATTCCTCGATATCAATTTTGAGCAAACGAGCAGCAAGGAAATGGCCTAATTCATGCACCAGCACCATGCCGGTGAAGACCAGTACAAACACAATGCCGCCGAATAAACCAGTATTCATACAACCTCTCAAGCAAACAGCGTCCAGAGACGCACGAAAATTGACGAGGGGATTATATCCTCTTTGAGAACTTTATTCCAATCGATCCAATTGTCGGGAATCAAGGTAACTCGCTGCGTTCCTGTGATTGCGAGCCATCGCAGGAAGATCACCATGACAGACAAAGCAAGATTTTCTATACTTGTTGCCTGAGGGGAAATTAATTGTGAATCAAGATACTTCGATCAGGCGGGCGGCTCCCCCTACCCGCGCCACGCGCACTTCGCGGACCCCTGAAATGCTCCCGACCAATCGGAGGACATCCTCCGCTGCGGCTTCTTCGCAGATGACATGCACATTTGGGCCTGCATCCACCGTGGTACAGGCAGCGAGGCCTCGCGCGCGGGCAGTGTGCACGGCCTGAATCACAGCCAGGGTAGCCGGTTGCCAGTAAAACAATGGCGGTGTGGAGGTCATCATGACGGCATGCATGAGGGTCGAATCGAGTTCCACAATCGCGGCGAGGGCCTCGAAGTCTCGCTCCAGAATGGCGCGACGGCAAATTGCCAGCCGCCGGGGGGCATCGGCTACCCGCGCGGCCTGAAGGGGACTGGTTCCGGCCAGGGCATGCCCTTCGGTAGAGCCAGTCATTTTATGGGCGGTCGAGAGAATGGCAATGACATCCACCAACGGCCAGTGATCCGGACTGGCGATGGAGGTGGCAAACGAATCGGCATCTGTAGAACCTGCTGCCCACTCCACGAATCCGCCAGGGATAGAACGACATGCCGAACCGGAACCGCGCCGCGCCAGGCGGGAGAGTTCGGCTTCGCTCAGGTCCAGACCCGCCGCCCGGGGAGCAGCCAGGGCCAGAGCCGCAAAGGCCGAGGCCGAGGATGCGATGCCAACCCCCGCCGGGAAATTGTTCCGGCTGATGACCGCGGCCCGCCAATTGAATCCTGCCATGGCCCGCACGAGATCGAGCCAGGCTGAGACACGGGTCAGCCCCGGCCCGGTCACCGGCGAGTCGTTCAGGGTCAGCGTATCGTGGCGCAGCGTCCCGCTTGGATCCCAGGTGACGGTTGTGCGCGTCTCAAGCGAGGCCAGGTTCATCGAGATAGAGCCATTCGCCGGGAGGCGCAAGGCGTCGTCTCGGTTTCCCCAGTACTTAATCAAGGCAAGATTCGGGTGAGCAAGAGCAGAAGCAGTCGTCATGCCTGTTCTCTGACGGGTTTCTTGCGGGCTTTGGTCGCGGCCTCCGCCGGGGCAGGCAAGGGAGCAGGGCGATTTCTCCAGCCCAACCAGGCAGCGCCCATGCCCGCCGAAGTGACAAGCAAGTCAATCACCCAGCCAGCATAGGGCAGGGAGCGCAACAGGGCGTAAACCGTTATGCCCAGCGTGAGCGCCAGCAGGTCGGACCAGACTGCTTTTTGGCGCAGGAACAGTCCAAAGAGCCAGGAGAGGGCGCAATAGGCCACAACGATTTTGGCTCCAATTGCGATGAAAAGAGCCAGGGCTACCGACAGGATGAGCAGGGCAGCAAATCCCACCACCCACAGCGCCAGGGTCACCTGCCACAAGCCGAGAAAATTCAGCCCCAACCCCAGCGCAAAGAGCAAGACAGACAAAATCAAAGCGACGATGAAGAGGTTGAAGGAGACAACCAGCACCAGCAAGCCAATGGCAAGTGTTTGCAAGGGACGGGCCTTGAGCGGTTCCCCCGAACGTTCGAGTCCGCTCCCTGCCAGCCAGTAGAGGAGCAGGCCAAAAATCATCAGCACGCCCCAATTACGGAGCAATGACAGCCCCCACGCCCTCCAGTCGAAGGACGGGGACGGAATGGCGAACTTGAAGCGCATGTGACGAAGTGACAGAAAGCCCTCGGTATCGGCTGGCGGTGCAGGGAGTTCGAAGTGCAACTCAAGGGTCAGTTCATCGTAGCCGAGGAGGTGCATCAGGCCATTGTAGAGTTGGATGGGGCCAATGGTGGTATGAAGTTCGCCGCCCACCTGACCCTTGAGGCCAGCATCCAGGCCGAGGGCGTAGAGGTGGCGGGTAATCGTCGAAGCGGGGGCGCTCGTCAGGCTGACGGTAGCAGCGTATAGGTCGCGCCCGAGCAGGGCACCGGCAGGCAGGTCAAGGGTCAGGGCGAGGGCGTAGATGGAATCGGTGACTCTGCCGCTGATGGCAGCGTTTTGGGCAATCAGCACGAGGCTCCCATCCACAGTGCCAGTCACGACTACTTGATTCCCCAGAATGAATACATTGCCGTTGACAACCCCTTCGACAAGGACGTTCTTACCGAACAGGATCACATCATGGTCAACAAATATGCCGGCGGGGATGGAATCGCCATAGAAGAGACCGCCGTCAGAGGCAGCCGTTGGCACAGGCAATGCCAGGGCCAGCAAAGAACTGACCAGGAAGGCAAGCAGAATTTTTGATTTCATATGCAACCTCCGCGAACACTACCGTCCCAACACGTTTGGCGCCCAGACAGATTGATTAAATCAGCAAGTGCTGTGCTTGTCCAGTAGAAATGCCGTCTTGCATGTTGAAATTCGGTGAAGCGAATAGTACTTAAGCCAGTTTTGGCAATTGATTTTTATAGATTTCGGATGTACAATACCATAAAATTCCAAAAAGAAAGCCAAGGAGGAACAAATGAGTGAGCAACCAATGAACCCAGAAATCACCCAAGACGATAAGTTATGGGCTTTGTTGTCGTATCTTTTCCCTGTTATTGCTATCGTTGTTTTGCTAATGGAGGAAAAGAAAAACCGTCCGTTTATTAAGTTTCACGCTGTCCAGTCCCTTGCTGTTACCGTTGTATTGAGCATCATTGCTACGATTACCTTAGGCTGTGGCGGCATTTTGTTCCTGGCCATGATTTATTGGGGCATCAAAGCCTATCAGGGTGAGTACGTCTCTGTTCCTTTGATTACTGACTTTATCAAAAAGCAAGGATGGGTTTAGTCTTGCAATTTTGAGAGCACTTGACTAAATCTGCCTGATTCGTTAACGGAAACCCTCCTCACTATTCTCTTGAGAAATGTGAGGGGGGTTCTATTTTGAAAGAGACTTTGCTCTCTGGCAGTGTTTGCGACAGAGTCAAGAGACTTTGTGTAAAGGAGGGGCAACTTTTTCTCTGTCAGAACGCTATATAGAATAGCAAAAAAACGGCTTCGCGCCTGTTGATCTTGCACCAAGCATAGAAAAGGAGAAACAAAATGTCTGATTCGAATCCATCTTTTCCGCCAGAAAACACAGGGAATGTTCCTCTTTCCGGCGCCGCGCAACCTGCCCGTCCCGGTCTGGTTCAGGCCATTGCCATCATGACTCTGGTCAATGGCATTCTGAACATTTTATGGGGAAGCGGAGCGACCCTGGGAATGACTTTAGGCATTGTCACCATTTGCCTGGTACCGGTGACCATCCTCCCATTCATCCTGGGCATTTTTGAAATTCTATACGCCGTTAAATTGATGGCCAATCCGCCCCAGCCGGTTCAGCCCTCCCAGACCATTGCAGTGCTCGAAATCTGCTGTATTTTAGCCGGCAATGTAATCTCGCTGGTGGTTGGAATTTTAGCCCTGGTGTTCTACAACGATCCCGCTGTAAAGAGTTACTTTGCTGCCATCAACGGGCAACAATAAACGCATCTTGCTCGTTCCTTCATGATCCAGGCGGCCTGCGGGCCGCCTGGGCATATTGTGCGATATAATCGCCGCCATTGAAAAGCCAGGAGGTTCTCCATGCGACCAGATTGGGACACTTATTTCATGAAAATTGCCCACGCCGTTTCAGAGCGTTCCACCTGTGACCGCGCCTTCGTCGGTTGTGTCCTGGTGCGCGACAAGCGCATCCTGACCACCGGATTTAACGGCTCTCCGGTAGGGCAACCCCACTGTGACGAAGTAGGTCACCTGATGGTAGATGGGCACTGTGTTCGCACCATCCACGCCGAAATGAATGCCATCATCCAGGCAGCCTTGCATGGTGTTTCGACCAAAGGCGCTACCTGCTACGTGACTCATTTCCCCTGCATCAACTGCACAAAAGCCCTGATCAACGCCGGCATCGTGCGCATCGTCTATGGCGTTGCCTATCGCATGGATGAAAATGCTGTCAACTTCCTTCAGGCAGCCAACATCGAGGTTTGTCAAAAAGAATACACTCCCTAAGCCACGATCAATGGGCTGGTGAGTGAAGTCTCTGCACTGAAAGTTTAACCCTGAGAAAACCATGCTCAGCCGCGCCATCCGCATTCAGCCCAGGAACGGTATAATAGCAGCCGGAGGATTGATTTCATGGAAATCAGTTGGTATGGACATTCTTGCTTTCGACTAATCGAACGCGGGTTGGCGACCATCGTCACCGACCCGTTTAATCATGAAATCGTCGGCTACGAGCCTCTCAAACTCAAAGCGGACATTGTGACCATCAGCCACCATGCACCAGGGCATGATTATGTTCAAGCCGTCAAAGGTACAAGTCACATCATTGATGGCCCAGGCGAATTTGAAATCGGTGGCGTGTTCATCACCGGCATTCAAACCGACGGCCAGAACAAAAAAGCAGCCGACAAACCTCGCAACACCCTCTACGTCTTCGACTACATGGGCATCACCGTGGCCCACCTTGGAGACCTGCGCTCTGTTCCCACCCAGGCTGAAATTGAAGCCATCGGCACCGTTCATGTGGCACTGGTGCCGGTCGGCGGCGGCGAGGGTCTCAACGCCGCCAAAGCGGCTGAAGTGGTCAGCCTGCTGGAACCAAACATTGTCGTTCCCATGCACTATCGCACCCCGGCGGTCAAAGTTCCTCTCGACCCCCTCGATAAATTTCTGAAAGAAATGGGGCTGCACGAAGCAGAAATTCTCCCCACCCTGAAAATCAGCAAGTCTGCCCTGCCCGAAGAGACCAAAGTCATCGTCTTGAACTACCAGAAAGACTAGAAAGGTCAGGATGCACAATGACCATCAAGATCATGATGACCTGGGATATTGAGCCAGAACACGAGCAGGATTACTTCGACTTCATCCTCACCGAATTCATCCCTGGCATTCAACGCCTGGGCCTCCAGCCGGCTGAAGCCTGGGCCACCATCTACGGCGACTATCCACAAATTCAAGTTGGCCTGCTGGCCGCCGACCTGGACATCGCCCGGCGCTTTCTCGACTCCCCCGGCTGGCGCACACTGCAGGAAAAACTTTTCCAGTATGTGCGCAATTACCGCCACAGAGTCGTCCGTGCCCGTAGCGGCTTCCAATTCTTCTAATCCCTTGCGGGGCCTCCCGTGACTCCCCTGGCACGTCAATTACTGGACTGGTACGCTCGCAACGCCCGTCAACTCCCCTGGCGCGGCCACAACGACCCCTACGCCATCTGGGTCTCTGAAATCATGCTCCAACAGACCCGCGTGGAAGCCGTCATTTCCTACTTCGAACGCTGGATGGCGCGCTTCCCGACCCTCTCTTCCCTGGCGGCTGCCGACGAACAGGACGTGCTCGCCCTCTGGGAAGGACTGGGCTACTACCAGCGTGCCCGCAACCTGCACCGCGCCGCCCAAATCATCGTTCAAACCCACAACAGTCAGATTCCTCGCGACCTTGCCTCCTTACGCCGCTTGCCAGGAATTGGGCGTTACACCGCGGCTGCTATTGCCTCCATGGCTTTTGGCCTGGACGCTGCCACCCTCGATGGCAACATCAAGCGCGTCTTCGCCCGTTTATTCAACCTGGAAACCCCGATTGACTCCCCTGCCGGTGAAAAACGTCTTTGGGAACTGGCCGAAGCGCACCTCCCCGCCGGTCACGCGAGCGAGTACAACCAGGCCTTGATGGACCTGGGAGCCACCATCTGCCTGCCACGCGCCCCTCGTTGCTCGCTCTGCCCTCTGCAGGACCTCTGCCAGGCATACGCCCTCAACCTGCAAGACGCTCGCCCCGTCCAAGCCCCGCCCAAAGACATTCCCCATTACACCGTCACCGCTGCTGTCATTCAACGCGAGGGGCGCGTTCTGCTGTCCAAACGTCCCGCTGACGGCCTGCTGGGTGGCCTGTGGGAATTCCCCGGCGGCAAAGTGGAGCCAGGCGAATCTCTCCCCCAGGCCTTGCGCCGCGAAATTCGCGAAGAACTGGCTGTTGAAATTCAAGTCGCCTCCCTGTTTGGAATTTACCGCCACGCCTACACCCACTTTCGCATTACCCTCCATGCCTTTCTCTGCCACTTGAACGGCGGCGAACCGCGCCCCCTGGTGGCAGAAGAAATTGCCTGGGTGGAAATTCCTGCGCTTCCCCAATACCCCATGGGCAAGGTAGATCGCCTGATTGCGCGCAAACTGCTCGAAAAGACATGACCGAAGACCCATTTTTCCTGCAGCGCCAACGGATGGTGACAGAACAAATCGCCGCTCGCGGCATTCGGACCCCGCGCCTGCTGGCCGCGATGGAAAAAGTGCCGCGCCACCTTTTTGTTCCCCCCGAGCATCTCCCCTGGGCCTATTCCGATGGCCCTCTGCCGATCGGCGAAGGGCAGACCATTTCTCAGCCTTACATCGTCGCCCTGATGACCGACCTGCTTGATCTCACACCCACCTCGCGCGTCCTCGAAGTAGGGACCGGCTCTGGCTACCAGGCCGCCATTCTGGCAGAACTGGCTGAAGAAGTGCACACCGTGGAAATCATCCCCTCCCTGGCGCAACAGGCACAGGCTCGTTTACATCAGTTGGGGTACACCAACGTACACGTTCACGTGGGAGATGGCTCGCTGGGGTGGCCAGAAAACGCCCCCTACGACGGAATCCTGGTCGCGGCGGCCGGCCCGACGGTCCCGCCCCCGCTGCTCGAGCAGTTGGCCGATGGGGGGCGGCTGGTCGCACCGGTGGGCACGCGCGGCTTCCAGGTCCTGCAACTCGTCTGCCGGGAAGGGGAAAAATTCAGCCACCAGGACAATCTGCCGGTGGCTTTTGTCCCACTGCGTGGGAAATACGGTTCAAAAGAATGAATTAAGCGGGGGAATCTACTCAGCAGGCAACACCACGGGCAACGCCTGTTCGCTTTCCCATAGACCATGGATATTGCACAGAGCCAGGGCGTAGAACGTGCCGGGGCGATTGACCGTCAGGGTAACGGTCACATCTGGCTGGGTGTACACAGGCCCCTGGTTCGGCCCGCTGACCGCCTCCCCGTGTCCACTAAACGTAAAATGACCCACTTGATGGGGGAACTTTCCTCCCTCCGGATGGAAAAACAGGTCAATCCAGGCGATATGATGTTCGGTGGTGTTGGGATGGGGAATTTCTTTGCCAACGCTGACCCGCACCTGGAAGGGTTTCCCGGCCGTTACCTGGGCAGGGACTTCGATGACAGGCATATGTTTTTCTTTTTTCCAATCATCTTTCTGAATGAACATGGCAGCATCTCCTTTCCTGGCATGTCCGCCTGCTGGTCTGGATACCATCTTCCGCATCCGCCTCTCTGTTCAAACCTGCAGGGGACTATTTTTATTATACCGCACCTCAAACAGAAGCCACTGGGAGTCAAACGACCAACTGCAAATCACTGATGGGACAAGCGGCAAGAACACGTCCCCCAACATAATCCACTTCCAGGAATTCTTTCGGTTTTCTCTCTCATCCTGTGTATAATTAGGTGCCTTTCGCCAATCCGAAATGGCCCGAACTCCCCTGTCTATCCAAAGACTTGAACGCAATCCTTCAATGACTCCACTGCAAAAACCCTGAAGTTTCACCACGAAGACACGGAGTCACAAAGTTTCCTTTCATTTACTTACTCGTGTCTCCGTGTCTTTGTGGTTCGATTTTCACCTTTTTGCAGGAGACTCTTCAATAAAACGTGATCTCTTTTTCCCCACGCGAGTGGGGAAAGCAATCAAAAAATCCCGTAAGAAAGGTATCCTATGCCTGATGTGTCTGTTGTTTCCTCAAAAACGCCTCCGGCGCCTGTCACTCCAAAAGGGCCGCGAGGCGAAGTGATCATTTACGCCAGGTGGTGTAAGGGTTGTGGCATTTGCGTGGAGTTTTGCCCTCCCAAGGTACTTGCCATGGATCCAGGCGATGACTTTCCGCGAGTCGTTGCGCCAGAGAAGTGCACGGCCTGCCATTTTTGCGATACTCATTGCCCTGACCTGGCAATTGTCGTCAAAAAATTAGCATAGGAGGTTGCATTGAGCGTCAAACTGATGCAAGGCAACGAAGCGATTGCAATGGGAGCCATCGCAGCAGGTTGCCGATTCTACGCTGGTTATCCCATTACCCCCTCCACCGAAATTGCCGAAATCCTATCTCGTGAACTCCCTAAAGTGGGGGGAAAATTCATCCAGATGGAAGATGAAATTGCCAGCATGGCGGCGATCATCGGTGCATCGATCGGAGGGTTGAAATCAATGACGGCCACCAGTGGCCCCGGTTTCTCCCTGATGCAGGAAAACATCGGCTATGCCGTCATTGCTGAAATCCCGTGTGTGGTGGTAGATGTCCAGCGCCTGGGTCCCTCTACCGGTCAGCCCACTGCCGCCTCACAGGGCGATGTGATGCAGGCACGTTGGGGCACACATGGCGACCATCCCATCATCGCCTTAAGCCCGACTTCTGTGCGTCAGGCATTCGATTTGACGATCAAGGCCTTTGAACTGTCCGAAAAGTTTCGCACACCCGTCATCTTGTTGACCGACGAGATCATCGGCCACATGCGCGAACCGGTGGAATTGCCTGACTTTAATTCCATCCACATTCCCGAATACCGCATCACCGAGCCGGGCCTGGAATACATTCCTTACCGGAACCGGCCCGGGGATGTCCCCCCCATGGCCAGTTTTGGCATCGGCTACCGCTACCACATTACCGGCCTGCTTCATGATGAACAAGGCTTTTCGACCCAGGTCATCCCCGAAATTGATGCCTGGGTAGAGCGCGTTAATTCCAAACTGGAAAAACACATCGAAGAAATTGCTTTGGTAGAAGAAGATTACCAGGATGGCGCCAAAGTCGGCCTGCTTTCTTACGGCTGCTCAGCCCGCACCGCACGCCATGCCCTGAAAGTTGCGCGGGCTGCGGGTCAAAAAGTGGACATGCTCACCCTCTTCACCATCTGGCCCTTCCCCGAACAACAAGTCGAAGCGTTGGGTGAGCGGGTGGACAAAATCATCGTCCCTGAAATGAACCTGGGCCAGTTGGCGCTTGAAGTCGAGCGCATTGTCGGTCGGAAGAAAGTGATTCGCGTTGGGCGCGCCAACGGGGAGATGGTCACGCCGCAGATGATTCTTGATGCGATGGAGGGCATTTCCAAATGAACGAGCATATTACCCAAGCACACGGGATGGAAAATCACGAAATGCTCATCCCGCAATCGGACTGGTTCGAGCGCAGCACCACCCTGCAAAAACTGCGCAAAAACAAAAAATTCCCCACCATCTGGTGCCCGGGCTGCGGTTTGGGGGTTGTCATGGGCGCGCTGATCCGCGCCATTAATCACCTGGGACTGAAGAATGACGAGGTCGCACTCGTTTCCGGCATCGGTTGCACCGCCCGCATGCCCATTTACCTGGACTTCAACACCCTCCACACCACCCATGGCCGCGCCCTGGCCTTTGCAACCGGCCTCAAACTGGCTCGACCGGATATGAAAGTCATCACCATCATGGGAGATGGCGATGCTCTGGCCATCGGCGGCAACCATTTCATTCACGCCGCCCGCCGCAATCTCGGAATCACAGCGCTGGTCGTCAACAATGCGATTTATGGGATGACCGGCGGCCAGTACAGCCCCACCACCCCCGTCGGCAAAAGAGCCACCACCGCACCTTACGGCAATATCGAACCGCCTTTCCCGATTTGCGAACTGGCTCAGGCAGCCGGTGCCACCTACGTTGCCCGTTCCACCGTCTATCACGCCCTTGAATTGGACAAAATTCTGGCCGAGGCAATCGCAAAAGATGGGTTCAGCGTGGTTGAAGCCGTCTCCTACTGTCACACCACCTACGGGCGCATCAACAAACTCGGCACAGCCGCCGATATGATGCGAGCGCTCAAAGAAAACAGCGTCTCCAAAACCGCATGGGACAACATGTCCGAAGAAGAAAAAGCCGCCAACAGCCACAAAATCATTCGCGGCGTCTTCCACAACATCGAGCGGCCAGCATACACCGCGGCATATGACAACCTGATTCACCTCGCGCAGGGAGGGACAAAATGACCACCACTCTGGCACCCCGAACCGAGATTCGCCTGGCGGGCGAAGGCGGGCAGGGGATGATCCTCGCTGGCATCATCCTTGCCGAAGCCGCCTCGATTTACGACGGCAAAAATGCTGTCCAGACACAAAGTTACGGCCCCGAGGCACGCGGCGGAGCAAGCAAATCGGAAGTCGTTCTCTCTTCTGGCGAAATTGACCATCCCGAAGTGCTCGTGGCCGACATCCTGGTCGCCCTGAGCGATGAGGCCTACCGTAAATTCGCCAGCAATGTCAAACCAGGTGGCCTGGTGATTGTCGATGAGCACAAAGTCACCAATCCCGACGAGCGAGCCGTCAAAGTCCCCATTACCAGGATTGCGTTAGAAACAACCGGACGTGAAATCACAGCCAATACCGTGGCGCTGGGCGTGTTGGTTGGATTATCGGGCATTGTCTCCAGAGAGGCCATCGAGAAGGCTGTTCAGGCCCGTGCCCCGCGCGGCACCGAGGAAATGAACCGCAAAGCATTAGAAGCGGGCTTCGAGGCCGCCAGGCGCGTCCAGCAATCCTCATAGAAGCATTACCAGCAACATAAACCACAAACGAAACGGGTGAGACAATGGCGTGTCTCACCCGTTTTGCAATTTTCCTCCAGCAGAAGCATGATTCCACTGCAAAAACCTTTTTTACCACAAAGGGCACAAAGGAGCGCGAAGTTTTTTCAAACAATTGTGCGCCGAAATTCAAGATTCTCAATTGAGCCTTTTAGAAATCCTTTGTGTACTTCGTGTCCTTTGTGGTTCAAGACCTTTTTGCAGTAGAGTCTGTATTGAAAACGGGCA